>DATNHT010000001.1:0-9123 GCA_035604815.1 Opitutaceae bacterium
CTGTACGGGGCGACGGCGACGAGCCAGATTTTCGCGCTGGACGCGGCGACCGGCAGGCAGCTCTGGCGGTTCTCCGACCCCAGGAACATCAATTCGTACGACAACGACCGCGGCGTCACCTATTGGTCGGATGGGCACGAGCGCAGGATCCTGTGCACGATCGGCTCCTGGCTGTACGCGCTCGACGCCCGCACGGGCGCGATGATCCCGGACTTTGGCGTCGACGGGAGGGCGAGCCTCATGGCGGGCCTGGGCGCGCAGGCGCAGGAGAAATGGGTGGTCTCGACGACCCCGGGAACGCTCTACGGGGACCTCCTGTTCATGCCGACGCGCGTGGGCGAGGACCAGGACGCCGCGCCCGGCTACATCCAGGCATTCAACGTGAGGACCGGAACGATCGGATGGGTCTTCCGGACGATGCCGTACCCGAACGACCGGGGCTACGAGACGTGGTCGAAGGACGCCTACAAGAACATCGATGTGGGCTCGGCCAACTGCTGGGCGGGCATGGCCATAGACCGCAAGCGGGGCATTCTCTACGTCCCCACCGGCTCGGCTGCGCCGGATTTCTGGGGCGGCCACAGGCTCGGTCAGAACCTCTTCGCCGACTGCCTCCTCGCGCTGGATGCGGCCACGGGCAAGCTCCTGTGGTATCGCCAGGCGGTCCACCACGACATGTGGGACCGCGACCTCCCGTCGCCGCCCGTGCTGCTGACCGTTAGACACGCGGGCCGCGCCGTCGAGGCGGTGGCGCAGACCACGAAGACCGGCTACGTCTTCCTGTTCGACCGGCTGACGGGCGAGCCGCTGTTCCCGATCGAGGAGAAGCCCTTCCCGAAATCGGGCCTCGAGGGCGAGCAGGCGTGGCCGACCCAACCCGTCCCGGCCGTGCCCAAGCCGTTCGCGCGGCAGACGCTGACGGATGCCGACATCAGCCCCTACGCCGAGAACCGCGAGGCGCTCCTGGCGCAGCTGCGTGCGGCGCGCACCGGCCTCTTCCAGCCGTTCGGAAAGGACGACACGGTCCTGTTCCCGGGCTTCGACGGGGGCGGGGAGTGGGGCGGGCCGGCTGTCGATCCGGACGGCATCCTCTATGTGAACGCGAACGAGATGGCGTGGATCGCCTCGGTGTCCGACGCGCCGAAGGAGGCGGACCTCGCCCTGATGAGCCCGGGGCGGAGGCTCTACACAGTGTACTGCATCACCTGCCACGGGCCCGAGCGCAGGGGCCTGCCTGCGGGCGGAATCCCCTCGCTGGTCGACGTTGGCGCCCGCTACACGCGCGCCGCCGTCGTCGACCTGATGACCACGGGCCGCAGGATGATGCCGGGATTCACGACCTTGTCCAAGGCTGACAAGGAGACGATAGCGGGCTTCCTGTTCGGCGATCGGGAGGCCGGCGCGGCAGCGCCGGCGGCTGCGCCGGCAAGCGAGGTCCCGCGGATCCCCTACCGGTTCAACGGCTACAACAGGTTTGTCGACAGCAAGGGCTATCCCGCCATCTCCCCGCCTTGGGGTTCGCTGACCGCGATAGACCTGAACACCGGAGAGCACGTCTGGAGGGTCACCCTTGGCGAGTTCAAGGAGCTGACCGCCAGGGGCATTCCGCCGACCGGCACGGAGAACTACGGCGGACCGGTTGCGACGGCGGGGGGCCTGCTCTTCATCGCGGCCACGAAGGACGGGATGTTCCGGGCGTTCGACAAGCGCACGGGGGAGCTGCTCTGGCAGGTCACGCTTCCGGCGGGCGGCTTCGCGACCCCGAGCACGTACGAGGTCGGCGGGAGGCAGTTCGTCGTCATCGCGTGCGGGGGAACGAAGCTCGATACGCCGAAGGGCGACAGCTATGTCGCGTTCGCTTTGCCCTAGGACGTTTCGGGACGGGCCCCGGGGCGGCGCCTACGGCACCAGCTCGACGACCGGCAGCGACCTGGGCGTTTCCTGGGTCCCGACGATGAACGTGAACTCGATCCGGTCGGCCGTGGCGACAAGCCGGTCATAGCGCGGCAGGTCCCAGTTGTCCACGGGCTCCCCGTTGACCCGCGACACGAGGTCGCCCAGCCGCACGCCGCTGGCCTCGGCGGGCGAGCCCGGCACGACGCCGGCCACCTTCCAATAGGCGGGGGTCTTCCTGAAGCTAAGGCCCGTACCCCGGAGCGCGGGGATCGCCAGCGAGTCGGCCGCGTCGTGCTGGAAGAACACCTCGTCGTCCTCCTGGTCGAAAGTGACCGTGAAATGGCTGAGGATCCCTCCGCCCAGGGAGGAGAGCTCGTCGGT
Organism: Opitutaceae bacterium; assembly: GCA_035604815.1. Classification (GTDB taxonomy): domain Bacteria; phylum Verrucomicrobiota; class Verrucomicrobiia; order Opitutales; family Opitutaceae; genus Palsa-1447. The sequence continues at coordinate 2,278 of DATNHT010000001.1, forward strand.
CGTCTCGGCGACCGGGCGCGGGATGTCGAAGGAGCCCATCCGCACGACGTCGGCCAGGCGGCCCACCCTGGTGTGGCGGTCGCCCGTCAGGGTGCTGACGGTCGGTCCGTCGACCGGGCCGAACGAGAACTTCGGGGCGAGGCCGGCCGGATTGATGGCGATCGCCGCGCTGCTGGCGGAGTCGATCAGGGCGGCGAATTCCCGGTCGCCCAGGCGCACCGGGATCAGGGGCGTCTTGTCGGCGTTGTTGAAGAGTATGGCCTCGCCCGGCAACCCGTCCTCGGGGATCCTCGAGCGCAGGACGAGGCGCCCGTGCGGGTAGTCGATCGTGAGGACGGCGTTTCGAAACAGCGGGAATCCGAGGATCCCGTCGATCTTGACGCCGAACTGGGCGGTCAGGTCGGCGCAGTCATAGACGAGCGCGGGCACGTACTCGAACCGGGCGCTACCGAGCTGGATTCGCCTGAGCGTGACGGCGTTTAGCAGGGTCGATCCGCCCTCCGATGAGCGCACCCGGACCTGGGGAACGTCCGGGGCCGGCGAGGCGTCCCAGGCGTAGCGCTTCGCGAGGTCGGGCGAGACGAGCGTCACCGATGAGCCCGTGTCGACGACGAAGTTGTAGGGCCCGAACTTGTCCCATTTTGTCTCGACGATCGGGACGTTCCCGAGGATCCGGCAGGGAAGCGTGACCGCGCGGGATCCGACATTGGTCAGGCCGGGCTTCGGCGCGGCGTGGTGGATTCCGAGGCAGCCCGAGGCGAGGAGGCCGGCGAGCGCCGCCAGGGCTAGGGGAAGGCGCCTTGTCATCGGGCGGGCTTGGGCAGGCCCCTGCTGAGCGCGATGGCCGCCGCGGCGAGCGCAGCCGCCGCGATGAAGACCGCCTTCGAGCCGGAGATGAAGAACACGACCCCGGCGAGCATGGGAGTGATGGCGCGGGCCAGGGAGCCGAGCGAGCGGAAGATCCCGAGGACGCGGCCCTGCTCGCCCGGGCCGCTGTAGAGCGAGATCAGGCCGGTGGTCGAGGGATTCACGAGGCCCGAGCCCATCGCCACGAACGCGAGACCGCCGTACATCATCCATTGATGGAATCCGAGCCCGACGACCAGCAGGCCGACGCCCGTCGACACCAGGCCGCCCGCCAGCACGCGGACCTCGTCGACCCTCTTTAGCAGGATCCGGACGATGAACCCCTGGGTCACGATCGAGCAGATCCCGAGATACCCGAGGAGGATCCCGTTCCTGCCGGCCGTGTAGCCGAACCTCTCGGCGGCCAGGAACGTGAGCGAGGTCTCCATCGCCACGAAGGCGAGCGAATAGACGAAAAAGACGATGTTCGCCCGCCGGACGTCGGGATTCTCGAGGTTCAGGATCGCGCGGACCGGGTTGCGCAGCCGGGCCTCGCGCGCCTCGGTGCGGGCGCCCTCGGGGAGCGTCTCCGTGAAGCTGCGCCTGACCCATGCGAGATTGACGGCGCACAGCAGCAGGGAAACCAGCGCCGGCACGGAGAACGGGTTGATGCCGAACCGCTCGAGCGAGGGGTGCCGCGCGAGGAGGTTGTATTGGGCGGCCGCGGCGCCGACCATCGGACCCGTCACCAGTCCGAGCCCGTACGCCGCGCCCACGATGCCCATGGCGCGCGAGCGCTCCTGGCGGGTGGTCACGTCGGCGACCGCGGCCGTCGCAACCGAGAGGTTGCCGCTGAAGGCCCCGCACACGATGCGCGAGGCAACAAAGAGCCAGAACGAGCCGCTGAGGAGCCAGACCGCGTAGCCCACGGCGGTCCCGGCGACCGTGACGAGCAGGACGCCCCGCCTCCCCTTCCTGTCGGAAAGCGCGCCCCAGAAGGGCGAGAAGACGAACTGGAGGATCGAATAGAGGGAGAACAGGGCGCCCCCGAAAAGGACGGCGGCGAAGGCGTGGTCCTTGCCGAGCGCGTGGGCGACCGTCTCGCTTTCGGCGAGGAGCCAGCCGAGGAGGCCGGAGCGCCCGTCGGTCCTCAGGTAGTACTGGATTAGGTCGGGTCCGAGCGGGAAGATGATCGAGAAGCCGACCAGGTCGATGACGAGCGTTAGAAAGATGACGCCCAGCGACAGCGGGCGCCGGGGCGGGGCGGGCGCCGTCACAACCGGTAGGGGAGAGGGTGGCGCGCGGACAGTTCTTCAGCCCGGGCCTTGACGTCGGCGACCGCGCCGGATTCAGCGGGCGTGCCGATCGCGCGCAGGATGGTGTCGATCATCTCCGCGATCTGGTCCATGTCGCGCTCGAGCATTCCTCGGGTGGTCACGGCGGGCGTTCCGAGCCGCAGGCCCGAGGCCTGGAACGGGGAGCGGGTCTCGAAGGGGACCGTGTTCTTGTTGCAGGTGATGTTCGCTAGATCGAGCGTTTCCTGGGCCTTCTTTGCCGTGAGCTCGGGCAGGTTGGCCCTGAGGTCGACCAGCATGAGGTGGTTGTCGGTTCCCCCTGAGACGACCCGGTAGCCCCGCGCCGACATCGCCGCGGCAAGGGCCCTCGCGTTGCGGATGATCTGCTCCGAGTACGCCTTGAACTCGGGCTTCATGCACTCGGCGAAGCACACGGCCTTTGCCGCGATGACATGCATGAGCGGGCCTCCCTGGGCCCCGGGAAACACGGCCGAGTCAAGGGCCTTGGCGTGGGCGGCCTTGCAGAGCACCAGCCCGCCGCGGGGGCCGCGCAGGGTCTTGTGCGTCGTCGTCGTGACGAAGTCGGCGTGGGGGACCGGCGAGGGATGGAGCCCGCAGACGACCAGGCCCGCGATGTGGGCGATGTCGGCGAAGAGGAACGCCCCGCAGGCGCGGGCGATCTCGCCCATCCGCGCGAAGTCGATCACGCGGGAGTATGCGCTCGCCCCGACCGTGATCATCTTCGGCCTCTCGCTCATCGCGACCTCGGCCAGCTGGCCGTAGTCGATCAACTGGTTGTCCTCGCGGACCCCGTAGGCCACGACCTTGTAGAGCTTGCCTGAGAAGTTCGCCAGGTTGCCATGGGTCAGGTGGCCGCCGTGGCTCAGGTTCATCGCCAGGATCTTGTCCCCCGGCTGGAGGACGGTGGTGTAGACGGCAAAGTTGGCCTGCGACCCGGAGTGCGGCTGGACGTTGGCATGCTCGGAGTGAAACAGGAGCTTCGCCCTGTCGATCGCGAGCTGCTCGATCTTGTCGACGAATTCGCATCCGCCGTACCAGCGCCGCCCCGGGTAGCCCTCGGCGTACTTGTTGGTGAGAACGCTGCCCTGGGCCTCGAGGATCGCCGGTATCACGAAATTTTCCGAGGCGATGAGCTCAATGTGGCGCTGCTGGCGGCCGAGCTCGGCGGAGATCGCAAGGGACACTTCAGGGTCGAGTTCTTTGAGCGGCGCGGTGTTAAGCATGGGAGAAAAAACCAACGGTCGACCAAAAAGGTCCCGAGGCAAAACCTTTTTCGCGTCATCCGGGGCCTGGGGGCGGCGCCCCCTAGGTGCCCGCGAGCACCCCGGGGGGAAGCTTCGAGAGGTAGTCGATGATCGACGGGATCGCAGCCACGATCTCGTCACGGCTCGCCTCGTAGGCGGCAAGCGCCATGCCGTAGGGGTCCGGGATCTCCCGTTCGTCCTCGTCCGTCATGAAGTCGCGGAAAAGGTGGAGCCGGGGTGGGACCGGGTCGGCCGTCAGCTCGATCAGGTCCCGCTGGACCTCGGTCATGCAGAAGACGGCGAGCGAATGGTCCAGGAGGTCCTGCGTGACGGGCTGGCTGACATGGCCCGTCAGGTCGACGCCGACCTTCTTCAGGGCCGTTATCGAGTTGGGGCTGGCCGATTCGCCCGTGCGGCTCGCAACGCCAGCCGAGACGACCTTGAGGGAACGCAGGGGCTCGGGCTGCGCCGCCAGCGCGTGCTGCAGAAGCGCCGTGGCCATGGGGCTTCGGCAAATGTTTCCGGTGCAAACGACAAGGATGTGTCCCGGCTCGGGCATCGCTGGGTAAATGGGCATGGATCGCCCCAAAAGGCAAAACCGATACTTAACCGATGGGCCGGAGCCCGTTAGGCCTTTTTCAGGGCGAGGAGTCCCCTGTGCAGCTGGACCGCGCGCTGGAGCATCGCGTCAACTAGGGGGGAGGGCGGCGAGGGCTTGCCCGTCGCGGCGTCGGGCGCGTCGCCGTCCGAAAGGTGCTCCTTTTCGAGGTAAGCCTCGTCGACCCGCGGCTTCTCCGGATTGTCGCTAAGGAGCGACTGGACGGGCGCGCCCTTCTCCAGCGCCTCGTAGGCGCGCCGGTCAAGGTCGGCCGCGACGCGCACGGCGATGTCCGGGCCCAGCCCGGCCGATGCGGGGGCGAGCACGATCAATCCGCGGGGGCCGTTGCCGGGCAGCGACGCAAGGAGCGAGGGGCTGGTCGCGGCGTTCTCGAGGACGAATATGGGGGCGCGCGGGGACGCGTTAGTCCTGGCCCACGCCCGGAGCGCCAGGGCGTCGGCCTCATTGGATTTTGCAAAGCGCAGGTCGAGGACGCAGGGGCCGGGCCGCCCGGAGGGAGGCGAGGGAAGGTCGGCGGGCAGCTCGTGCACGCGGATGTACGACAGGCCCTGGCCGAGATCGCTGCCCTTGGCGGCTGCGGCGCCGGGGTGCGGGAGGGCGCACGCGGCCGCAACAGCCGCCAGGAGGCGTACGGGGAGTTTCACGGCCGTCTTAATTGCCGAGCGCCGATGTCACGGCGATAATATTTCGACGCGAAGCGGATCGACTCGCACGCCTCGTACGCCTTCGCGGCGGCCTCGGCGAGCGTGGCCGCGGTGGCCGTGACGCCGAGGACGCGGCCGCCGGCCGTGACAAGCCGCCCCGCGGCATCCCTGGCGGTTCCCGCGTGCAAGACCGAGACCCCGGAGGGAAGGGAAGGGGGTATCTCGATCGCGTCGCCCCTGGGAAAGTACTCCGGGTATCCCATCGCGCTTATGACCACGCATATCGCGTATCCGGGCTTCAGCTCGAGCGTGCACCCGCCCAGGGCGCCCCGCGCCGCCGACCAGAGCAGGGCGAGCGGATCGGTCGCGAGGCGCGGCAGTACCGCCTGGGTCTCGGGATCGCCAAAGCGCGCGTTGAACTCGAGCACCATCGGTCCCGACGCCGTGAGCATGATCCCGATGAAAAGGGTGCCGCAATAGTCGATCCCCTCGGACGCGATCGCCGACACCGAGGGCCGGACAATCCTGCGCTCGATCACCTCCATCAGGGCGGGGGTCACGACCTCGGCCGGGGAGTAGGCGCCCATTCCGCCCGTGTTGGGGCCCTTGTCGCCGTCCCCGATCCGCTTGTGGTCCTGCGAGGTAGGTAGGATGACGTAATCCCAGCCGGAGACCACGACGAGGATGGAGGTCTCCTCGCCCTCGAGGCAGTCCTCGATCAGGATCTGGCGCCCGCCGGCGCCGAACCTGCCGGCGTCGATCATGTCCCTGACCGCCGCCTCGGCCTCCGCGTTTGTCCGGGCCACGACGACCCCCTTGCCGGCTGCCAGGCCGTCCGCCTTGACGACTATCGGGGCGCGCCTGGAGCGCAGGTACTCGAGCGCGGGGGCGGTCTCGGTGAAGAAACCCGCGGCCGGCGTGGGAATCCCGTGCTTGAGGAGGAGGCGCTTGGCGAAGGATTTCGAGGCCTCGAGGTGCGCCCCCCGGGCCGAAGGCCCGTATACGGGAATGCCCGCCAGGGCCAGCTGGTCCGCGAGGCCGAGGACCAGGGGGGCCTCGGGTCCGATGACGACAAACTCGGCGTTCTCCCGGCGCGCCAGGTCGACAAGGCCCGGGACGTCGTCGGACCTGACGGCGAAGCAGGCGACTTCGGCGGCGATTCCCGCATTTCCGGGGGCGCACAGCACCCTCGGCCGGGCGGGCGAGGCCGCCAGGGCCCGGACAAGGGCGTGTTCGCGCCCTCCCGAGCCGACGACGAGGATGGAGCGGGGGAGGTCTGCCGGATTCAAAGGACCTGGAGCTTCTTGCGGTAGAACGCGACGACGTCCGCGGGGTTGTCCGCGAAGAGGATGTAGTCCTCGATCCAGGCCGGCGCCCGCCCGGAGCGGATCATCTCGCGGACCTGGCGCCTCAGGTCGGCCCAGTATTTCGAGTTGAAGAAGACGTAGGGAACCCTGGGCCGGATCCCGAGCTTGAGGTTGCAGAGCTCGATTCCGATCTCCTCGAGGGTTCCCACGCCGCCGACGTTGAAGATGCAAAAGTCGGCGACCTCGAACCACTTCTGCCGAAAGTGCCTCGAGGACTCCTGGAAGGTGTTGAAGAAGTCGACGCCGAGCTCGGGGGGCTGGGCCTCAAGCTCGAGGAAACACGCCCCGGTCAGGGCCCCCTTGCTGCGCGCCTGGTCGGCCGCCAGCCGCATGACGCCCCCGCCCCCGCCCGTCAGGACGCCGAGGTTGGGCCCGATGAAGGCCGACAGCTGCTCCACGAGGCCCGATATCCGGTCCGTGTCGCTCTTCTCCAGCCCGAGGGCCGAGCCGTAGAAGGCGAGGACCGTCGCCTCCTGAAACCTCCGCCCCAGCTCTTCGCGGACAAAGAAGCCGTGCTCCTTCTTGTAGAGGTGCACGTACAGGTCCTTCGTGAGCTCGTCGTACCAGCAGATCTGGATGTTGACCGCGTCGAACGTGTCAAGGCGGGCATGGGCGTTGCTCGAAAGGAAGTATCCGTGCGTGCGCGACGCCTTCCTGAATATGATCCGCCTCAGCTTGATGTCGGGGATGCGCGTGAGGAGCTCGATCTGCTCCAGGAGGTCCGGGAAATAGTCGACGACGAGCGTGTCCGCGTCCCGGGTCGCCGCATCGATCGCCTGGATCATGGTCCTGTGGCCGCAGGCCCCGCCG
>DATNHT010000002.1:0-16141 GCA_035604815.1 Opitutaceae bacterium
AGCCGACATTCATTCGAGCACCTATGGGAGCGTCCCGACCGCGTTGACGACCATTACGGACACATACGACCTGTTCGGCCAGGTCCCCCCTGCGCCCCCCTACGCCTCGCCCAACTCGGTCAGCCAGTCCGTCCTTAATTCCACCGGCGGGGTTGTCACGAGCACCGGCGGCACGGCGTCGACCCAGCAGGCGGACCGGTCGATCCTCATTGGCAACATCCCGCTAAGCCGGGTCGCGACGTTGTCGAACGTGGACGCCGAGAACCGTTATTTCATCGAAGGGGCGTACTACACGCTCCGGATCGGACCGACGCTGACCCTGCCGATCGGGACGCACTTCAAGCTGAGCCTGAGCGCCGGCCCGGATCTCATTTACGCGGGATCCGAATTGAACGTTTTGGAGAGCCTGGTCATTGAAGAGAACAACCAGACGCCCTTCACGGACCTTTACCAAAAGGAAAACACCAAGATCCTGCCGGGCTACTATGTCGATGTGGACGTGCGGTACGATGTGACGGAAAGCGCGGGCTTCTACTTGGGAGGCCTTTACCAGGGGAGCGGCGGCTACTCGCAAAGCGTCGCCAGCGGGCCGGGCACGGCCTATTCGACGAAGATCGATTTTGCGGACCAGGACGGCGTCAAGGGCGGATTCACGTTCAGATTCTGAGGCGAACCCGCCGGAGCGGGATTCAGGATTCCGAAAGGTCGGCGAGGACCGACTCGATTGGCCGGAGCGAATCCTGCGGATAAAAGCCGTTGATGCGCGAAATCACCTGCTGGATGATTCCGTCCGGGCAGGACGCGCCCCCGGTGACGAGAATGCGCTTGGGAGCTTCCCCGGGCCGCGCCCGCGTCTCGCCCCAGAGGGGCCTGCGCTCCACGTGGCCGCCAGGTCCCGTCCGGCCCTTCGCGGGAAAGACGTAATGCTCGGCCTCGCCCTGTGACAGGATGTTGGCCTCGCTCTGGATGAAGAAGGCCCCGTCGCCGAGGCGCTGCTCGCACAGCCGGTAGAGCTGGTAGGTGTTGGAGGAGTTCTTGCCGCCAATCACGAACGCCGCGTCCAGGGGCTCGGCAAGGGCCCGGGCGAGCGCGTCCTGGTTCACCTGCGTCGCGTAGCAGAGGGTGTCGTTGCGGTCGTGCCCTCCGACGTGCGCGGGGGCCCCCGGTGCGTCGGGCCCGTGCTTCTGCGCAAAGACGTCCCTGAGGTAGGCGATGATCTCCCGGGTCTCGTTCACCAGGAGCGTGGTCTGGTTCACCACGGCGACGCGCTTCAGGTCGCGCTCCACGTCGAATCCCTCGGTGAACTTCCCGCGAAAAAGAGCGCGGAACCGGGACCGCGAATGCGCGTCGCCCTTAAGGATGATTTCCCCGAGCTGGCGGGCTTCCTCCATGTTGCGCACGATGATTGCAGGCGCATACCGCCGTGTATTGGAGAAGGTCGCCTTGGTCTCCTCATGCTCATGCTTGCCGTGTATGACGACCGTGTAGCCTTCACGGCCGTAGCCCCGGGCCGCCTTCCAGACCTTCTCGACCAGCATGCAGGTCGCGTCGTACTGGCGCACGGCGATGCCCTTGCGCACGAGTCGCCTCTTGTCCTCGTCGGTGGCGCCGAATGCGGGGATGATCACGATGTCGTCCGGAGTGAGCGTGTCCCATAGATCGGGCCCGCCCGGCCCGCTTGCGCGGGGGACCCCCTTGTCGCTCTGGAGGTACCTTAGGCCCCTGCGGATGAGGTCGTCGTTGACGAACTGGTTGTGGATCAGTTCGGAGAGCATGAAAACGCGCCTTCCCGGATTGTCCGTCAGGGTCTCGTAGGCGCGCTCGATCGCGTTCTTCACCCCGAGGCAGAAGCCGAAATGGCTCGGAACAAGGTAATGCACCGCCCCGAAATCCAGCAGGACTGGGGCCGTTGCCATGCGCTCGTGGCGCCGGGCGAGCGCCTTGATCGCCGCGCAGAGCCGGGATTGGTAGATGGCGCCGGCCTCCGCGTCCTGGGCGTAGATCGCGGCGTTGCGCTCCTTCTCGGGCCTGAACTTGTAGATGAAATCGTTCTCGCCGAGATTCAGGTAGGGTATCTCGACGAGGTGGGGATCGAGCCGCGCGAGGAGCCCTGCGAGCGAGGGCGCGAGCGCGCCGGGTTCGGACTCGAGCTGCTCGGCCGACCTCATCTCGATCTCGGGATCCGCCGGCAGGCCCTCCACCTGCGTGAAGAAGACCCGGTAGGCCCGCCCTGCGGCCTCGGCGGTGAAGCGCTCCACGGGCCGCGTGTGGTCCCTGAAAGAGCCCTCGAGGCGCCCCACGGCCATTTCGAGGGCGGATCCGGTGAAGGGAAGCCCCGCCCTCGAACCGAGCCGGCGGACCGCAAGCCGGTTGTTGCCATCAAAGGCGAGGATGCAGTCGAGCCGCGAGACGGCGACCCCTGTGGGCGTGGACATAAGCCTAATGTGCCCCCGGGTCAGCCTTTCGGCAAGGCTGAGCTTAGGGCTGACGAGAGGTTGCCTATTTCGCGGCCGCCTCCCATTGCAAAGTCAGCCTTGCCGCCGCCCTTGCCGCCGAGTTTCTGGCTCAGCGCGTTAACTATCTTGCCGGCGTTGTACCCGGCTCTTTCCGCGGCTGGGGAGCAGAACGCCACGACCGAGGCCTTGTCTCCTATCACCGCCGCAAGGACGACGATGCCATCGCCGAGCTTGCCAATGACCTGGGAGCCGAGCGCCCGCAGCGCGTCGGGGGACTCGGCCGAGACCTGGGCTGCCGCGAGCCTCAGTCCGCCGAGCGCGACGGCCTTTCCCGCTAGGTCCCCGGCGAGGCTCGCGGTGGCCCGCTGCTCGAGGGCCTTGAGCCTCTTCTCGATCTCGGATTTCTCGGCGAGCAGGGATTCGATCCGGCCTTCGAGGGCCTCGCGCGAGGAGCCGAGCCTTTGCGCCGCGAATTCGACGGTGTCGAACGCCTGGAGCGCGTAACGGTAGGCCGCGTCTCCGGCGACGGCCTCGACCCGCCGCGTGCCCGCGGCTATCGCGCCCTCGTGGACGACCTTTATGAAGCCGATCTCGGCTGTGCTCGCCACATGGGTGCCGGCGCAAAGTTCCCGGCTGTATCCGCCGATGTCCACCACGCGGACGACCTTCCCGTATTTCTCGCCGAAGAAGGCGAGGGTGCCCTCGGGCCTCCTGTCGAATTCCACCTCGTAGGCCTCGACCCTCGCGTTGTCGAGGACCCTCTGGTTGACCAACCCCTCAATCTCGCGAAGCTGGGCGTGCGTCACCGCCTCGAAGTGCGAGAAATCAAAACGCAGCCGGTCGTGGCCGTTGAGCGATCCGGCCTGCCTGACGTGCGTGCCGAGGACCTTGCGGAGCGCCCAGTGCAGGAGATGGGTTGCCGTGTGGTGGCGCTGGATGGCGCGGCGGCGCACGCGATCGACGGAAAGGTCCGCGGCCGCGCCCACGGCGGGAACGGGGGCTTCCGGGGCGATCCGGTGAAGATGCCGGCGCGACTTGTCCCTGACGGTGTCGACGATCTCGATGGCCCTGCCGTCGACGAGCACGGATCCGGTGTCGCCCAGCTGGCCGCCCATCTCGGCGTAGAACGGGGTCCGGTCGAAGACCAGAAACACGCCGTCGTCCGACCTGGCCGCGTCGACCAGGGTCGCATGCGTGCCGGCTGAAGCGTCGAGCGAATAGCCCGTGAAGATCGTCGGAAGCTGCGCCGCGGGCGCGCCTCCCTTTGTCGCGGCCACAATGACCTCCTTCTTCTGGGCCGCGCGACCGCGCTCCCTCTGCTGGTCCATGAGCGCCTCGAAGCCCGCGACGTCCACCGTCAGGCCACGCTCGCGCGCGATCAGCTGGGTGAGGTCGAGCGGGAAGCCGTAGGTGTCATACAGCTCGAATGCGGCCGGCCCCGGAAGCGCCCCGGCCGACGCCGCCTCGTCAAAGCGCTTCAGGCCGCGTTCCAAGGCCCTTCCGAAGCTCTCCTCCTCGGACTTGATCACGCGCCGCAGGGTGGGTTCCTGCCTCTTTAGATCGGGGAAGACGCCGCCCAGCGACTCGACGACGGGCGCCACCAGCTCCTCGAAGAAGCCTGTGGCAAGGCCAAGTTGGCGCCCGTACAGGGCCGCCCGGCGCAGGATCCGCCGGATCACGTAGCTTCGCCCCTCGTTTCCCGGGAGTATCCCGTCGGAGATGGCGCAGCACACGCACCGGGCATGGTCGGCCAGCACCCGGAACGCGACGTCGGTCTGTTCCTGCCCCGCAAGCGCGCTGCGCCCCGCGGGAACGGTGCCCTTGTAGGTTCTTCCCGAAAGCCTCGCGATCCGGGAGAAGAGGGGCGCGAACACATCGCAGTCGTAGTTTGACGGCTCGGCGGAGAAGTCCTTGAACCCCCCGGTCGTCGCGAATATCCCGGCGACGCGCTCGAAGCCCATCCCGGTGTCGACGTGCTTGGCGGCAAGCGGCGAAAACGTGCCGTCCGCGTTCGCGTTGAACTGGATGAAGACGTGGTTCCATATCTCGATGCAGCGCGGGGAGCCCGCGTTGACGAGCTTGCGGCCCTGCGCCTCGTCGTCCGACGGGAGCAGGTTGACGCTGATTTCCGAACAGGGCCCGCACGGGCCCGTTTCGCCCATCATCCAGAAATTGTCCTTCTTGCCGCCCCGGACGATATGCGTCTGCGGGTCGAGCCCGGCCCTCGTGAAGATGCCCGCCCAAACGTCGTGGGCCTCCTGGTCGAAATCGGACGGGTCGCCCCTCGACTTGTCGGGCGAATACACCGTCGCGAAGATCCGCCTGGGGGGGACCCCCCAGGTGTTGGCGACCAGTTCCCAGCCCCATCCGAGCGACTCCTTCTTGAAGTAGTCGCCAAAGGACCAGTTGCCCAGCATCTCGAAGAACGTGTGGTGGTAGGTGTCGAGTCCGACGTCCTCCAGGTCGTTGTGCTTGCCGCCGGCGCGGATGCATTTCTGGGTGTCGGCGGCGCGCGTGTCCCTGCCGGGCCGCGCCCCGGCCCAGTGGGAGACGTCGGGCGCGCGCTCTCCGAGGAAGATCGGGACGAACTGGTTCATCCCCGCGTTCGTGAAGAGAAGGCCGGGCGAATCGGGCAGGAGCGACGAAGACGGCACGAGCGAGTGGCCGCGGGCCGCGAAGAAGTCCAGGAACGATTGGCGTACCTGTGATGAGGTCATAGCTGCGCGATGACCGCGTCCGACATGGCCCGGGTGCCGACGGACGCGCCGCCGAACGCGATGTCGGCCGTGCGCGCCCCTGCCGCGACGGCCCTTCTCACCGCGGCCTCGATACGAGTCGCGGCCTTCTCGAGCCCGAAGCTGTAGCGCAGCATGAGGGCCGTCGAGAGGATCTGCGCGCAGGGATTCGCGACGCCTTTTCCCGCGATGTCGGGCGCCGTGCCCCCCGCGGGCTCGTACAGGCCGAAGGGGAGGCCGAGGCCGTTGCGGCCCGCGCCCAGGGAGGCCGAGGACAGCATGCCGAGCGACCCGCAGATGACGGCCATCTCGTCGGAGAGGATGTCGCCGAACAGGTTTTCCGTCACGAATACGTCGAACTGGTTCGGGTCGCGGACGAGCTGCATAGCGGCATTATCCACATACATGTGCCTGAGCTCAATATCGGGCGCGTGCCGGGCGACGTAGTCGGCCACTGTCCTGCGCCAGAGCACGGAGGTCTCGAGGACGTTGGCCTTGTCGATCGAGCAGAGCTTCTTCCGCCGGGACCGGGCGGCCGCGACGGCCGTGGCCGCGATGCGCTCGATCTCGCTCTTCCGGTAGACCATCGTGTCCACGGCCTGGAGGTCGCCGTCGGCGAGGGTGGTCGTCTCCTTGGGCGTGCCGAAGTAGAGGCCGCCGGTCAGCTCGCGGATGCACACGATGTCGATCCCGTTGGGAATCCGCTCGGTCTTTATCGGGGATGCGGCCGTCAGCTCGGGGTAGAGCAGGCCCGGCCGGATGTTTGCGAAAAGGGTGAAATGCCTGCGAAGCGGCAGCAGGGCGGCGCGCTCCGGCTGGTCCCTCGGCGGGAGCCGTTCCCACTTGGGGCCGCCGACTGAGCCGAACAGTATCGCGTCGCCCTGCTCGCAGACGCGCAAGGTCGAGTCCGGCAACGCCTTGCCATGATTGTCTATCGCCGTCCCGCCCACGTCCGCAGCCGACGGCTGCAGCTTTAGGCCCTCCTTCTGGGCGACGTGCCCAAGCACCCGAAGCGCCTCGGCCATGACCTCGGGCCCTATGTAGTCCCCGGCGAGAACGGCAAACTTGAGGGTGGGCATGGCAAAGGGGTGTATCGGTATCCGCTGGGGGGGCAAAGGTGAAGGGGAATTTTCGCCATTGCGGGGGCAGAGGAAACTTCTCTCTTTGTGGCGTGACCGTCCACGTTCTCCCCGCGGGTCCGATACAGACGAACGCATACCTGCTCACCGCGCCCCAGACGGGCGAAGCCGTCCTGATCGACGCCCCGGAGGGGGTTTGGGAGATGGCCCGGCCCGTGCTGACGGCCGAGCGGTGCCGGCTGGCCCGCCTCTGGCTCACCCACGGGCACTGGGACCACACGCAGGGGGCCGCCGAGGTCGTTCGAAGGAGCGGGGCAGGGGTTTATGCCCATCGAGACGACCGGCCGCTCATCGAGACGCCCGAGGTGATGAGGCCGCTCCTGCCTCCGGAACTGGTCGTCGAGCCCGTCAAGGTCGGCCGCTGGCTCGAGGACGGGGACACCATCGATGCGTTCGGGGAGACGGTGAGCGTGCGCCACGTTCCCGGGCATTGCCCCGGAAGCCTCATGTTCTATTTCAAGGGGGCCGGGGCCGCATTTGCCGGCGACGCCCTTTTCCGGGGAGGCGTGGGGCGGACCGACCTGCCTGGGGGCGACTTCGACCAGCTTGAGCACTCGATTCGGACGCGCATCTACACGCTTCCGGATTCGACGACGGTGTTTCCAGGGCACGGCGAACCGACCACGGTCGGCGAGGAGAAGGCCCAGAACCCCTATGTCAGCGGCTGACCACGAGAGCTTCATGCGCCGGGCGATCGAGCTCGCCTTGCGCGGCTGGGGACGGACGCACCCCAATCCGATGGTGGGCGCCGCGCTTGTCGAGAATGGGCGCGTCGCGGCCGAGGCCTACCATGAGAAGGACGGGGGCCCGCACGCGGAAAAGGCGGCGCTCGCGGCCCTGCGCCGGGCGCCGCGCGCGAACGCCACCCTCTACGTCACCCTGGAGCCCTGCTCCACCGAGGGGCGGACGGGCGCCTGCACAAGCGCGATAGCCGCCTCCGGGCTGAGGCGGGTCGTGGTCGGTGCCACGGACCCGAATCCCGCGCACGCGGGAAAGGGCTTTGCCGTCCTTCGTCAGGCCGGCATCGAGGTGACCCCCGGCGTGCTCGAGGCCGAATGCACGGACATAAACCTCATATACAACCATTGGATCACCCGGAACGCGCCCCTGCTTGCCGGCAAGCTCGCCGCGACGCTCGACGGGAGGATCGCGACGCGCAGGGGAGAATCCAAGTGGATCACCGGCGAGGCGGCGCGCGAGGACGTCCACCGGTGGCGAACGCTCTTCCCCGCGATTGCGGTCGGGGCGGGAACCGTGATGACGGACAACCCCAGGCTGACGGCCCGCCGCGAGGGTGCTCCGGTCGGCTGTCCGACGCGATTCGTGTTTGACGGCCGGCTGAGGAGCGTGGTCGACGGAAGCCTGCCCGCGGTCTACACCGACGAATTCTCAAAAAGAACCGTCGTCGTGACGACCCAGCACGCGGGGATGGGATACGTGCGCAAGCTCCGCGGCCTGGGCGTCGGGGTGTGGATCTTCGATTCGGCGACCGGAAGCGTTCCCCTTGCGCAGTTCCGGGCCCGGTGCGCCGAGGAGGGAATCAGCGGCGTCCTGTTGGAGGGCGGCTCGCAGCTCATGAGCCGGGCGCTGATCGAGCGCGAGCTCGACTACCTGCTCATGTACCACTCGCCTGTCGTCCTCGCCGACGACCGGGCGAAGCCGGTCCTGGTCGGTTTGAGGACCGAGACGCTCGCGCAGTCGATCCGGCTTGCCGACGTGCGGCGCCAAGCCCTGGGCGACGACTCCCTCGTCAGGGGCCGGGTCGTCTATCCGGAGAGGGTCCAAATCGATGAAACTTTATTTAGCTACGGCTAACGCGAACAAGGCCGCGGAATTCCGCGCGCTGGCCGATTCGGTGGGCGCGGGCCGGGCGAGGATCGAGATCGGGTCCGCAGCTGAGGTTGGAGGGATGCCGGCGGTCGTCGAGGACGCCGGCACGTTTTCGGGGAACGCCGGGAAGAAGGCGCGCGCGCTGCGCGAGCGGCTTCCCGCGGGCAGCTGGGCGCTCGCCGACGACAGCGGACTTTGCGTCGAGGCCCTGGGCGGGGCGCCCGGTGTCGAGTCGGCCCATTTCGCCGGCCCGCAGGCCGACCCCGCGGCCAATCTGGCCAAGCTCGTCGACGCCCTGCGGGGCGTGCCCGAGGGCCGGCGCGCCGCCGAGTTCGTGTGCGTCCTCGCGCTCTCGGGCCCCGGCGGCCTTGAACGCCTCTTCGAGGGCAGGTGCGCGGGCCGGCTGATCCGCGAGCCCCGGGGCCGGGGAGGGTTCGGCTACGACCCGCTCTTCGTCCCGGACGGCTGTGAGACGACACTCGCCGAGATGCCTGCGGCGCAGAAGAACCGGGTCGGACACAGGGGCCGCGCCTGGGCCGAGTGCGCCGCGTGGCTTGCGGCCCGAGTCTAAACCGTGCTTGGATTGCCCCTCCATGGGCGTCTTCTACATCACCACCGCGATCGACTACGTGAACGGTTCGCCCCACGTCGGGCACGCCTATGAGAAGGTGCTGACCGATGTTATAGCGCGGTTCCGCCGGCTGATGGGTGATTCCGTGTATTTCCTGACGGGGACCGACGAGCACGGCCAGAAGGTGCAGCAGAGCGCTCGGGCGAGGGGCGTTGCCCCGCAGCAGTTTGCCGACGAGATCAGCGCGCAGTTCAGGGCGATGCTGCCGCGCCTGTCGATCTCGAACGACGACTTCATCAGGACGACCGAGGAGCGCCACAAGGCGGTGGTGCGCGAGCTCCTCCAGCGCCTCTACGACAAGGGCGACATCTACCGGGGGGAGTACCGCGGCTTCTACAGCACCAGGCAGGAGCAGTTCCTCCTTGAGAGGGACCGCAATCCCGACGGGTCATGGCCGGAGATCTACGGCGAGGTGGCCGAGATCGTTGAGCCGAACTATTTCTTCAGGCTGCGCTCCTACCAGGGGTGGCTGGTCGAATTCCTGTCGAAGAACGAGAATTTCGTCTTTCCGCGGTTCCGCCAGAAACAGGTGACCGAGTTCCTGAGGGAGCCCCTGAACGACCTGTGCATCTCGCGTCCGAGGGAACGGCTCGAATGGGGGATCCCTCTTCCCTTCGACCCGGCATTCGTGACCTACGTCTGGTTCGACGCCCTGGTGAACTACTACTCGGCCGTCGCTGACAGGCCGGGCGTGTGGCCCGCGGCCTGGCATGTGATCGGCAAGGACATCCTCGTCCCGCCGCACGCCGTGTACTGGCCGATCATGCTGCATGCTGCCGGGATCGCCCTTCCGGGGGGCGTACTCGCGCACGGATGGTGGCTCACGAGCGGGTCGAAAATGTCGAAGAGCGCGGGCAACGCTTTCGACCCCCTCGACCTCGTGGACGAGTTCGGCGCGGACGCGCTGCGGTATTTCTTCATCCGCGAGATGAACGTGGGCCAGGACGGCGATTTCTCTCGCGAGGTTTTCCTCAGCCGCTACAGCAGCGACCTGGCGAACGACCTGGGCAATCTCGTCAACCGGGTGCTCAACATGACCAACCGGTTCGCGGGCGGAGCCGTTCCGGCGGCGGGTGCGCAGGCCGGGGCGGAGCTCGAGCTGCGCGGGCTCTGGGAGGCAACCGGCAAGGAGTACGTCGGGCTGTTCGAGCAGTTCCAATTCCACACCGCTCTGGAGCGGCTCTTCGCGTTCATCCGGTCGATCAACGGATACGTCGAGAAGCGCGCGCCCTGGAAGCTCGCCAAGTCCGCCGAGCCGGCGGACAAGGCCCTCCTGCAGACCTCGCTTGCGGTGATGGCCGAGGCGCTCCGGCTCGCGTCGGTGGCGCTGAGGCCGGTCATGCCCGGCGCGGCGCAGAGGATCGACGGCGTCCTCGGATACCGTCCGGCGGGCTCCTGGCTCGGCGAACTGGCCTGGGGAGGGCTGCTGGCGGGCGCGCGGGTAGCCCCCGGCCTCGTGCTTTTCCCCAGGCCCTTGCCCGCGGCGGAAAAGGCCCCGTGACAGTCCTGCCCATCGATCCCGTGTCGCACGCCTCGCCAGAGGCGCTCCACGGGTTCCTGTCCGAGTGCCGCGACTGCGCGGCCCAGGCAGGCCGGCCGAGCCTCGTGAGCATTACGATCCAGGTCGAGGACCTCGATCCGCTGGCCGTCCTCGAGTCGATCTTCGAGCCGGGCGAAAGGCATTTCTACGCCGAGCGGCCCTCCGAGGGGTGGGCCATCGCCGGAGCCGAGTCGGTCCTCTCGTTCTCGACGTCAGGCCGGGGGCGGTTCTCGGCGTGCCAGCGGTTCATCGACCGCGTGCTGGGCGACGCCATCGCGGTCGGCGACCAGGACATTGCGTTCGGCGGGCCGCATTTTTTCGCCGCATTCACGTTCCTTGACTCGGTGGCCGCGGGCGCGCCCTTCGAGGCGGCCTGCGTGTTCGTGCCGCGCTGGCAGGTGGCGAACCGGGACGGCCGGACGACGGCCGTGGCCAACCTGGTGGTGGACGGGGATTCGCCGATCGAGCCGCTCGCGGCCAAGGTGTGGAGGGCGCATGCGAAGTTTCGCTCGTTCGACTTCGGGTCGCCGGAGTTTGACGTCGGCCGCTGCGGGTCCGCGTCGTCCGTCCGCGAGGTCGGCGGGCGCAGGGGTTACGAGGGAGCGGTAGGCCGGGCGGTAGGGCGCATCTCAAAGGGGGAATTCGAGAAGATCGTCCTCGCCCGGGCGAAGGACGTGAGGGCGTCCGCCCCGTTCCACCCCTTGAGGCTACTGAACGGCCTCCGCCAGCGCTTCCCCGACTGCAACGCGTTCTCGGTGGCAAACGGCCGGGGCCAGAGCTTCATCGGCGCTAGCCCGGAACGCCTGCTGCGCGTCAGCGGCCGCGTCGCGCTCACCGAGGCGCTTGCCGGGTCGACCGGCCGCGGAGCGACGGCGAGCGAGGACGCGGCGCTCGGGAACCGCCTTCTCCACAGCGAAAAGGACCTGCGCGAGCAGCAGATCGTCCTCGATTCGATCCTGCGCGTCCTGGAGCCGCTCGGGCTCGAAATGAAGCACTCGGCCCGTCCCATGCTCCGGCGCCTTTCCAACGTGCAGCACCTCCACACGTCCGTCGAGGCGAGTCTGCCCCGGGGCGTCAGGCTCCTCGACATTCTCGGCAGGCTGCACCCGACGCCCGCCGTGGGCGGGACCCCCCGGGAATCGGCCGTGTCCGCGATCGGGGAGCTCGAGGCCTTCCCGAGGGGATTGTACGGCGGGGCGCTGGGTTGGATCGATTCTCGGGGGGGAGGGGAGTTCGTGGTGGGGCTCCGCTCGGCGCTCGTCGACGGGTCGCGGGCGCGGATGTACGCCGGCGCGGGAATCGTCGCCGGATCCTCGCCCGAAACGGAGCTTTCCGAGACCGAGCTGAAGTTCAAGGCCATGCAGGACGCCCTGCTGGGCGCGTAGCCGCGCCGCGCCCGCTCCATGACGCCGCCCGCCCTCGATTTCCGCAATGTGAACGCCCTTTGGGGAGGCGTGGTGGCGGAGACGCTTTTCCGGTCGGGGGTCAGGCGGGCGGTCGTCTCCCCGGGATCCCGGTCCACCGCGCTTGCATTCGCGTTTGCGCGCCACGCGGGCATCGAGGCGATTCCCGTCCTCGACGAGCGGTCCGCTGGCTTCTTCGCGCTCGGCATGGCCAAGCAGGACATGCGGCCCGTCGCCCTGCTTTGCACGAGCGGGACGGCCGGCGCGAACTTCTTCCCGGCCGTCATAGAGTCCCACGAGGCCGGGGTGCCGCTGATCGTCCTCACGGCCGACCGGCCGCCCGAGATGCGCGCCTGTGCGTCGGGCCAGACGATCGACCAGCAGCGCCTCTACGGAGCACATGTCAACTTTCATCACGAGCTCGCGGTTCCGCAGGCGAGCTTGCCGCTGCTGCGCTACCTGCGCCAGACGGTCGCCCACGCGGTCGAGCGGACCCTCGCGCCCTTCCGGGGCCCGGTCCATCTGAACGCGCCCTTCCGCGATCCGCTGGCGCCGACGGACGACGGGGGCGCGACCGCGCAGTTCTCGGCTGGCATCGACTGGGAGGCGTTCTTCGCCCACGTGGCGCCGCCTTCGCCGGTCACGGCTGTCTCCGAGGTCCCGGGATTCTCCGAGGCGGTTCACGGCATCATCGTCGCTGGCCCCCTTCCGGATGCGGACCCTGCGGGGCACTCGGCGGCGGTCGGCGAGATCTCCCGGAGGCTGGGCTGGCCGGTGCTTGCGGACGGGCTCTCGCCCGTTCGAAACCATGCCGCGGCGGTCCCGCACCTGGTGACCCGGTACGACGCCGTCCTGCGCAATGCGGCCGCCGCGGAGTCCCTGCGGCCCGAGTGCGTCCTTTGCCTCGGGGAGTGGCCGACCAGCAAGGTGCTGCGCGCCTGGATCGAGGCGAGCGGGGCGCCCGTGCACTTTGCGACCGAGCGTCCGGACAATCGCGACGCGCTGCACGGCGCGACCCGCAGGATCGTGATTGCGCTCGGCGCCCTCGCTCGGGGGCTCGCGTCCGCCGAAGCCCCGAACGGCTATGAGCGGCTGTGGGCGGGCTACGAGGCGCGCGCGCGCGCCTCGCTCGACAGCCGCCTCGCCGCCGAGGCGGCGCTCGTGGAGCCCAAGGCGGCCTGGCTCATGGGCAGGCACCTGCCCCCGCATACCTGCGTCTCCGTGGCGAACAGCATGCCGGTCCGGGACATGGAGTTTGTTTGGCCCGCGAACGACCGGGGCTTCCGGATCTTCTACAACCGCGGCGCGAACGGAATCGACGGCACGCTGTCGACGGCGCTCGGGGTCGCGCACGGGGGCGCTCCGTCCGTGCTGCTGACGGGCGACCTCGCATTCCTTCACGACTCGAACGGGCTCCTGATCGCGCCCAAGCTAAGGGGCGGCCTCACGGTCGTGCTCGTCAACAACCGGGGGAGCGGAATCTTCGAGCACCTCCCCGTGGCCCAGTTTGAACCGGTCTTCGAGGAGTTCTTCGCGACGCCCCAGGAGGTCGACTTCGCCCCCCTGTGCGCGGCGCACGGGGTCGGGCATGTCCACGTGGAGGACTGGTCTCACTTCGAGTCCCTGATTTCCAGGCTGCCGGCCAGCGGAATCCGCGTCCTGGAACTGGCGGCCGACCGCAGGAGGGACGCGGCCTGGCGCAAGGAGGCGTTTGCTTCCGCGGGCTGACCGCCATAGACAGGCATCCCTCCGATGAATCCAAAGTGGAAAACCGCAAGATCCTATTCCGACATCCTCTACGCGAAGTCGGGCGGGATCGCGAAGATCACGATCAACAGGCCGGAGAAGCGGAACGCGTTCAGGCCGGAGACCATTTCTCAGCTGATCGAGGCTTTCGGGGACGCGCGCGACGATCAGGCCGTGGGCGTGGTCCTGCTGACGGGGGCCGGGCCGCATTCCGACGGCAAGTACGCGTTCTGCTCGGGCGGCGACCAGAGCGTGCGCGGCAGCGCGGGCTACGTCGGCAAGGACGGCGTTCCAAGGCTGAACGTCCTCGACCTCCAGAAGCTCATCCGCTCGATGCCCAAGGTGGTGATCGCGCTCGTCGCGGGCTACGCGATCGGGGGCGGGCACGTGCTCCACGTCGTCTGCGATCTGACGATCGCGGCCGACAACGCCGTGTTCGGACAGGTCGGGCCCGCGATGGGCAGCTTTGACGGGGGCTTCGGCGCGAGCTACCTTGCGCGCATCGTCGGCCAGAAGAGGGCGCGCGAAATCTGGTTCCTGTGCCGGCGCTACGGCGCCGCCGAGGCGCTCGGCATGGGGCTCGTGAACGCGGTGGTCCCGGTGGAGGCGCTCGAGCAGGAGGGCGTCGCCTGGGCGAAAGAGATCCTCCAGAAGAGCCCGCTCGCCATACGGCTCCTCAAGAGCGGATTCAACGCGGAACTGGACGGCCAGGCAGGGATCCAGGAGCTGGCGGGCAACGCCACGCTTCTCTATTACATGAGCCAGGAGGCGAGGGAATTCCACTTGGCCCAGCGGGAGAAGCGCAGGCCCGACGCCAGGAGGTTTCCCTGGCTGCCGTGAGCGCGGGTCAGGCCAGGGCCGCTATCTTCGCGGCCGCCTCGGCCGGGGTCATCCTCTCCGTGTCGAGCCTCAGGCGGGGCGACCGGACCACGGGACTCTGGAATGCGCCCCTGGCGCGCAGCTCGCGGTAGGCCCTTAGGTCCAGCGTCTTTCCGTCCCGCCTTCGGGAGGGGGAGCCGATGCGGGCCTCGATTGCGGATTCGCTTGCCGTCAGCTCGACGGGAAACACCTCGGCGCCGGCCGCGGCGAACTCGGCGAAAAGCTCATCCAAGAATCGCTGGGGCACCGTGTCCTCGGGATTGAAGGTGAATATGAGGACGGGCACGCGGTCGGCCAGCGCGCGCCGGAGGACGGCCATCCATATCTTCTCGCGCAGCTCGACGAAGCCGGGCGTCCCGAAGTCAAATACCGAGAGCACGAGATTGACGGTGAGGTGGTTGTGAAAGAGGCGCCCTCCCGTCCTTGCCGCGAGCGCCCTCGCGACCGTCAGCTTTCCGACCGCGGGGCGCCCGAAGAGGAAGAAAAGCTTCATGCCGGCGGAAGCCGGCGAGCGTCGCGCAGGCCGGCTTGTTGAATTGGGTCCGGGCCGTTTACTTCCCCAGCGACTTGCGCAGGTCCGCAAGCTGTCCCGACGAGCCCAGCTTGTCATTGCGGCTTGCGATGAACTTCGCGTACTCGTCCATGAAGATCTTGCCTGGCGGACGGAAGTCGAACTCGCCCGGCTTGTCCCGGAAGAACTCGCGGTGGACGCGGGTCCACACGAGGCGTCCGTCGGTGTCTATGTTGACCTTCGTGACGCCGAGCTTGGCCGCCGGGAGGTATTCGTTCGGGTCCACGCCTGTGGTGTCGGCCATCTTGCCGCCGGCCGCGTTGATCCTGTCGACCTCATCCTTCGGAACCGAGGAGGAGCCGTGCATGACGAGGGGGAAGCCCGGCAGGAGCGCCTGGATCCTCTTCAGGACATCGAAGTGGAGCGACTGGCGGCCCTTGAACTTGTAGGCGCCGTGGCTGGTGCCGATCGCGCACGCGAGCGAATCGCAGCCGGTCTTCTTGACGAACGACTCGGCCTCCGGGGGGTTTGTCAGGGTCGCGTGCCCGTCCTCGACCTTGATGTCCTCCTCGACGCCGCCGAGCATGCCGAGCTCGGCCTCGACCGAGAGGCCCTTCGCGTGGGCCGCCTCCACCACGCGCTTCGTGATCTCGACGTTCTTCGCGTACGGCTCGTGGGAGGCGTCGATCATGACCGAGCTGTAGAAGCCCGACTTGATGCAGTCGTAGCAGGTCTCCTCGTCGCCGTGGTCCAGGTGGACGGCGAAGATGGCCTCCGGGAAGATCTCGGCCGCGGCGCGTATGATGGCCTCCAGCATGCGCTTGTCCGTGTACTTGCGCGCGCCCTTGGAAATCTGGATGATGAAGGGCGCCTGCGATTGGATGCAGCCGCGGAAAAGGCCCATCGCCTGCTCAGCGTTGTTTATGTTGTACGCGCCTACGGCATACTTGCCGTACGCGTGCTTGAATAGCTGCGCGGTTGTTACGATCATGGAGCCTCCAACGTACGCCGGGCCCGGCGCACCGACAAGGCATATTGGATAGGGATTTTTCCTATCCCCCCGGGGCCGGCGCCCTCGGCTAGCCCTTGCCGCCGGAGGGCGCCGCGGGGGCCGGCGCCGCCGGGGCGGGCGCTGCGCCCGCCGCCCCCTGGTTGGCGGCCCGGAAGAGCTGCTGCATCTGCTGCTGGGCCTGCTGCTGCTGCTGGATCTGCTGGAGCACGGCGACCTGGGGGGCCGAGAGCACCCCCGAGGCCTGGGCCACGGATTCGTT
>DATNHT010000003.1:0-8794 GCA_035604815.1 Opitutaceae bacterium
AATCGTTATGGGTGATGCCGTCCTCGGCGGATTCCGAAGCCAACCTTTCGTGGTTGCGCAGCAGGGGCTTCGAGGTCTCTGCGGATGACGCCTACGTAGCTCCGGCCTACCCAAGAGCAGGCCCGATTTCCGATAATCGGCTCTTGGAGCGGGTTGTCGCCCGCCGGCCCCGACTGATCGTCATAGCACTCAGCGGCGGCGTGCAGGAGAGGCTGGGGTGGGACCTGCGCAGGCGGCTCGACTACAAGCCGACGATACTCTGCATCGGCGGGGCCATCGCGTTTCTATCAGGGCGCCAGGCAAGGATTCCTGTTTGGGCCGATCGCCTGGCGCTCGGGTGGCTCATTCGCTTCGCTTCCGCGCCCCGCGGATTCGCAGCGAAGCTGAAGGGGGTTGGCCGCCTTGGCCCCATGATTCGGAAGTACCGTTCCAGGAGCGTCTACGGGAAATGAGGGCTGCCGGCTCGAGGCCCGGGCATGCCGACGCCGTACCTGGTTGGGAGCGGAGAAAAAGACTTTGAGCGGATCTCGCTGCCCCGGGCTCCTTTGCCGATTTCTCCCCGGCGGCCCTTCGGGAACCGGCGCCCGCAGATTGGCGAGGGAAGACCAAGGCAGGCGCGTCCTCCCGAGGCGGCAGTTGAACTCCTCGCGTTTTCCGTATCCTATCGCCCCTTAGCGCAATGATCCTGGGGCTTACGGGAGGTTTTGGCTGCGGCAAATCGACGGCGGCGAAGCTATTCGTCGACCGGGGGTTCCGTCACATCGATTCGGATGCCATCGTCCGGGAGCGGGTGCTGCCTTCCGATTCCGTCGGCGCGGCTTTGAGGGCCCATTACGGCGACCGCGTGTTCGGGCCCGCAGGCGAGGTAGATCGGCCTTCGCTCGCCCGCATCGTCTTCTCGGATGATTCAGAAAGGCTCTGGCTTGAGGAACTTACGCATCCCAGGTTCTTTGAGATCGCCCGGGCGGCGCTCCGAGCAGGCGAGGGCGCAGACTTCCTCCTGGAGGTGCCTCTCCTCTTCGAGAAGTCGCTCGAGAATTGGTTTGATTTCACGGTCTGCGTCGCGTGTGATCCCAATTCGCAACTGGCCCGCCTGGAGCAGCGCGGTATGGATCGCGAGCTCGCCGGGCAACGCATATCTAAGCAATTGCCGCTGGCTCGGAAGATCGAGCTGTCCGATTTCGTCCTTTGGAACGACGGTTCAACCGGATTCCTCAAGGCCCAGGTCGACCGCATCGTGGACTCCCTGGATAGAGCCAAGGCAGGCGCCCCCCTTACAGAACTCTGATGCCTATTCCCCCCAAGACCGAGGACGAGATCTCCACGTCCGGCGACGACGCTGGCGCCAAGCCCGCCCGGCGCGGGAGGCTGCGGACGCGCAAGCCCGACGCTGAGTCCGGGGCGGCCCCTGGCGCCGCCCCCGCCGCCGTCTTCGTTCCTGAGCCAGGGCCCGAACTCGCCGCGGCGCCGCCGGCCGCGCCTCAGGAGCCCGGCCCGGCCGAGGAGGCGCAGGACGGCCGTGAGACCGGCGCCGAGACCGGCGGCGGCGACGGCAGGCAGGGTGGCGGGCACGGGGAATGGCAGGACCGCAATTCGTGGAAACGCAACAAGCGCAAGCGCGGCCGGCACGGCGGCCACTGGCAGCAGGGGCCCGGCGGCGGGGCCGCCTCCCATTATCCCCCGCAACCTCCGCCCGCCGCCCCGGCGCCCGTGTACGGCGACCTTCCGGATCCCGCGCGATTTGCGGACGTTGCCGCGCTCGACGCGCTCGCGAGGGAAATCTCCTCGGGCAAGGGGGAGCCGCTCTACCTGGACCACCTTTACGCGCTCAACCTGGCCGACCTGACGGCCTTCGCGCGCGGCCTCAAGGTTCCGTTCGAGGGCGCACCCAACCGGCTCCAGCTGATCGTGCAGATCTTTGCCGCGGCGACCCAGGAGCACCGGCCGCTGGCGGACCGCGGCTATGTCGATGTAACGGACCGCGGGGCGTTCATCGTCCACGAGCAGGTCAACTACCGGCTCTATCCGGAGGATGCCTACCTTCCCGAGAGCCTCATCCGGCGCTACGGACTCAAGCGGGGCCACCGGGTCGAGGTGCTGATCCAGCCGCCGCGGGAGGGGGAGCGCTGCCCGTCAGTCGTGCGGATCGACAAGGTGATGGGCCTCGATCCCGACGAAATCTCGAAGGTCACCCCTTTCGAGGAGCTGATCCCCTACTATCCGCTCAAGCGGATCCTGCTCGAGGACGTGGAGGTCCAGAAGGACGTTTCGATGCGCACCGTGGACATCCTCACCCCCATAGGCTTCGGCCAGCGCGGCCTCATCGTCGCGCCGCCGCGCACGGGCAAGACGATCCTGCTGCAGAACATCGCGAATTCGGTCTCCGAGAACAGCCCCACCGCGAAGCTGATCTGCCTGCTGGTCGACGAGCGTCCCGAGGAGGTGACCGACTTCAGGCGCCATACCAAGGGCGAGGTCGTCTCGTCGACGTTCGACGAGGCCCCCGAGAACCACGTCCACTGCGCAGAGATGGTCGGCGAAAAGGCCCGGCGCCTGGTCGAGCAGGGGGAGCACGTCGTCATCCTGCTCGACTCGATCACGCGTCTCGCACGCGCCTACAACGCGCTCGCGTCCAGCTCGGGCAAGATCATGTCGGGCGGACTCGAGTCCAACGCCCTGCAGAAGCCGAAGCGGTTCTTCGGCGCCGCCCGGAACATCGAGGACGCCGGCAGCCTGACGATCATCGCGACCGCGCTCGTCGACACGGGCAGCCGCGCGGACGAGATCATCTTCGAGGAGTTCAAGGGCACCGGAAACATGGAGCTCCACCTCGACCGCGGCCTCGTCGAGCGCAGGATCTTTCCCGCGATCAACATCGACCGGTCGGGCACCCGCAAGGAGGAGCTGATCTACCACCCCGAGGAGCTCCAGCGGATCTACGGCCTGAGGCGGGCGATGCAGGGCCTGGGACCGATCGAATCCATGGAAATGTTGATTCAGCGCTTGAAGAAGACCAAATCCAACGCTGAATTCCTGTTGAGCCTCAGTCGGCAGTAGACCCCATGCCAGCCCAAACCGTCAGCTACGAGATGAACGAATTGCTCGAACTTGTCGTCGAGCAAAACGCGTCCGACCTGCACCTGCAGGTCGGCCAGCCTCCGACGCTGCGCCTGAGCGGCAGCATGACCCCCATCGACGGCCCGGTGCTCACCCCGCTCGACACGGAGAAGCTCATGCTCGCGATCACGCCGGACGTCCACGTCCAGGGGACCAAGCTGAACGGGGGCGCCGACTTCGGGTTCTCCTACATGGAGAAGGCGCGGTTCCGCGTGTCGGTGCTCAGGTCGAAGGGAAACTACGGCCTTGTCCTGCGCCAGATCCCGAACCGGATGTTCGGCCTGAGGGACATCGGTCTTCCCGACAAGGTCCGCGAGCTGCTCTTCCGCCCCCGCGGGCTCATCCTCGTCACCGGGCCGACGGGCTCGGGCAAGTCGACGACCCTGGCCTCGATGATCAACTACGTGAACGAGAACCGGGACGGTCACATCATCACGATCGAGGATCCGATCGAGTACTACCATGCGCACAAGCGCTGCGTGGTGACGCAGCGCGAGGTCCACGTCGACGTCCCGAGCTTCTCCGAGGCGATCCGGCGCGGGCTGCGCCAGGACCCGGACATCATACTCGTGGGCGAAATGCGCGACCTTGAGACGATCGAGGCGGCGATCAGCGCCGCCGAGACCGGCCACCTCGTGTTCGCCACGCTTCACACGAACGGCGCAGCCAAGACGATCGACCGCGTCGTGGACGCCTTCCCCGCCGCCATGAAGGACATGATCCGCACGCAGCTCGCCTCGTCGCTCGTTGCGGTGATCTCCCAGGTCCTCTGCAAGAAGATCGGCGGCGGCCGGATCGCCAGCTACGAGATCATGGTCACCACCAGCTCGATCTCCTCGCTGATCCGCGAGAACAAGACCTTCCGCATCAACTCCGACATCCAGACGGGCGCGAACCTCGGGATGATCACGATGGACACGCACCTCATGAATCTCGTGAACCGGGAGCTCGTCTCGCCGGACGAGGCGCTGGACAAGGCGCAGGACCCCGTGCTGATGAGGGAGAAGCTCGTGCAGATGGGCGCCCGCCTTCGGGAGCTCTGAGGCGGCCGTTCAGGCCGGGAGCCGCCTGACGAGCAGGGGCGCGTCCAGTCCTAGGATCTTCTCGGTGAATTCGTCGCCGGGCGGCGCGTTGCGCAGCGCCCGCTGCACCATGCCCATCTTGGCGTCCAGCTCGTCCACCTTCGAGACGAAGACGGCCTCGGGCGTCGCCGCTAGCGCGGCCGCCCCCCATTCGAGCTTCCCCTGGTGGCTGAGGATGATGTGCTCGAGGCGCTCGGTCCGGTCGGTATCGAGCTTCGCCCTGATCGCCGCCCGTCGCACGATCTGGTAGCCGAGCACGACGTGGCCCTGGAGGATCCCCCGCCGGCCGCGTTTCGTCGCAAGCGCCCCCTCGTACTCGACGGTCTTGCCCGCATCGTGGAGGAGGATCCCGGCCATGGCGAGTTCGGGGTCGACCTCGGGATACAAGGGCAGCAGCGCCCGGGCCGCCCGCGCCATGTGGACCGTGTGCTCCAGGAGCCCGTGGCGGTAGGCGTGGTGCATGAGCGTGGCGGCCGGCGCCGTCCGGAACGCCTCGCCGGTCTCCTCGAGTGCGTGGCGGACCGTGGCCCTTAGGTCGGCGCGCTCGATCGAGTCGACGAACAGGTTGAGCTCCCTCCACAGGGAGTCGGCGTCCTCGGGCGCCGTCTCCACGAGGTTTGCGACCACCTCGGCCGACGTCAGCTCGTCCGGCGGCACGAGCGCGGCGCGCGTGAGCTTGGGCGAGAGCCGGCCCTGGTAGGTGTCGACCCTGCCCTCGACACGAAACACCGCCCCTTCCTCGGCGGCGCGCACGACATCAAACGCCGGGCTGTCCGAGAACACGGTGCAGTTGAATGACCCCGTCCGGTCGCCCAGCTCCGCGTTCAGGTACGGGTTGCCGTTTGAGGCCGTCTTGGCCGCCAGCTTCCGCAGGACGAGGATGCTTGAGAACGGGCGCCCGGCAGGCAGATCCGCGGCCTTCAGGTCGCGCACCGACAAGAGGGGGGAGGGGGATTCAGGCATATTTTTTGACGAGTTCGGTGTAGGCCCTGAAGAAGGGGTGGTCCGCTCCCCCCAGGATCGAGTAAAAGACGGTCTCGGCCGGCAGGACCTGCGCGCCGGCGCGCGCGAGAGCGTCCAGGCAGACCCGGGCGTCGGGCTCGCGGCGCGCGCCGACGCAGTCCGCGAGGACCGTCACCGGCAGGCCAGTCCGGATCGCATCGACTGCGCTCTGGTAGACGCAGACGGGTGTCTCCACGCCGCAGAGGAGCAGGTGCCCGACGCCCCTGCCGTCGATCAGCGGGCCGGGCCTCGCGGCGCCGGCGGCGAGGGCCGAGAACGTCCCCTTTGCGTGGACCTCCGGCGCCTCCACAAGGGCGAGAAGGGAGGGATCGGTCGCCCCGAGCTTCTGGGGCATCTGCTCGGTGAACGCCACCCGGATTCCCAGACCGCGCGCCGCCGAGACCGCGAACTGGCACCGCCTGAGAACGCGGCCGCCGTCGGCAACGGCGCGCAGGAACGCGGGCTGCAGGTCCAGACAGAGGAGCAGGGCGGTGCCCGGGGGTAGGGCTGCGTTCATGAGAAGTACCGCTGGCGAGCCTTCACCTGAACGAGCCGCTTCTCGGGGAATACGAGGGCGGTCAGGTGGCCGCCGTGCACGCAGCCGGTGTCTATCCCGATGGACCACTTGAGCTTGTAGACTTCGGGTCTCGGCGTGTGGCCGTAGACGACGTACGGCGGCCCCCCCCAGAGATCGGCCCACGGGGGCGCGTCCGGCGCGTCGGCGCGCCTCCTGGGCTTCCCGTCCTTGTCGATGACCTGGATCCGGGTCACCACCTCGGCGGGCTGCTTTTGCCAGGGTTCGCCCGGGAGGAACCCGCCGTGGACAAAGACGGTGTTGAGCTCGGCCTCCTCGTAGGTGGTCAGCATCGATTCCATATAGGCCCAGTCGTCGGGCCGAAGCTTGTCGAAGGTCTCTAGGTCGCGTTCCTTGATGTACTTGTTGTCGCCGGTCTTTCGAAACTTGAGGAGCCTCAGCTCGTGGTTGCCCAGCAGCGAGATGGATCCCGCCGCGCGCGCCAGTTCGATCACCTTGGTGCTGTCCGGGCCTCGGTTCACGAGGTCGCCCAGGAGCACGAGGCGGTCGCCGCCCTTGAGCTCGAGCTGCCCGAGCATCTCGGCGAACTCGACGTGGCAGCCGTGGATGTCGCCAACGGCGATGAGGCGTCCGGTCATTAATGAGGTCGCGAGTGGCCTCGCGGCGCAAATTTGCTAGCGTCCACCCGGCGTGGAAGTAAACAAGAAAGGCACGAATACATGGAAATGAACCTGCAGCCCCGGGCCGCGTCGTGCTTCGTGTCGGGTCACACCTTCCGCGAGGGCGACCGCGTGGCGAGCCTCCTTGCGAGGACGGAAGCCGGGGGCGTCGCGCGCTACGACGCCCTCGAGTCGCTCTCGGGCTCGCTGCGGCCCGAGGGGTTTGTCGCCTGCCGCTGGCTCCAGACCTTCAGGCAGCGCCCGAAGGAGGATAACCCCGATCGGGCCCTCAAGCTCACGGCCGAGACCCTTTTTCTCACGCTTGCCGACCCCGCGACCGAGGCGACACCCGAGACGTCGCGCCTCGTCCGCTTCCTGGCGCTGTTGCTCGAGCGAAAGAGGCTGCTGAGGCAGAGGGGCCGCAGCCCCGACGGACTCCGCGACCTCTACGAGCATTCCCGGACCAGGCAGGTCTACGAGGTGCCGGCAATCGATCTTAGCCCGGAATTCTTCGTGGCCGTGCGCGAGCAGCTCACCGTGCTCGTGGGCGAGCCGAAGGCGCCGCAGTCGACGCCCGATGTGGCGGCGGCGTCCGGAGTCTGATGGCCTCCCTGCGCCTCGAGCTGCCCGCGCCAGTCACCGGCCGTGTCGGGGCCCTGGATGAGCTCAGGGGCGTGGCGATCCTTCTGGTCATCCTTTACCATGCCGGCGGGGTGCTCGGGCTGCCCAACACCGCGCACGGCGATGTCGGCGTCGACATGTTCGTCATCCTGAGCGGCGTCGGCCTGACGCTCAGCTCGGCGGCGGGGGGCCCGGGGTCCTTCCTCCTGAGGCGCTTCTGGAGGATCTACCCCGCATACTGGATCGCTCTCACCGCATTTCTGGCGGGGGACGCGTTTATTTGGGACAGGCACTTCTCGACCGCGGACGTCCTCCTGCATTACGCGGGCCTCCACGGCTGGTTCGGGGACGCGTACGCCCTGAGCATCAACGATTCCTTCTGGTTCGTCACGCTGATCGTCACCCTCTACCTCCTGTACGTCCCGCTGCGGCGCTTCGTTGACCGGCCAGACAAGCTCCTTTTTTTCGGGGCACTGGCCTCGATTGCCCCGGCCGTGTACTTCTACCGGACCCGCCAGCCGGTTGAGTTTGACCACCTCTCGCTGCGGATCCCGGGTTTCTTCCTCGGGCTTCTCCTCGGCCGGTTGCTCAGGGCCGGTCGCCTGGACATCCCCGCGTCCACCGCAATGGGCGGCGCATTCCTGATCATGTTCTATGTGCCCTTCACCCAGAACTTCGTCTTTGCCTCGGTCTGGGTGGGCGCAGCGCTCATGGTCGCCTACGCCTACTTGATCCGGCCGTTCCTGAGCGCGGCGACCCGCGGCGCCCTCAAGTTCCTCGGCGACCGGTCCCTGGAGATCTTCCTTATCCACCAGCCCCTGATCCGCGAATACAACAGCTTCGTGCATCGGCGTCTGTTCCCGGAGGCAGCCGTGACGCCCTGGTCGGTGACGGCGGGAATGCTTGTTGGCCTGGCCGTAACGATAGCGCTGGGCGACGGGCTCCACAGGCTGCTGAGGAGGCTCCCGATGCCCGGGCGCGACGGCCCGTCGCCGGCCCAATGCCGACCGGGCTCCTAAGTGCGCACCGGGACGCCATGTTCCGACAGGTACCGCTTGACCCCCGGGATCGTGAGGGTCCCGAAATGGAAAAGGGAGGCCGCAAGGACGGCGCTGGCTCCGCCCGCGCCTAGCACCTCGGCAAAGTGCTCCAGCCGACCGGCGCCGCCGCTCGCGACCACCGGCACGGGGACCGCGGCGCTCACGCGCCGCGTAAGCTCGATGTCGTAGCCCGCCTGCGTGCCGTCCCGGTCCATGCTCGTAAGGAGTATCTCGCCCGCGCCCATCTCGACCCCCTTGACGGCCCACGCGACAGCCTCCAGGCCAGTCGGGTTGCGCCCGCCGTGGGTGAACACGCGCCAGCGCGGCTCGGGGCCGGGCTCGAACTTGGCGTCGATTGCGAGGACGATGCACTGGGAGCCGAAGCGGTCGGACGAGTCCAGGATGAGCCCGGGATCGGCGATCGCCGCCGTGTTGAGGGAGACCTTGTCCGCGCCGGACTTGAGCATTGCCCCGATGTCGTCCGCCGAGCGCAGGCCTCCGCCCACGGTGAGCGGCATGAAGCAGCGCTCCGCCGTTGCAGCCACGACGTCGCGCATGATCCGCCGTCCGTCGCTCGACGCCGTGATGTCGAGGAACACGAGCTCGTCCGCCCCCTGGGCGTCGTAGGCCGCCGCGCACTCGACCGGGTCGCCCGCGTCGCGCAGCTCCTGGAACCTCACGCCCTTCACCACCCGCCCGGCGTTGACGTCGAGGCAGGGGATGATCCTGCGCGAAAGC
>DATNHT010000004.1:0-14926 GCA_035604815.1 Opitutaceae bacterium
CCGCAAGCCCGAGGAAAAGAAGCCCAAGCCGCCCGCCCCGCCTGCAAAGGAGCCGCCCGCCCCGCCCGCAAAGGAGGCGACCGCCCCGGCCGCAAAGGAGGCCCCAGCCCCGCCCGCAAAGGAGGCCGACGCAAAGGCGGAGGCGAAGCCCGTCGCGCCGGAGTTCGAGACGATTCCAGCGGGACCCGTGTTTGCCTTCGTGTCGAGTTCCGACCCGCATGCGGCCGTCAACGACCTGATGAAGCGGCGCGCCTTCCAGGTCGACGATTACACCTTTACCAGGCTGCCCCAGAAGCCTGAGGAGCTGTTTGAAGCCGAGAAGAAAGGCAAATAGCCGGTTCGCGCGCGCGTCGGAAAGCCTTTCCGCGGCAAAGTGAGTGCGGGCACGGACCCGGCTTTACCGGCCCGGATTTTCCTTTACACATATCAACATTTCGCGATGCGTTGATATGTGACGCAGGCCGACCGCCCCCTTTCCGAACTCTTTAGGCAGCGACGCCCTCTGCGGTCGATTGAGTTCTTCCCGCCGAAGGACGATGCGGGTGTCGAGGCGCTCAGGCAGACGGCGGCAGCGCTCAAGTCGATCTCACCGGACTTTGCCTCGGTGACCTATGGCGCCGGCGGAAGCACGCGCCAGCGCACCTCCCAGGTGAGCGGTCTTCTCCGGGCTGAGTTTGGCTACACCGTCATGCCCCACCTCACCTGCGTGGGACATTCCCGGGCGGAGCTTAACGAGATCGCCGACAGGATCCACACCGACGGGTTTCGCAATATCATGGCTCTGCGCGGTGATCCGCCCAAGGGGACGTCCAGCTTCACACCGCCCGCCGACGGGCTGCGGCATGCGAACGAGCTCGTAAGCCTTCTGAAGGCGCGCCACCCCGACTTCTGCCTGGGGGCCGCCGGTTATCCCGAAAAACACCCCGAGGCGCCCACGGCGGCCGTGGACCTCGAGAACCTGAAGCGAAAGGTCGGGGCAGGCGCGGCCTTCGTCACGACGCAGCTCTTCTTCGACAACGGCGTGTATTACCGGTTTGTCGAACGCTGCGGGAAGGCGGGAATCGCGGTGCCGATTGTGCCCGGGATCATGCCCGTCCTTTCCCTCAAGCAGATCCAGCGGTTCACCTTGATGTGCGGCGCCTCGCTTCCGCAAACCCTTGTCCGCAGGCTCGAGGCCGCGGGAGAAGCCCCCGAGATCGTCCAGGCCGTCGGAATCGACTGGGCCCTGACCCAGATCCGCGACCTCCTTTCCCGGGGCGCCCCGGGCTACCACCTCTACATTCTCAACCGAGCAAGGAGCGCGCTCGTGCTCGCGGCGGGGCTGGCGGCGTAGGCAGACCGTCTCATCCTCCCGCGTACACCGGCCGGAATCCCGACTCGGCGAGGATGCGAGAGACGACCTCGCGTTGGTCGCCCTGAATCTCGAGGCGCCCGCCCTTGACGGTCCCGCCGCATCCGCAGGCTGCGCGCATCGCCCTCACAAGCTGCTCCTTCTCGGGTAATCCGATGCCGGCAAACCCGTCGACAACGGTGACGGTCTTGCCACCCCGGCCCGCCTTCTCGCGGGTAACGTCCACCCGGCCCCGGTTCTTCTGCGGAGCCGCCGCCTCGGCCACGCGCTTGGGCGCCGGCGCGACAGCCCGCGGAAGGCCGGTGCCGTCCAGGGCGCCGAATGGGTTGTGGCCCAGGCCCTGGCCCCCGTGAGTCGGCATCCGGTCGGCCACCTTCAGGTCCTCCCGCCGCACGACCCCGCGGGGATGTCCGGGGCGCCGCCCAGGAACATGAGCGCCTTCGCATAGCTTCGCCGCTCCAGGAAATGGACGAGCTGGGGGTGGAGCGTTCCGCGGGCCCGCCCCAGAAACCCGTCAAGAAGCGCCATCTGGCCCGCGACGGCATCCCCGTCGGCACGTTTGACGGCGTCCATCAGGGCGATCAGAGAATCCTTGATCCGGTCTTCCACGGCGGCTTGAGAACCCACCCTAATACAGTCGCCGCGCTTGTGAAGCGCGATTGCAACCCACTCGGGAAGGCCCCCCCCCGCGCTTGAGTTTGCGGGGGTCGCGTGCAGACTATACCCAAGCCCTGACCTGACCGCTCGCGCGCCCCGCGCCGACGCAACCGCATGAATTCAACGATCCTGCCCACGCGCGCCAATTCCGACGTCATCGAGGCGATGTACCGCCGCTGGCTCGACAGCCCGGACGGGGTCGATCCGACGTGGCGCGCGTTCTTCCAGGGGTTTTCCCTGGGCAGCAACGGCGGCCCGATCGGCGGCCTCCTAGAGGGCCAGCCCGCTGGCTCGAAGATCATCGACAGCCTGAAGCAGTCGCACGTCCACTACCTCATCGCTGCCTACCGGGCGATCGGCCACCTGCAGGCCCACCTCGACCCTCTGAGCGGCCCGCCGCCACCCGTCGCGAAGCTCGACCTCGGGCAATTCCAGCTCGGCGCCGACGACCTCGACGTGTCCTTCGACGTGGGCACCTACCTCGGAGGCGGGCAGATGAAGCTAAGGGAAATCATCGCCTCGCTCCAGAGGACCTATTGCGGCCACGTCGGCGTCGAGTACGTCCACATCCAGGACCAGGATTGCAGGCTCTGGCTGCAGGAGCGCATCGAATCCACGCGCCTGCAGCCGGCCTTCACCCGGCCGCAGAAGGTGAGGATCCTGCGCCGCGTGTACAAGGCGGAGCTGTTCGAAAAATTCCTGCACACCAAGTACGTCGGCCAGAAGCGATTCTCCCTGGAGGGGGGCGAGACGATCATCGCGGCGCTTGACGCCGTCATCGACCACTGCCCTGGCGTGGGCGTGGAGGAGATCAACATGGGCATGGCCCACCGCGGCCGGCTCAACGTGCTCGCCAGCGTGATGCGCAAGTCGTTTGACCAGCTCTTCGAGCAGTTCTCCGAGAACTACATCCCCGACACGGTCGAGGGCGACGGCGATGTGAAGTATCATCTCGGATACGAGTCGGTCCTGACGACGACCTCGGGGAAGAAGGTCGAGGTCCGACTCGCGGCAAACCCGTCCCACCTCGAGATCATCGGCCCAGTCGTCGAGGGCAAGGTGCGCGCCCGCCAGCGCATCCGCGGCGACTCCGAGGAGAGGCGGCGCGTCCTCGCGCTGCTGATCCACGGAGACGCCGCCCTCGCCGGTCAAGGGATCGTCTCCGAGACCCTCAATTTCTCCCAGCTGCCCGGCTACCGGACCGGGGGCACCCTGCACCTGGTCATCAACAACCAGATCGGGTTCACGACCGAACCCCGCGACGCGCGCTCGACCCGGTACTGCACCGACGTGGCGAAGATGATCGAGACGCCCATCTTCCATGTGAATGGCGACGATCCGGAGGCGGTCTGCATGGCCGCGCAGCTCGCCCTCGATTTCCGGGTCCGCTGGAAGCGGGACGTGTTCATCGACATGTACTGCTTCCGGCGGCGCGGCCACAACGAGACGGACGAGCCGTCGTTCACGCAACCCCTGCTCTACCGGACGATCTCTGGCCATCCCATGGTCTCCGCCATCTATACGGACAAGCTGGTGGCAGAGGGCTCCATCACGGCCGGCGAGGGCGACGCGATCAAGGCGGAGTATTCGTCCGCGCTCGAGGAAAACCTCGCCAAGGCGAAGGCGCGCGAGGCGGGCAGGGGCGCGAAGCGGGCCAGGGCGGCAAGCCCGTTCAAGGGCTCGACCGCGGAGTTTCAACCCGAGTACCACTTCACCCCGGTCCCGACCGGCGTCCCGGCTGACGAGATCGGACGCATCGTCCGCGGACTCACGACCGTGCCGCAGAATTTCAACGTCCATCCCAAGATCAAGCGGCTCCTGGATGCGCGCGGCCAGGCCTACAGGGACGGAGGGCCGGTGGACTGGGGATTCGGCGAGGCGCTTGCCTTCGGCTCGCTGCTTGTCGAGGGAATTCCCGTCCGGCTGAGCGGGCAGGACACCGAGCGCGGGACGTTCAGCCATCGGCACGCGGTCCTCGCCGACAGCGAGACGGGCGAGACGTACACGCCCCTCAAGAACCTCGACCCCAGGCAGGCGCTCTTCTGCGTCTACAATTCCCTTCTGTCCGAGGCCGCCGTCCTCGGTTTCGACTACGGCTATTCGATGGACTACCCCGAGATGCTCTGCCTCTGGGAGGCCCAGTTCGGCGACTTTGCGAACGGCGCCCAGGTCGTGATCGACCAGTTCATCGTGTGCGGCGAATCAAAGTGGCAGAGGACGTGCGGCATCGTCCTCCTGCTCCCCCACGGCTACGAGGGGCAGGGGCCCGAGCACTCGTCCGCCCGCCTCGAGCGTTTCCTACAGGCGTGCGCGGAGGACAACATCGAGGTCGTGAACGTGACGACGCCGTCCCAGTATTTCCACCTCCTGCGGCGCCAGGTGAGGCGCAACTTCCGGAAGCCGCTGGTCGTGATGTCGCCCAAGTCGCTTCTCCGGCACGCGGCGGCGGTCTCCAGGATCGCGGAATTCACGCAGAGGGCGTTCCAGGAGATCCTAGAGGAACAGGCCCCGCCGGCGCAGCCGGCCCGCCTCATCCTGTGCTCGGGCAAGGTGTTCTACGACCTGTGCGATTACCGCGACCGGAACGGGATCAAGGACGCGGCTATCGTCAGGGTGGAGCAGCTCTACCCGCTGCACGCGGCGCGCCTAGGCGAGATCGCGGCGAGGTCGCCTCACGCGCGGCTCGTCTGGTGCCAGGAGGAGTCACAAAACATGGGCGCGTGGTCCTGGATCGCCCCGCAGCTCGCGCGAGCATTCGGGAAGGCCCCCGCCTACGCGGGCCGAGAGGCCTCGGCTTCGCCCGCCGTGGGCTCCCTCGCGCTCCACAAGCTCGAGCTCGCGGGCCTGCTCAAGGACGCGTACACCCTCTAGCCATGCCACTTGAAGTCAAAATACCCCCCATGGGGGAGTCGATCAGCACGGGCGTCCTCGCCCGATGGCACGTGAAGGACGGCGATCTTGTCGCGAGGGACCAGCCGCTCTTCGAACTCGAGACGGACAAGATCACGTCCGAGGGCAGCGCCGAGGCGGCCGGCGTCATCGCGCTCAAGGTCGCCGAGGGCGCCGAGGTGAGGATCGGCCAGGTCGTGGCCTCGATAGATGTCGGCGCGGCGGCGCCCACGGCCGAGCCGAAGCCGGCCGAAGGGGCCCCGAGACCCCCGTCGGAGACTGAAGCGGCGCCCCATCGCAAGGGCGCCGCTCCCGCGGCCGTGCAGTCTCCGGCCGTCCGCCGGCTGGCCGAGGAGACCGGCGTGGACCCTGCGGCGGTGGCGGGCACGGGCAAGGCCGGCCGCGTGACCAAGGGCGACATGCTATCGGCGAGCGAGGCGGCCGCCCGCCCCGAGGGCGCGCCGCCAATGCCCCCCGACTCCCCTCAGGCGGCGCCCGGCGCGCGCCAGACGAGGAAGAAGCTCTCCCAGCTGCGGCTGAGGATCGCCGAGCGCCTCGTCGCCGCCCAGCACGACGCCGCGATGCTCACCACCTTCAACGAGATCGACATGACCGCCGTCGTGGAGCTGCGCTCCAAGTACCAGGAGGATTTCCTTAAGAGGAACGGGCTTAAGCTCGGGTTCATGTCGTTCTTCGTCAAGGCGGTCGTCCAGGCGCTCAAGGAGGTGCCGGCGATCAACGCACAGATCGACGGCGACACCCTGATCCAGAACCACTATTACGACATCGGCGTGGCCGTCTCGACGGAGAATGGCCTGATGGTTCCGGTGCTGCGCAACTGCGACAGCCTCGGCATGGTCGGCATCGAGAAGGCCATCTCCGAGGCGGTTGGCAAGGCCCGCGAGGGAAAGATCACGCTCGCCGACCTCGAGGGAGGCGTGTTCACGATTACGAATGGCGGAACCTTTGGCTCCCTGCTTTCCACGCCGATCATCAACCCTCCCCAAAGCGCCATCCTGGGGATGCATGCGATCAACGCGCGGCCCGTGGCTCTCGGCGGCCAGGTCGTCATCCGGTCCATGATGTACGTCGCGCTGACCTATGACCACCGCGTCGTCGACGGCCGCGAGGCCGTGACCTTCCTCGTCAAGGTTAAGCAGGGAATAGAGGATCCGTCCCGGCTCCTGCTGGGCATCTGACCGCCCCCCATCGATGGATCCCTATGACGTGGCCGTGATCGGGGCGGGGCCGGGCGGATACGTGTGCGCGTTCCGCGCCGCTCAGCTCGGGCTCAGGGTGGCGCTCATCGAGAGGCGGTCCACCCTTGGCGGCACCTGCCTCAATGTGGGGTGCATTCCGAGCAAGGCGCTCCTCTACTCGTCGGAGCAATTCGTGTTTGCCCGGGACCACGCCTCGGCGCACGGCATAAGGACCGGCGCGGTTTCCCCCGACATCGGCGCGCTCCTCAGGCGCAAGGACGCCGTCGTTGCCAAGCTCGTCGCAGGCGTGGCCGCGCTCGCGAAGGCGCGGAAGGTCACCGTCCTCACGGGCGAGGCCTCGTTCACGTCACCGACTGCCCTGTCCGTCAAGGGCCCCGCAGGCGACGTCTCCGTCGCGGCCAGGAATTTTGTCATCGCCACGGGATCGGCGCCCATGGAGCTCCCCTTCATGAAGTTCGACGGAAAGACCGTCGTCTCGAGCGACCACGCGATCGGCTTCGAGCGGGCCCCCTCCCCGCTCGTCGTCGTCGGCGGCGGGTCCATCGGGCTCGAGCTGGGGTCCGTCTGGTCAAGGCTGGGCAGCGACGTCACGGTCGTCGAGGTGCTGCCGAAGATCGTCGCGGGCTTCGACGATGACGTCGTGCGTGCCTTCGCCCGGCTGCTCCAGAAGCAGGGTCTCAAGCTAGAGACCGGCGCCAAGGTGACGGGATTGAGATCTGCCGGCGGGGGGACCGTGCTCACGGCGGAGCGGGAGGGCAGGCCCCTGGAGTTCCCGGCGGAGAGGGTCCTTGTCGCCGTGGGCCGCCGGCCCTACACGGACGGGCTCGGCCTCGAGAATGCCGGCGTATCCCTTGACGAAAAGAGGCGGGTGAAGGTGGACGCCCGCCTTCGCACAGGCGTGCCCGGCATCTGGGCCATCGGCGACGTCGTCGCCGGGCCCATGCTCGCGCACAAGGCACAGGAGGACGGGGCCGCCGTCGCGGAATGGATCTCGGGAAGGGCGGGCCACGTCGACTGGGACCTTGTGCCGGCGATCGTGTACACCGACCCGGAGGTCGCATCCGTTGGGCTCGGCGAGGACGGGGCAAGGGCCCGGTCAATTCCCGTCAATGTGGGCAGGTTCAGCTTTGCCGCGAACGGCCGGGCCATCGCAAACGATTCGACCGACGGCTTCGCCAAGATAGTGGCTGACGCCCGGACCGACAGGATCCTCGGCGGCCAGGTCCTTGGCCGGGGCGCCGGGGAGCTTATCGCCGAAGTTGTCGCCCACATGGCCTACGGCGGGAGCGCCGAGGACCTCGGCCGCACGATCCACGCCCACCCGACGGCAGGCGAAGCGCTCAAGGAGGCCGGGCTCGCAGTTTCCAAGTCGGCGATCCATGCTATTTGACACCGGCGTCGGGAAAAGGGAGTCTTGCCGAAAGCGCCAATCCGACCCAAGATGGAGCCCCCTAGAATCTTGCCAGTCAATTCGACACAGCCGTCCCGCGCGGCCGGGGCTCGCGGCGCCTCGCCCAAGGATCCCGGCACGCGAGATAACGGCGCCCGGGAGCATTTCCGAACATGAACCCCAGCGAACGCGAAGAGGCCCTAGCAAGGCGCGAGGCCGCCGCCGAGAGGCTGCATGCAAGGCTCGAAAGGGACCGCGCCGCGCTCGAGGCCGACATCGCGGCGTCGGCTGCAGCTGCCAAGGCCGCGTCCGCAATCTCGCGCGCGCTCGAGGCCGACGCTGCTAAGCGCCTAAGGGATCTCGAGTCCGAATGCGCCCAGTGGGAGGGCAGGCTCGCCGGCCTCAAGGCCGAGGGTGAAAAGGCCGGGGCGGGCCATCAGGGCGCCGACCCCGTCAAGCGCGGCGCGGACCCCGCCGCCGAGGCAGCTGCGCTCGAGGAAGCCCGCTCCGGGATTGAACGCGAGCGCGCCGCGCTCGACGCGGAACGGGCGGCGTTTGCGCAAGAATCCGCCGAGGGCCAGGCCAAGTTGAAGACGGAGGCGAAGTCCCTCGCCGACCTCCGGGCAAAGCTTGCCGCGATACGGACCGAAATCGAGAGCGGCGTGAAGGTGCGGGAAGCCGAGGTGCACCGGAAGGAGGCGAACCTCGAGTCCGAGAGGACCAAGCTGCAGGCGCGCGCCGAGGCCCTTGCCCACGCGGAGGCCCAGCTCTCCGAACAGGGTGCAAAGATGGAAGCGCAACTCGCCGCTCTCGCCGCCAAGGAAGTCATGTTTGAAGAGCGCCACCGCCAGCTCCAGGAGAACATGAAGCATTTCGTCAAGGCATGACGCGGCCGATGACCTTCCGTTGATCATCGACCATGCCCAAGGCGGAAGAGATCCAGGTCATCATCGAGCTCACCCACCACGCGCTGCACGCGCTGCGCGCCGTGAGCGGGAAGATTGAGGCCGGTGGGGAGTGTGTCCCGGAGAACAGGCCGGCCTTGGAGGCGCTCCTCGGGGCGGTCGCCCCCTCCGGCAGCGTCGAAGGGGTCAGGGCCGACTCCGTCTGGCCCGACGGCGTGGACTGGCATCTCTCGACCGACACCGAGGCGCTCCTGGACCGAACCGGCGAATCGCTTCGCGCGATCGCCGGCGCGACCCAGGGCGAGTCCAAGTTTCCTTTTGCCTACGCTGCGTGCAGTGCAGGAGACGGAGGCCCGATCAATCCGGACGGCATGGATAAATGGATCCTCGCCTTCACGGCGCGCGAGTCCCTTGAGCGGCTCTCCGGCGGCGCGCCGGGCGTCCGGGTCGAAGCCGGCGGCGCCGGGTCCGCGGCTTTCGCGCAGATAGGGGCGATCTCGGGCGCGCTGCGTCGGGCCGGCAAGGGATCGGTCGCGCTTTGGGATCTCGGAATGGACGCATCCCACCTGCTGCTTGTCACCGCGAACGGCGTCGAGGGGGCGGCGCCGTGCTCCGTCGGCCTGAACGAGGTTTTCGAGGCGGTGCGAGCGGCACTCAAGCTCAAGTTCCGCGGCGCGGGCGCGCGGCTGTTCTTCAACGAGGGATACGACTTTTCGGAGCCCGGGCCAAGAATATGCTCCGCTGTCGGCGCCAGCCTCAAGCAGGCGCTCGGCCTGCTCCCCCATCCGGAGGACCCACCGGCGCTCGCATGCATCGGGCTGACGGGCAAACAGGCCTGGTTCATCCGGGACATCGCGGCGGCGGCGGGTGCGTCGCCGTGGGCCCCGGACCTCAAGAAGCTGGCCGGCGATCTTGGGCTGGAGTTCGCGAACGACGCCGCGGAAGCATCGTTTTCGGCGGCCTCGGCCGGCATCTTCGAGCTTCTCAGCGCGCGCCTCGCCTCAAGGGAGGCATGGAATCCGCCCTGGATCGAGGCAGAGGCTCCGGCAGCCGAGGTCGTGGAGCCCCAGGCCCCGGTTGAGGCGCCCGAGCCCGCCGCGCAACCCGTCCCCCTGCACGCCAAGCCCAAGCCCTCCCTCGCTTCCGAGGGAGGGCCGGCCCCGCCGCCCGTCGCCCAAAGGCCGCCGAGGCCGGCGGCTCCGGCTGACCCGCTTCGGCAGCCGGCCCCGGCAGTGTTCGCCTCCGCTGCATTTGCGCCGCCGCCCGAGCCGGCCGCCACCGCCCCCGGCGCCTCGGACCTCCCTCCGCCCCTTCCGCCCCGCGCCGAATCTGCCCGGTGGCAGGCCGCGCCGGCCGGCAGTCCGCTGGCCAAGCCGGCCGTCACCGCGCTTCCGTTCGAGGCCGGTAAGATTGGGCCGGCGGTGCCGGCAGAGGCGGCACCCGTAGC
Organism: Opitutaceae bacterium; assembly: GCA_035604815.1. Lineage (GTDB taxonomy): Bacteria > Verrucomicrobiota > Verrucomicrobiia > Opitutales > Opitutaceae > Palsa-1447. The sequence continues at coordinate 9,860 of DATNHT010000004.1, forward strand.
TCGGGAGGAGGCGCAACCCAAGAGCAAGGTCGGGTTTTACGTCGGGGTCGTGGCGGCCGCCGCCCTGGTCTTTGCCGCAATCGCCATCGTGCTCGACCACCGGATGGAGAAGATCAAGGAATACGACCTGGAGCAGCAGGAGGCTCTTGCCCATCACCTTGCGGAGGTGCGGGTGCGGGGTACCGATCAGAGCAGGAAGGAGCAACCCGAGCAGACGCCCAGGGAGGCTGAGACCGCGATTTCCGCCACTCAGGCCGTGGCCACGGCCCGCCCGACGGCCCCCCCAATGCCCGAGGTGGCGATGCCGAGCAGGCGTCCCGGTACACTCGTTGTCGCGACCGAGCCGGCGGGCGCCTCGGTGTCGATCGACGGGGCCGCGCCGCTCACGTCCCCGGTCAAGGCCGAGGGGGTCGCTCCCGGCAAGCACCGCGTCCGCATCGATCTCGCGGGGCATGAGTCCGTCGAGCTGGCCGCGGAGATCAGGAGCTCCAAGACAACGGACCTCGGCCGGGTCAAGCTCGAGTCCGCCCTGGGGACGCTCGAACTCACGAGCAACCCCGACGGACTCGATTTCGCGGTCCGCGCGGCCACCGAGCCGGCCGGGACGCCCGTGCGGACCGGCCGAACGCCGGCGACGCTGGCCGACGTCCCCCGCGGCGACTACGTCGTGACCTTCTCCCGCCCCGGGTGCCACGAGCATGTCGAGAGGGTCTCGGTCGCAAGGGGTGCCACGACCCCGATTAACACAAGATACCTGGACGGTGCGCTCGAGCTCGCCAGCGACCCGACCGGCGCGTGGGTCGACAAGGACGGAACACGCCTCGGCTCGACGCCCCTCGTCCTCCACGACCTCTCGCCCAAGCTGGCCTCATTCGAGCTGACCTTGCCGGGTTACGACCCCACGCCGATCTCTTGCGAGATCCAGGAGGGCCAGACGCTCAAGATCACGGCCAAGCTTCTGCGCAGGGACCGGGTTTTCGAAGCGAGCGAGGTGAAGACCCCCCCGCAGAGCTACGAGTCGCCGGAGCCGGACTTAAGCCCCAGCCAGCGCAAGATGGGCGCCGAGGTCCTCCTGTCGTTCGTCGTTCAGCGCGACGGATCGGTGATCGACGTCAAGGTGGAGAAGGCCACGGATGACGACATCGGCAGGCGGTGCGCCGCCGCGCTATCCAAATGGAAATTCCGTCCCGGGACCGCCTCGGACGACCGAACCGTGGACGTCAGGACCGAGATGCCGTTCAAGTTTCCGGCCGCCAATCCATAGAGCCGCGGAGCCACGCCTCGAGGAAGGGGTCTGGCAAGGGACTTGCTGAACCGACTTCGACGGCCTAAACAAAATCCACGTGTCGCTCCTAAGCACCCCTTACGAAGCCGGCGAGTTCTTCGACGAGATGTACGCGACCGGCGGAGAAGTGCGGCCCCATTACCGCCTCCTCGCCGAGCGCCTGGGCTCGCTCGCCATACCCGAGTTCGAGCGAAGGCGGGCCGCCGTCGACCTCGCCTTCCTTCGGCGCGGCATCACGTTCACGGTGTACAACGACGCCGAAGGCACCGAGCGCATCTTCCCGTTCGACCTCATCCCCCGGATAATCCCTGCGCAGGAGTGGTCTCGGCTCGAGGCGGGCCTCATCCAGAGGATCACCGCGCTGAACCTTTTCCTCCACGATCTCTACCACGAGCAGAAGATCCTGAGGGACAAGGTCGTCCCGGCCGCGCAGGTCCTCTCCGCGAAGCATTTCCGGCGGGAGTTCATGAACTTCTCGGTCCCGCGCGACATCTACGTCCACATCTGCGGCACCGACCTGATTCGAGACCGCGAGGGCAGCTACATGGTCCTGGAGGACAACCTGCGCTGCCCTTCCGGGGTCTCGTACATGATCGAGAACCGCGCGGCGATGCGGCGCGCGTTCCCCAACCTCTACCAGAGCTACGGCGTGCGCCCCGTCGAGGGCTACTCGGAGGAGCTCCTCAAGGCCCTGCTCCACATCGCCCCCTCCAGAAGCGACAAGCCGAGCGTGGTCCTCTTGACGCCCGGGGTCTTCAACAGCGCCTATTTCGAGCACTGCTTCCTCGCCAGGCAGATGGGCATCCCGATCGTCGAGGGCCGCGACCTTGTCGTGCGCGACGCAAGCGTGTACATGCGCACGACGTCGGGCCTCCTGCCCGTGGACGTGATCTACCGAAGGATCGACGACGATTTCCTCGACCCGTCCGTATTCAGGTCCGACTCGATGCTCGGGGTTCCCGGCCTCGTGGCCGCCTACCGCGCGGGCAATGTCGCCCTCGCCAATTCCATCGGCACCGGAGTCGCCGACGACAAGGTGATCTACGCCTACATCCCCAAGGTGATCAAGTACTACCTCGGCCAGGACCCAATCCTGGCGAGCGTGAGCACATACCTGGCGTCCGATCCGTCCGACCGGAAATTCATCCTGGAGAACTTGGCGAAGCTGGTGGTCAAGTCGGCGAACGAGGCGGGTGGATACGGGATGCTGATCGGGCCCGCGGCAACGAAGGAGGAAGTGGAGGATTTCCGCTCAAAGGTCGCCGCCAACCCGCGCAATTTCATCGCCCAGGACCCCGTCATGCTGTCGCGCTCCCCGACCTGGTGCCAGAGCGGGCTAGAAGGCCGGCACATCGACCTGCGTCCCTACGTGCTCTGCGGCGAAAAGACGGTCGTCACTCCCGGAGGCCTCACCCGCGTCGCGCTCCGCAAGGGGTCGCTCGTCGTCAACTCGTCCCAGGGCGGCGGATCAAAGGACACGTGGGTGATCGCAGGGACCACGTGACGCTGCCCCAAAGGAAGGAAATGCCCGCCCTCCCGAAGATTCCGATCCCACGGCCCCAGGCCAACGTGATGCTCTCGCGCGTCGCCCACTCCTTGTATTGGATGAGCCGGTTTATCGAGCGGGCGGAGAACGTCGCGCGCCTGCTCGAGGTGAACCTCCAGTTTATCCTCGACTTCCGGGGATATGACGACGCGCACCTCGAGGAGCACTGGGGGTCCATCCTCGCCAGCTCCGGGGACCAGGAGCTGTTCGACAAGTACTACGCCGCCTCCGACAGCCGGTCGGTGACGGAGTTCTTCTCATTCGATCTGCGCAACCCCAACTCGATCCTCGCCTGCGTCTTCGCGGCCAGGGAGAACGCCCGGATGATCCGCGACCAGATCTCGATCGAGATGTGGGAGACGGTCAACGAGCTCTACCTGTTCCTCAAGTCCAGGAGCACCACCGACGTCTGGGCCGCAGGCCCGTACGAGTTCTTCCAGGACATCAAGCGCAACTCCCACCTCTTCCAGGGGCTCACCGACTCGACCTATTCTCGAAGCGAGGGATGGGAGTTCATCCAGTTCGGGAAGTTCGTCGAGCGCGCCAAGAAGACGACACGCATCCTGGACGTGAAGTACCACATCCTTCTCCCGAGCGCGAAGGATGTCGGGGGGGCCCTCGACACGGCGCAATGGCAGGCGGTGCTGCGCTCCGCGAGCGCGCTCGACGCCTACCGCCGGTTCTACGTCAGGGAGATCCTCCCGTGGAAGGTCGCCGAATTCCTGATCTTCTCGGACTCGTTTCCGCGCTCGGTGCACTTCTGCGTCGCGCAGATTGACGACTTCCTGCGCCGGATACTTGGGGAGACGGGCGCCCGCCCGCGCACCGAGGCCGCGCGCGCCTCTCGCCGCCTGCTCGCCAACCTCCAGTCGCTGACGATTGACGAGGTGCTCGGCGACGGATTACACGAATTCCTGGTGGAAACCGCAGAAACCCTGGACCGCATAAGCGACGGAGTCGTCCAGGCGACGATGTTCTACCCGGCCGAGTCGTCGCAGGAGGACCAGCAGCTCCAGCAGCAGCAATGAGGACCGTCGCCTCCACAATACCCGACGAGCCCCCATGCTGATCAGCCTGCTGCATCGGACCACGTTCGTCTACGCCGGGAAGGCTCACGAGAGCTTCAACGAGGTCCGCCTGAGGCCCCTGGACGACGCCAGCCAGACGTGCCGGAGCTTCGAGCTTCGGACCGAGCCAGCGGCGAAGCCGCGCGAATACGTCGATTTCTACGGCAATACGGTCCATTTCTTCGACATCGCTGCGGAGCACAGCAGGCTTGTGATCGAGGCCAATTCGGAGGTCGAGACAACGCCGAACGGCGCCCGACCGCCCGTGCCCGCCGTCTCGTTCTCCGAGCTCCGGGCGAGCCCCGAGATCGAGCTTCATGCCGAATTCCTGACGGACTCTCACTATGTCCCGCTGGATGTCGAGCTGTGGAGGGAGGCCCAGGACGCGCTGGGCGACAGCCGGTCAGACGTGTGGTCGGACGTCCAGCGCATGTGCCAGCACATCTACAAGAGCTTCGCCTACAAACCGCGGACAACCGGGGTCGGCACCGGGGCGACGGACGCCCTGCGGCTACGGTCAGGAGTGTGCCAGGATTTCGCCCACGTCGCGCTGGGCCTCTGCAGGAGCTCCGGGATCCCGGCCAGGTACGTGAGCGGCTACTTCATCAAGTCCCAAAGGCGCCCCAACGAGGATGAGGCGTCCCATGCATGGATCGAGGCGTTCATTCCCGGATACGGCTGGGCCGCATTCGACCCGACGCACGACAGGCCGGCCGACGACCGCTACATCAAGCTGGCCTCCGGCCGCGACTACGCCGACATCCGGCCCGTGAGCGGGACCTATCGCGGGGGCAAGACCCGCTCGCTAAACGTGGAGGTGCGGGTCCGCGAGGCCGAGGCCGCCGACACGGCCTGCTAGGAGTCTTCCCGGCCAAAGAGAGGCGCCACCATTGCTGGCGTTGTCGCAGGCGACGCGGATCCGGCCTTGTACCCGGACCGGGTGGCCGCTGCAAGAGGCCATGGCGCCCCCAGACGCCTCCGCGTAGGCCGCCTCGCCGCCAGAATCCCAGTGCGGAGAACCCCGCGAGGCGACGAGAACCGCTTACTTCGTGAGCTCCTGGTTGAACGCGACGACCTTGTTGCTGCGAAACTCCACGCGGAAGCGGTCGTAAGTGTTGACCGGCCCGACGGGATACGGCCCCCCCCAGTAGCCGCCCCACCCCCCCCAG
>DATNHT010000005.1:0-9989 GCA_035604815.1 Opitutaceae bacterium
GGCCCGCGGTTGCCCTTGGCGAGCATCACCATCGAGCCTCCGAGGGACTGGAACAGGTCGACGTAGCTGTCCATCCGCCCCGCCGTCGTCGGTCCGAACGATCCCGAGACGTAGCCCTTGGGGGTCTTCGCTGGGCCCGCATAATAGACCGGATACCGTTTGAAATAGTCCGGCAGGCCCTTGCCGGCGTCCACCCGCTCCTTGAGCTTCGCGTGCGCGCTGTCGCGCGCGACCACCATGGCGCCGCTGAGGGCGACGCGCGTCGTGACGGGATGCTTCGAGAGCTGCGCCCGGATCTCTTCCATCGGCCGGTTGAGATCGATCGGAACCACCCCCGTGTCCCTCAGGGTGCGTTGCGCCTCGGGAACGAACCGGCCCGGATCCGAGTCGAGCGCCTCCAGGAAGACCCCGTCGCGCGTGATTCTCGCCTTCACGTTGCGGTCCGCCGAGCAAGATACGCCCATGCCAACCGGGCATCCTGCCCCGTGCCGGCCCAGCCGGATCACGCGGGCGTCGAGGGCGAAGTATTTCCCGCCGAACTGGGCCCCGATTCCCGTCTTGCGGGCGATCTCGAGGACCTTGGCCTCCCACACCGTGTCGCGGAACCCGCGCCCGAGCTCGTTGCCGGAGTTCGGGAGCGAATCCAGATAGCGCGCGGAGGCCAGCTTCAGCGTCTTCATGCACGCCTCGGCGCTCGTGCCGCCGACCACGAACACGAGGTGGTAGGGCGGGCACGCGGACGTCCCCAGCAGCGGCAGCTTGTCGGCCACGAACTTCTCGAAACTCCCCGGGTTGAGGAGGGCCTTCGTCTCCTGGAAGAAGAGCATCTTGTTTGCGGAGCCGCCGCCCTTTGCGACAAAGAGCAGCTCATAGGCCTGGCCCGGCGTGGCGAGTATGTCGATCTGGGCCGGCAGGTTGGTGCCGGTGTTGGCCTCGTTCCACATGTCGAGCGGCGCCATCTGGGAATAACGCAGGTTCTCCTTCGTGAAGCACTCGTAGATGCCGCGGCTGAGAAACTCGGCGTCGTTCGCCCCCGTCCAAACCTGCTCGCCCTTCTTGGCGAAGATGGCCGCCGTGCCGGTGTCCTGGCACATCGGCAGGATTCCCTGGGCCGCGATTTCCGCGTTCTTCAGGAGCGTCAGCGCCACGTACCGGTCGTTCGCGGAGGCCTCGGGATCGTCCAGAATCGCGGCGAGCTGCTTTAGGTGGCTCGTCCGCAGCATGAAGGCGCTGTCGCGGAACGCCTGCTGGGCCAGGAACGAGAGGACCTCGGGGTCAACCTTGAGGATTTCCCGTCCCTCGAACTGCGCGGTCGACACGCCCTCCTTCGAGAGGAGGCGGTACTCGGTGCTGTCGCCGGAAAGGGGGAGGGGATCCTGGTAGCGGAAGGGCGGCGGGGCCATGTCGAGCAGCATGCCAGACTCTGCGCCCAAGTAAAGGGGCCGCCTTTAGGGGGGCGGCCCCCCTCCCGCCCGCCGGCGAACGGGCTACGCCGGAGCGGCCGGCCGGCTCGCAGGCCCGTTTGCCTGCGCCATGGAGCGCACCGTGGCGTGGAATCGGCCCAGGTCGGAAGGGGTGACCACCTCGACCTTGTCCTTGCGCCAGCCGACATAGCTGGGCCATGCGCCGCGGCAGAGGAAGTCGCCCACGATCTTCGCAAGGCCCGCCACGCTCAGGTAGTCCTTCTGCTCCTTCTTGTCGCGCTCATGGGAAACGAGGGGCGCCGGTATCGGGACGATGCTCCCGCTTGAGATGTGCGCGAGGTCGTTGAGGACGACGAACGGGCGGGAGTCCGCGAGCGTCGTGGCGGGCCTCGGGGTCTCGCCGCGCAGATACCGGCAGTACTCTAGGTGGTTCTCCTCCAGCCCGTCGAACGGCCCGCTTGATGTCCGCTCGGTACGTCCGTCCTTCCAGGCGACCTCGATCTGGCCGCCCACTGCGTACCTGAGGACCGCCTTTTCACAGATCACCGTTTCGGAGCTTGTGCTGGCGCCGGCGCAGGCGTGGGAAAGCGCGAACCGGAGCGTGCAGCCCGTCGCGAGGTCGGCCTCCACGAAAAACGTGTCGGCGCCCTCGATCGCGTGGGCGCGGTAAAGCTCCGCCCTGACGGCGGCCACCTCGGCCCAGCTGTAAACGCCCGGCGCGCCGGCCCAGAACAGCATGTTGTGGACAAAGTGGGAAATCGCATTGCCGAAGCACGAGTCGAGCACGACCTGCTCGCCGATCAGGAGCCTGCCCGACCAACCGTTTCGGGTGAAATAGCTTGAGGGCCGCGGCCAGAGGGCGCTCAGGGTGCCGCCGCGCACCGCGCCGAACTCGCCCGAGAGCAGCCTCTCCTTCAGGGCGAGGCGGCTCCTCTCGACGATGTAGTTGAACCCGACGAGCGAGGACTTGCGGGCGCGTGCGTCGGCCGCGACCATCCGGTCCAGCTCCGCGTGGTCGAGTGTGGGGGGCTTCTCGACATAGGCGGAAAGGCCGAAGGAGGTGATGGCGTCGTGCATCTGCGCGTGCAGATGGATCGGGGTCGGCGTGACCACGTAGTCAAGGTCCCCGTGGCAGGCGTCGAGCATCGCCCGGTAATCATCGAAGGCCCTCACGCCGCGCGGGCCGAAGCGCCACGCCTGCTGTTCCGCCCCGAAGGCGTCGCGACTGGGGTCGCAGGCGCAGACAAGCCGCACAACGCCGCGTTCCTCGAGCCTTGCGACCGTGTTGTGGTGGGAGCCGGCAAAGCCTCCCATGCCGACGATGCCGATGCGTACGGGCTGCGTCACACGATCTTGAACTTCGGCAGATCCTGGCCGTCGATGAGCCCGACGGGCCTTCCGGACGCGTCCACGACGATCAGGTCGTCGATCTTGTGGAGCTCGAAAAGGCGCAGCGCGTCGACGACCAGGGCGTCGTCGCGGATCACCTTGGGCGAACGGGTCATGAACGCCGACACCGGCCGCCCGAGGAAGCCGGGCCCCGTGAGCGCCGATCGGCGGAAGTCGCCATCCGTGAGGATCCCGGTGAGCCTGCCGCTCGCCGGCCTGACCAGCGCGATGCTCCCGCTCTTCGCCTTCGTCATAGCCAGGATGGCCTCCTGGACGGTGACGGTGTCGTTTGCGACCGGCAGGCGGTCGCCGCTGCGCATGATGTCCCGGGTGCGCAGAAGGAGCACGCGGCCCAGGTTCCCGGCCGGGTGGTATTTCGCAAAATCATCCCGCGTCAGGCCTCGAGCCTCTAGGAGCACCATGGCGAGGGCGTCGCCGAGGGCCAGGGCGGCCGTCGTGCTTGCCGTCGGCGCGAGCTTGAGCGGGCAGGCCTCCCGCTTGACCCGGTACAGGAGCCGGTGGTCGGCTTCGCGCGCGAGGTCCGATCGTGGATTGCCGGTGAAGGCGACTATCTTCAGCCCGAAGCGCCTGAGCATCGGCACGAGCCTGAGAATCTCGTCCGACTGGCCGCTGTTGCTCAGGAGGATCGCCAGGTCGCCCTCGTAGCAGAGCCCGAGGTCCCCGTGGAGGGCATGGGTGGGGTCGAGGAAACAGGAGGAGACGCCCGTGCTGTTGAAGGTCGCGGCGATCTTCCCCGCCACGTGCGCGGATTTTCCCACGCCGCTGAAGATCAGCTTGCCTCCGGCTGCGATCGCCGCCTCCACCGCCCGGGCCGTGCCGATGAACTCCGCGCCGAGGCCCCGGGAGGTCTCCTCCAGGGCGTCGCACTCGATGCGGATGCACCGCCGGGCGCGCGCGAGCGCGGTTTTCGGTGCGATGGCCATCAGTGCGGGTTGTTGTAAGGTCCCATTTAGGTTTGAGTTGGGGAGAGAGAACGGGGAATTTATCCCCCCGCTCCGACCGTTCAATCCCTTTCGCTATAGATGAACTCCGACGGGCCGCAGTCCCCCGCCGGTTTGCGGGGGCCCAGGCCCGCAACCAAAATGACATTGATCTCGATTCGGCATCTCCCGCCCTCGCCGGTGTCGCCGCCAGCGCGCAGACGCGTTCTTCGGGGCCTGACGGCCCCCGCCGCAGGGCCGCGGCTACCCGGCGAAGGTGGAGGATCCCCATGGAACCCATGAAACGGGCACAAGCCTCCACTTCGGCTCGCAAGCGGCGCGGCGGGGCGACGGCCGCGGCGCGTTCGGTCATTCTGGGAGCGGCGGCGCTCCTCGCGTTCGCCGCCGGGCCCGGCTGCGGGGGCGATGCCCCCTCGCTTTCGTCCGAGATGGACGACTCGAACTACCGCGACGGCCAGCAGCTGGAGCGCCAGGGCCGCTGGGACGAGGCCCTTGCCGCCTATCTCAAGGTCATCGACCGCCGGGGCGACGCTGCGCCGGAGTCGAACCTGGACGCCGGCCTCATCTACCTGAACCACCTCAAGAACCCGATCTTCGCCATCTACCACTTCACGAAGTACCTCGAGCTTGAGCCCAATTCGAAGCAGGCGGTTTTTGTCAGGGGGATGATCAATTCGGCCAAGCGCGAGTTCGCCCGCTCCCTGCCGGGCCAGCCGCTAGAGAGCCAGACCGAGCACATGGGGGTCGAGGCGCAGGTCGAGCGCCTCCAGCGCGAGATCGACGAGCTCAAGGCGGAGAATGCGGCGCTGCGCGCGGGCGTCGCGGTGCCCGTGACGCATTCAAGCTCGATAGACCTTGGATCGATCCCGACGCCGCAGAGCCTGGCCGAGGAGCCGCCCTCGCCCGCCGCGGCCGCGGGTTCGCCGATCTCGCTTGCGCCGGTCAGCTCTGCCGAAGGCGGGGCCTCGTCCGCCATCACCGACGCGCCGCCGGAGAGTCCGCCAGCCCAGGCCGAGCCGCCGAAGCCCTCGCCCGCGCCCAGTGTCCGCCACCACACGGTGGCCAGGGGCGACACCCTTTTCAGCCTCGCCCAGCGGTACTACGGAAATCGCTCGAAATGGCGCGACATCTACGCTGCCAACCGGGATGTGCTCGCGGGCGAGAATGCGACCCTGAAGATCGGCGTCGACCTGAAGATCCCCTAATATGAGGAGAACTAGGCCGCACCCAGGGCCTCGTCGAGCACCGCGAGCATGAAGTCAGCGTCGGTAGCCGAGAATATCATCGGCGGCTTGATCCTGAGCGTATTGCCCCAGAGCCCGCCCTTGCCGATCAGCAGGCCCATGTCCTTGCACGCCTCGAACACCGCCGCGCATTCCTCCCTTGCCGGTTCCTTCGTCCCGCGGTCCTTCACGAGCTCGATTCCCAGCATGAGCCCCAGTCCCCGTATGTCGCCGATCAGGGAGTGTTTCGCGGCCAGCCTCGCGAACCCGGCCTTGAGGTAGCTGCCGACCTTGAGCGAATTGGCCTGCAGGCCCTCCCGGTCGATCACCTCGAGGACGGCGCGGCCCTGGGCGCAAACGACGGGGTTGCCCCCGAACGTGTTGAAATGGATCCGGGACGTGAGCGCCTGGGCGATCTTCGGCGTCGTCACGACGGCCGCGAGCGCGCAGCCGTTTCCGATGCCCTTTGCCATCGTGACGATGTCCGGCACCACGCCCTGGGTCTCGAAGCCCCAGTAGTGCGTGCCCGTCCGGCCGAAGCCAGGCTGGACCTCGTCGGCGATACACAGCCCGCCCGCCGCCCGCACGTGGGCGTAGGCGTGCCCAAGGTATCCGTCAGGGAAGACGACCGTTCCGCCAACGCCCTGGATGGATTCGGCGATGAAGCCCGCGATCCTGCCGGAGGTGCCGAACTGGATCAGGCTCCTCACGTCCTCGGCGTACTTCCTGCCCGCCTCGGGGTCGTCCTTCCCGTAAGGTCCCCGGTAAAGGTCGGGGAGGATCGAGTGCTGCACCCCGAATCCGTGCGGCACGTTGAACTTCCACGTGTGGTGCGAGGTGAGCCCCATGGTGGACTGGCTGCCCCCGTGGTAGCCGTTGCGCAGCGCGATCAGGTCGAACGAGCCCGTGTACGCCCGCGCCATCAGGAGCGCGAGGTCGTTGGCCTCCGAGCCCGAGTTGACGAAGTAGACCACCTTGAGTTCACCCGGCATGCGGGCCGCCAGGTCCCTCGCGTAGAGGGCGACGGTGGGGTGCAGGTAGATCGTCGTCGTGTGCTGGAGCGTCTCGTTCTGCAGGTGGGCCGCCGCGACGACGTGGGGATGGCAGTGGCCGCAGCTCACGGTCACGATCCCGCCGATCCCGTCCAGATAGCGCCGGCCCTTTTCGTCAAAGAGCCACTGGGCCCTGCCTTCGACGATCATGACGGGCTTCTTGTAGTAGTGGAAGATCGCGGGGCTCAGATACCGCTTCCTTAGGGCCAGAACCTCCTCGGCCGGGGGTCCCGAGTAAGGCTTTGGCACGTGGTCCGAGGGGGGCAGGGGGATCGATTTCATATTTCAGCGACTGGGAGCAAGCCTACGCAGGACGAGGTACGCGACAAATGCTATCGCGAATCCGGCAAACCAGGCGTATCCGTAAACCCCGGCCAGCAGCGGCGGAACCCGCGCCGGGTCGATCCAGCCCGCCTGCGCCAGGAAGCCGGGTAGGCTGGGAATCACGGCGAGCGCGAACGCCACGATGGCGACGATGCTCCATCCGCCCGAATAGCGGTAGCAGCCGTCCGGGTCGTAGAGGGCCGGGACGTTGAGCACCCGGCGGCGCAGGACAAAGTAGTCCGCGATCATGATCCCTCCCACCGGGCCCAGGAGCGCGCTGTAGCCGACGAGCCAGGTGAAGATGTAGCCGGACGGGTCGGCGACCAGCTTCCACGGCATCATGACGATCCCGACCATCCCGGTGATCAGGCCGCCGAGCCGGAACGAGATCCTCCTGGGGGCCAGGTGGGAGAAGTCGTTCGCCGGCGAAACGACGTTGGCCGCGATGTTCGTGGCCAGCGTCGCGATGCAAAGGGCGAGCATCGCGACAATGAGGACTGCGGGATTGCGGAACCGGATGAGGACGTCGAGCGGATTCCAGATCGTCTGGCCGAAAATGACCGCCGTCGCGGACGTTACCGCGACCCCGATGAACGAGTAGAACGCCATCGCCAGCGGCAGCCCGAGCGCCTGGCCCGCGACCTGGTCCCGCTGGGAGGCGGCATAGCGCGAGAAATCCGGGATATTGAGGGACAGCGTGGCCCAGAAGCCGACCATCCCCGTGAGCCCCGGGATGAAAAAGGCCATGAACCTACCCGCCTTCGGCTGCCCCGGGTCGAACGCGGAAGGCTGCGAGAGCATCGGCCCGAAGCCGCCGGCCGTCCTGTAGGCCCACCAAAGGAACACAAGGCCGAGGACGATTAGGAGCGGCGCCTTGATGTTCAACAGGATACGGATCGAGTCGATCCCCTTGTAGACGACCCACATGTTGATGCACCAGAACGCCATGAAGCAGCCGAACTGGGGCAGGGTGATGCCGAGCGCGTTCTGAGCGCCGCCCGAGAAGGACGGGAAGAAGACGCCCAGAATCTTGCAGATCGCGTCGCCCCCGATCCACGCCTGGATCCCGAACCAGCCGCAGGCGACAAACGCGCGCAGGAGGGCCGGGATGTTGGCGCCCCGGGTGCCGAAGGACGCTCGGCAGAACACGGGGAACGGGATTCCGTAGCGCGTGCCCGCGTGCGCGTTGAGGAGTATGGGGACAAGGACGATCGCGTTGCCGAGGAAGATCGTGAGGATGGCTTCCCACCAGTTCATCCCCCCGCCGACAAGCGAGGACGCGAGCATGTAGGTCGGGACGCATGCCGACATCGAGATCCACAGGGCGGCGTAGCTGCCGAGGCGCCACGTGCGCCTTTCCGGGGGCACCGGCGCGAGATCCGGGTTCTCGAGCGCGCTCGCGGTCACGCTACGACGAACCGATCAGCATGCCCGCAAAAAAGACGAGCAGTCCGCCCACGATCACCTGGAACGCGGCAGAGAGGAACCGCGTGTCCATGTAGTGGTGTCGTATCCACGAAATGAGCACAAGCTCGACGAGGACGACGCAGACCGCGATCGTGAACGCGGCCTGGAAGGCGGAGATCATGAAGGGAAGCGTGTGGCCCAGGCCCCCCGCGGCCGTCATCAGGCCGCACACGGCGCCCCTCACCAGCGGGTGCCCGCGCCCGCTGAGCGCCCCGTCGTCCGACAGGGCCTCCGCGAAGCCCATGCTGATCCCGGCGCCCACCGAGGACGCGAGTCCGACGAGGAACGCGTCCCGGCTGCTGTGGGTCGCGAACGCGGCCGCGAAGAGCGGGGCGAGCGTCGAGACCGAGCCGTCCATGAGGCCGGCCAGGCCGGGCTGGACGACCTGAAGGACGAACATCCGGCGCTGGCTCTCGTCCTCGCTTGCGCGGGCCCCGGAGGCGACCTGCTCCGATTCGATCCTGTCGGCCAGGGCCTCGTGATCCGCCTCGGCCAGGGCGAGGTCGCCGAGCAGGCGGCGCGTGGCGGCGTCGCTTGTCCTGGCCGCGGTCGCCTCGTAGAATCGCCGCGACTCCAGCTCCATCACGCCAATCTGCTTGCGCACGTGGGAGACCGAAAGGGCCCGCATGAGCCATACGGGCTTGCGCCCCACGAATCCCCGGACATCCGAGCGGTGGATGAGCGGGATGTGGTCGCCGAAGCGTTCGCGGTACGTGTCAATCAGCTTCTGGCGGTGGACGGACTCCTCGTTCTGCAGCTTCAGGAGCATCTCGGTGGTTGACGGGAAGTTCTCCCGCAGCCTGTCGGCGAGGTCGCCGTAGATGCGCCCGTCCTCCTCCTCGAGGGATATTGCCAGCGCTAGTACCTCGCGCTCTGAGAGTTCGGAAAATGCCTTGGGCATTGCAACTGCGAGTTTCGGGCGGAAGCTAACCGGCGCCCGGGACGGGCACCAGCAGCAAATCGCGGGGCGATCCGCGCCCGGGCCCCAGGAACCCCCGATTTTGCGCCAGTATTCTGTAACTTTCGGGGACCTTGGCGTGTTATGCTATGAAACATCCCCCCCATGCCCTGCCTCACCCGATTCATTGCAACAGGCTGCATTCTTGCCGGCTTCACCGCCGCCGCGTCCGCAAAGATCGAACGCACCGTCGAGAAGTCGTTTCAGGTCCAACCCGGCGTCCACCTCACGGTATCCACATTCGGGGGCGAGATCCACGTGGCCCCGTCGGCCGACTCCGTGGTCAAGGTGGTCGCCAAGGAGCATATCCGCGCCAGCAGCGACGCCGACGCCGACGCGCTCCTGCAGAAGCTGGAACTGGTGATCGAGCAGCGCGGCAACGATGTCGTGGCGACGGCCTCCTACAAGGATGGCGTCGGGATTCACTTTGGCAGCTGGCCGCCGGTGCAGGTCGACTTCGTCGTGACCGTTCCCAGCCGGACCTCGGTCGAACTCAAGACGTCCGGCGGCGACATCGCCGTCGGCGACCTCGACGGCACCGTGCGGGCCCGCACCTCGGGCGGGGAGATCGAGCTCGGAAAGATCGGCGCCGACATCGACGCCTCCACCTCGGGCGGAAACGTGAGGCTGGCCGAGGGAAACGCGGTCGTGAAGCTTTCAACTTCAGGGGGCAACATCTCCGCCGGGCGTGTCGCGGGCCCGGCCGACCTGCGCACCTCGGGCGGCGACATCAGAATCGACGCGGTCGAGAACACCCTCACCGCCCACACAAGCGGCGGCGACGTCAGGGCGGTGTTCGCAGGCCCCTTGAAGGGTGACTGCACGCTCTCGACCTCGGGCGGGGAGGTCAAGGCGACCGTGGGCCAGCGGGTGGGCTTCCAGCTCGACGCTGCGACCAGCGGCGGGGACGTGAACGCCGCCGGGCTGACGATCACGATCGACCGCGGCGGGATGGGGAAGAGCACCCTCTCGGGCTCCGTCAACGGCGGCGGGCCCGTTCTCAAGCTCCGCACGAGCGGCGGCGACATCGTGATCGCCTCGCGCAAGGACGCCTAGCCCGACTTCCGCTACTGGGGCATTTCAAGAACGTAAGTCCCTGATTGATCGATCTGGTTTCTAAAAGGTCGGGACTACACGCCCTGTTTGCCGGCGGGATAAGTGATCTTTGGAGGGGGCTGCGGAGGCAGGGT
>DATNHT010000006.1:0-15677 GCA_035604815.1 Opitutaceae bacterium
TGGGGCGAGTTCTCGGCGGCGACCGGCTGGACAAAGGACACGGTCGACCGCGCCATCTGCCACCAGGTGGGCAGCGCGCACCGGCGCCGCCTTTTCGAGACCCTCGGACTCGACATCGCGAAGGATTTTTCGACGTTCGAGAGGCTGGGAAACATGGGCTCGGCGTCGCTGCCCGCAACGCTCTCGGCCGCGGTCGACGCCGGGGCGGTTGGCGACGGCAGCCGCGTCGCGCTCATGGGGATTGGAAGCGGGCTCAACTGCCTGATGCTCGCGCTCGAATGGTGACCCCATCACATGGGCCCGCCATTCCCGGCTGGCTGGCGCGGCTGTATCCCTTCACGCCCAAGTCGTTTCAGACGGCCCAGGGCGCCCGGATGAGCTACGTGGACGAGGGAGCATCGGGACGCGAGGCGGTCCTGATGCTGCATGGCAACCCCACCTGGTCCTTCCATTTCCGCGACCTGGTCTCGGAGCTGTACCCCATGGTGCGCTGCGTGGCGCCGGACCACGTCGGGATGGGGCTTTCCGACAAGCCCTCGTCGTATGACTACGGCCTTGCCTCGCGGATTGCCGACATTGAGGGCCTTGTCGGGAGCCTCGGGCTCGCCAAGGTGCACCTCGTCGTCCACGATTGGGGCGGCCCGATCGGCCTAGGCTTCGCCGGGAGGCACCCCGAGCGGGTGGGGCGCATCGTGATCCTCAACACGGCTGCGTTCGCCTCGGACAGGATACCGCTTCGGATCTCGCTCTGCCGGACGCCGTGGCTGGGCGCCCTCATCGTGCGCGGGCTGAACGGGTTCGCCGAGGCCGCCACGTGGATGGCGACGGCCTCCCGGAGGCTCACCTGGGAGGAAAGGAGGGCGTACCTGCATCCCTACGACAGCTGGGCGAGCCGGATCGGGATACACCGCTTTGTCCGGGACATCCCCTTGGAGCGGGCCCACCCGAGCCGGCACGCGCTGGAGGAGGTCTCCCGGGGCCTCCGCCGGCTCGCGGGCCACGAGAAGATGATCCTCTGGGGCGCCCGCGATTTTTGCTTCGACGACGCGTTCCTTTCCCGTTGGCGTGAAATATATCCCGATGCGCGGGTTGAGCGGTTCGAGAACGCCGGTCATTACGTGCTCGAGGATGCCGGCGGCGACGCCCGCGACCGGATCCGCGATTTCCTGACCCGCAGCTAATCATCCAATGAAATTCGAACATTTCGCCCTGAACGTGCCCGACGCGAGAGCCTCGGTCGAATGGTACACGAACCACGCGGGCCTGCGGATCGCGCGGTCGAAGCCCGACGCGCCCTACACCACGTTCCTTTCGGACGACACCGGCCGCGTGATCATGGAGGTCTACACCAACCCGGCCGCCCCCGTGCCCGACTACGCCTCGATCCACCCCCTTTGCTTCCACGTCGCGTTTGTTGCCGACGACCCGAATGCGACCCGTATGCGGCTTCTGGCCGCGGGCGCGTCGTCGGCCTACGAGGAGAACCTGCCGGACGGATCGTTCCTGATCATGCTGCGGGATCCGTGGGGCGTGCCGCTCCAGCTCGTCCGCCGCGCGACCCCCTTTGCGGCGCCCTGAGGATTCCCGCGTGTTCCGCGTCGATCCGGCTGTAATCCTGGAGGGCCGCGGCGTCAGGCTTGAGCCGATGCGAGCGGACCACGAGTCCGCACTCAGGGCCGCCGCGGCCGACGGCGAGCTTTGGAGGCTGCGGTTCACGTCGGTGCCGGAGCCCGAGAACACGCGCGCCTATATCGAGGCCGCGCTGGCTGACCGCGAGAAGGCCGTTCGCGTCCCCTGGGTCGTGCGGGAGCTCTCGGGCGGGCGGGTCGTCGGCTCCACCAGCTACCACGACATCATCCCGGCGGCCCGCCGCATCGAGATCGGCTACACCTGGTACGCTCTGAGCTGGCAGCGCACACATGTGAACACGGCGTGCAAGCTGCTCCTCATGGAGCACGCGTTCGACACCCTGGGCTGCTCGGTGGTCGGGTGGAGGACGGACAACCTCAATCTCAGGTCGCAGGCGGCGATCGAGCGCCTCGGCGCCACCAAGGACGGCGTCATCCGCCGCCAGCAGCTGCGCCGGGACGGCACGCTGCGCGACACGGTCATGTACAGCGTCACCGCCGAGGAGTGGCGCGAAGGCGTCCGGGCCCGCCTGAACGCGCTCGTGTCGCGCGGAACCGCAGCCTTGTGACGGTGACTAACAGGGTATGAACGCCTTGCTGCGACCTCAGATTATGGCGCTTGCGCTTGGGTTTGCCGCCGTCGCTTGCGCCCGCGGCCAGGATGTCCGCAACCCGAACGCCGTGGCAGGCGTCGATGCCGTCCAACCCACCACGGACAGCGTGTGGTCCGCAATTGAGAACGACACCTACGAGCAGCGCGCGCATTTTGCGAGGGGCGTGGACAGGTTGTCGGCCAAGCTCGACAACCAGATCCGCGAGCTCCGGGAAAGACGCGCCGCCATGACGACCGACACGAAGGACTGGGATTTCGCGATGAAGGACGTCGACGAATCCCGCGTGCTGCTCACGGGCCGGATGAGGGACCTGGCGAAGGCGACGACCCCCGAGGCCTGGGGCGATGCAAAGGCCAAGGTTGGCGAGGCTTGGCGGCGCTCCCAGCTCGCCGTGGACAAGATGAATTCGACGCGGACGAGCTGACCGGGGGCGCTGTCTGCGGCTCGGAACCGGCCAACACCAGCCGGCGCGGCGTAGAGGCCCAGCTGCCCGCCGCGCAAGCGGCATAGTTCCTCTTGCCAGCGTTACGCGGCCGAAGCTAGGATGGGCGTGTCCAGTCCGCGCGTCTGCGCCGCCGCATGTTCGTCGTCCAATCATACCCCGTCGCCGTATTTCTCTGCGTTGTGACCATGCTCTGCTGGGGGTCCTGGGCCAACACCCAGAAGCTCGCACGCAAGGAATGGCGCTTCCAGCTCTTCTACTGGGACTACGCCATCGGCGTCTTTCTGCTGTCCCTTGTGCTGGCATACACCCTGGGGAGCTCGGGCGCGTACGGAAGGCCATTTTCCGCCGACCTGGCGCAGGCGCAGTCCCGGTGGCTCGGCTGCGCTTTCCTTGGGGGCGTCATCTTCAACGTCTCCAACATCCTGCTCGTGGCCGCGATCGACATCGCCGGCATGGCGGTCGCCTTTCCGGTGGGCGTCGGCCTGGCCCTGGTGCTCGGCGTGCTGACGACCTATCTCTCCACCCGCGAGGGCAACGTGCCCATGCTGGCGGCCGGAGTCGGGCTCGTGAGCGTGGCGATAATCCTCGACGCACTCGCGTACAGGCGCCTCGCAAAGGGCGACAGCGGGGCCTCGGCCAAGGGGATCCTCCTCTCGGTCGCTGCCGGCGTGCTCATGGGCCTCTTCTACAAGTACGTGGCCCAGTCCATGGGCCGCATCGAGCCCCGGGCCGGCGCGCTCGTCCTCGAGGCCGGCAAGCTTAGCCCCTACACGGCGGTCGTGCTCTTCAGCGCCGGCGTCCTGCTCTCCAACTTCCTCTGGAACACGGCGATAATGATCCGGCCCTTCACCGGGGCCCCGGTGCCCTTCATGGACTACTTCACGAAGGGCAGCGCTCGGCTGCACGCCGTCGGGATACTCGGGGGCATGATCTGGAGCACCGGCATGGCCCTCAACATCATCGCAAGCACGCGGGCCGGAGCCGCGCTCTCCTACGGCCTGGGCCAGGGCGCCACACTCGTGGGCGCCCTCTGGGGGGTCTTCGTCTGGAAGGAGTTCAAGGGCGCGCCCAAGGGAACCCCCAATCTGCTTGCCGCAATGTTCATCTGCTACGTTGCGGGGCTCGCGCTGCTGATCCTCTCGAAGTCCTGATGGCCGAGCGGCCCTGAGTCATATGGCCCGGACAAACAGGAATTTCGTCGTTGTTGTCGGCAGCTCCAACACCGACATGATCATCCGCGTGCCCCGCGTTCCCGGGCCCGGCGAGACTCTGCTCGGCGGCGAGTTCAGCACCGCGCCGGGCGGCAAGGGCGCCAACCAGGCCGTCGCCGCGGCCCGCGCCGGTGGCCGCGTCGCCTTCATCGCTCGCCTGGGGAGGGACTCGCTCGGCAACGAGGCCATGACGAGGCTGAGGGCCGAGGGAATACTGCTTTCTCACACGGTTCGCGACGACGCCCATCCCTCGGGTGTGGCCCTCATTTTCGTCGGCTCGGATGGCGAGAATAGCATCGCCGTGGCCGGGGGCGCGAACCAGCAGCTTTCAAGAGCGGATGTTTCCGCCGCGCGGGGCCTCATTGCCCGAGCGCGCATCCTGCTGCTTCAGCTCGAGACACCGCTGCAGACGGTCGCCGCGGCCGCGCGCCTCGCCCGTCGCGCGGGGGTTAGGGTGATCCTGAACCCGGCACCCGCCTGCCCGCTGCCGGACGCGCTGCTGCGCAATGTCTCAGTGCTCACTCCCAATGAATCCGAGGCCTCGCTGCTCACCGGCTGCAAGGTTCGCGGCGCCGCATCGGCGGCAAGGGCGGCGCTGATCCTTCAGGGGCGGGGAGTGGAGACGGTCATCATAACCCTCGGCGCCAAGGGAGCGTTTGTCGCGGGCAGGGACCAAACCGGTCTTGTCGCGGGCTTCAAGGTTAAGGCAGTCGACACGACCGCCGCGGGCGACGTCTTCAACGGCGCGCTAGCCGTGCGCCTCGCCGAGGGATGCCCGCTGTTCGACGCCGTCCGCTTTGCGCATGCCGCCGCGGCCATCTCGGTCACCCGCCCGGGCGCCCAGCCTTCCATTCCCACCCGCAGGGAGATACTCTCTATGCTTCGCCCATGAAACTGCCTCCGATCTCATTGTTTCTCCTAGCTCTGGCGGCGCCCGTCGCCGCGGCTCCCGCCGCGCACGAGGCAGCCTCGAGGGCCACCCCGGTCATACTCGTGACGGACATCGGGACGGACATAGACGACAGCTGGGCGCTGGCTCTCATCCTTCGTTCGCCGGAGCTCGACCTGAAGCTCGTCCTTACGGACCCCGTCGATACACGGTACCGGGCCGCGGTCGCCGCGAAACTCCTTGAGGCCGCTGGCCGCGGCGACGTTCCCGTTGCCATCGGCGACAACCACGGCCCGACGGGAGATGACAACAAGACGCTGGCGCCCTGGATAGCCGGCTATGAAATCGCGAAGTACCCGGGACGAGTCTACGAGGACGGCATCGCCGCGCTGATCGATGCCGTCGAGAAGTCGCCGCGACCGGTCACGATCATCGCCATAGGCCCCGTCCCCAGCCTCGCCATCGCCGTCAAGAGGGCCCCGGATATCGCCGCCAAGTGCCGCTTCGTCGGGATGTTCGGCAGCTTTGATGTCGGCTACGGCGGCGGCCCCCCCTCGGCGGAAGCCAACGTCCGCGTGGATCCGGCCGCGCTGCGAACTGTGCTATCGGCACCGTGGCGCGACATCCTGCTCACCCCGCTGGACACCTGCGGCCTGGTGAGTCTGGGCGGCGAGCGCTACCACGCCATCTGGTCCGAAACGGGCGACCCCATGCTGCGCGCCCTGATCGAGAGCTACTGCATTTTCGCCCGCAGGCAGAACTGGATGAAGTGCGACTTCTTCGCCACGCGCTCGACGACGCTCTTCGACTGCGTGGCCGCCTACCTGGCGTACTCGGAGGAGCTCGTGGAGACCGAGACGATCACATTCGAGATCACGGACGATGGCCTCACCCGCCGGTCGGCGGCCGGGCCGTTCAAGGCCCGTGTGGCCATTCGCTGGAGGAACCGAGACGGGTTCGAGGCCCAGCTGGCCGGACGCCTGCTTGCGCCCTGACGCGCGGCGGGGAGCCGGGGCCAATCGCGGAAGGAAAGGGGCCTACTCCGAGCGGAGCGCCTCCATGGGCGGGACGCGCGCCGCCTTGACCGCGGGCAGCAGGCAAGCCGCCATCGCAACCGCGGCCAGTAGCACCGCGGTCCCGGCGAATACCGCGGGATGGACGGGGCCGACCCCGAATAGCAGCTTGGACATCGCCCGCCCGGTCAGCCACCCGCCGATTCCCCCGAGCATCGAGCCGAAGAACGCGAGCCGGGCCCCAAGGGAGAGAAACTGGGCGAGGATCTGCTGCGGAAGGGCGCCGAGCGCCATCCGCACCCCGATCTCGCGCCGGCGCTGGGCGACGGCATAGGCCAGGACGCCATAGATCCCGACCGCGGCAAGCACCACGGCCACGCCGGCGAAGATGGCCGCGAGCATCAGGGGCGAGCGGCGGGCGACGAGGCTTTCGTCGAGGCGCGCGGCCATTGTCTTCAGGTCCTCGACGGGGAGCTCGGGATCCACGCGCAACACCGCAGCGCGCAGGGCGGGGCCCGCCATCTGCGGCGGCTGCACCGTGCGCAGGAGCGCCGTAATCCCCTGCCCGGCGTAGAAAATGTAAGGGAAATAAACCGAACCCGTTGCCCGCTTGTCGGCAAGGTCCGTCTGCCTTGCCGCACCGACGACGCCGACGACGGTGTAGGCTTCCTCGGGCTTGCCCGGCGGACCGTTGAAGATCCGGCGGCCGAGCGCGCTCTTGCCGGGCCAGTAGCGCCGCACGACGTCCTCGTCGACCACGCATACCCGAAGCGACCGGCTTGAGTCCTCGTCCGTGAGCAGGCGCCCCTCGCGAAGCGCAATGCCCATGGCCGAAAAAAAGTCGCCGGCAACCCCGCTTGTGTAGTGGGTGTGCAGCGAATCCCCGGGCGCCGGAGCCTGCCCCTCGATGCTGATGGCGTTGTCGTTGAGATTCCCGCTGAAAGCCAGGTTGGTCGTGAACCCCACCGAAGTCACCCCCGGCAGGACGCGCAGCTCCTGGCCCAGCCGCGTGATGAACGCGAATCTCGGCTTCTCATCCTTGTAGTGCAGATACGGAAGCGTAACGGCGCCCGTCAAAAGGTTCTCCGGGCGAAAACCGGGGTTCACCGCAAGCAGCTTCGAGAAGCTGATGCCGAGCAGCCCGGCGCCCGCCAGCAGGGTGAACGCAAGGCCGAACTGCGCCACGATTAGCGCGTGCCGGAGGTGGTGCGCCGCGCGCGTCGTCGTGCCGCCCCGCGATTCAACGGAGAGCGCCTGGGCCAGATTGCCCTTCAGATTGTGCCAGAGCACGGGAAGCGCCAGCAGCAGGCCCGTGGCGACCGATACGGCAAGCGCGACGAGGCAGACAACCGCGTCCAGGCGATACGGAGCGAAGTGGGGGAGTTCGTCGGCGCCGAGGGCCTCGAGGCCGCGGACGCCGGCCCAGCCGAGTCCGAGTCCCAGCAGGCCGCCCGCCAGCGAGAGCACGAGGGATTCCGTGATGAGCTGCCGCGCAAGCTGCAGGCGCCCGGCGCCGAGGACCTGCCGAAGCGAAAACTCCTTGGTCCTCGCGCTGGCGCGGACAAGGAGCAGGTTGGCGAGGTTCACGGCGCCAATCAGCAGCAGGAAAAGGACGCCCGCCTGGAGCAGGAGGAGCACGGGTCGAGACTCCGAGACGAAGTCGCTGTGAAGGTCGACGACGGCCGTGTGGAACCCGGCGTCGACGACGAGCTTGGCGTAGGGATCCTGCTCCAGCGTTTGCTTGTTGAGGGCGTCGACCTGCAACTGGGCCTCTGTTGCCGTCGCGCCAGGGCGCAGGCGGGCGATCATCGACATGTTGTTGCTGTGCCGAGACTGAGGCTTGCGGTCATCGTCGCTGAAGCAGAGCGGCGCCCACAGCTTTGCCGTCGACGTGCCGAAGGAGAATCCGGGCGGCATGACTCCGATGATCGTTTTCGTCGCGCCGTCCATCTGGATTTTCCTGCCGACGACAGCCCTGTCCGAGGCGTAATTCTGGCGCCACAGGCCGTCGCTGAGGATGATCACGTCGTTCTTCCCGTAGTATCCCTCCTCTTCCGTGAAGCCTCGGCCCAGGACGGGCGCCACCCCAACCACGTGGAAGAACGAAGGGGTGACGTTCATCGACGCTATGCGGTCGGGGGAACCGGCTTCCCCGATCGTCGCGCCATTGTTGCGGAAGGCCGCCGCCTCGGCGAACGCCGCGATCCCGGCTCGGCGCTCCAAGTAGTGCGGAACCGAGGCTCCCCCACGCTCGACGCCGGCCTTCGGGTATTGGTTGAAGACCGTAACAAGTTGCCCCGGATTCGGATACGGCAGCGGCCTAATCAGCACCGCATTCACCACCGCAAAGAGGGCGACATTGGCGCCGAGGCAGAGTGCGAATGTCAGGAGCGCCGTGGCGGTGAAGCCCTTGTCGCGAATCAAGCCGCGAAGCGCCAGGCGCAGGTCGCGAAAAAACCAGTCAAGGAGAGGCATTCTGCCTCTATTACCCGCGAACAGGTTGAATGGTTGCAAAATAATTTTCGGCGCGCCCAACACCCCGGCCGCGAACGGATGTCTAAGAGACAGCTCGGCCCTCACGGGCTCGCCCGTAAAATTCATGGACTCCAAGTCAATCACCCGGTTTGCGCCCTTCGCCGCCGCCGCATTGCTGGCCGTCAGCCTTCCCGCGGCAGCCCGCGCCGCCAGGTTCCCGCCGCTAAACACGCCCGCGACAACCGAGCACATCCCCGGAAAGCTCGTCTGGGCGGACCTGTTTACGGCTGATCCCGATGCCGCCTCAAAATTCTACTGCGACCTGCTGGGCTGGACCGCAACCCAGCTCGAGCAAAAGGGGAAGGGCTACACCGTGTTCCTCAACGGTGGAAGGCCGGTGGCCGGACTGGCACCGCGATCCGTCAAGAAAGCAAACCACCCGTCCCGCTGGATCGGGTACTATTCCGTTATGGATATCGACGCCACCCTGGACGTCATTTCCAGGAACGGCGGCACCGTGCGCGCACCGTCCCGAAATTTTCCCGACCGCGGCCGCCAGGCGATCGTCTCGGACAAGGACAGTGTCCCGATCGGCCTTCTTCAGTCGAGCTCCGGCGACACCGCCGACAGCGAGCCGAGGCCCGGGGACTGGAACTGGTTCGAGCTGTACGTGAGGGACCCGAAGGGCACGTCGGATTTCTATCGCGAAGCCATCGGCCTCGAGGTGGCGCCGGAAACGAATTCCAACCGAAAGAGTGACTATGTCCTTTCGAGCGCCGGTCAGGCGCGCGGTGGGGTCGCCCCGCTTCCCGCGGGAGAAGATGTCAACCCCAGCTGGCTCGGCGTCATCCGCGTGGCCGACCTCGACAAGGAGCTGGCTATGGTCCCGCGGCTCGGCGGCGAGGTGCTGGTCGCCCCGCACCCGGCCGAGTTCGGGAGCCGCTTTGCCATCATATTGGATCCCACCGGCGGCACCGTCGGCCTCGTGCAGTACACGGACAGCGCGAATCCCGCCAACAGCAAATGAAACCCTCGCGCAAAGTTCTCCTCTGTTCTCTAGCAATTGTCGCCGTTCAGCTCGCCGTGAGTGGCTGCGTCGGCCCGGTTGAGGGCGGCGGGGTCGTCTACGGCGGCGGAGGCCTGTGGTTTCATGACGATGTATGGGTCGATGGGGGCGGCCGCGGCTGGTACGGCGGCCACGGCGGCGGCGCCTACGTCCATCCCAGCGGCCGCGGCGACCACGGCGACCACCGCCACTAGTCGCGGGCGCGACCCGTACCTGAGCCTAATCGACCTCTGAGGCGTCCGGCGGCCCCGCGGGGGCATCGTCCGGCGATCGCGGAAAGGTCCTCGCCAGGAGGTCGCCGGCCCGCTCGATCCCGTGGACCAGGCCGTCCGTGAACTGGCGGCGCCGAAACCGCTCGCCCATCGCCTTCGCCAGGTCGGTCCAGAACGCGTCGCCGCATCTGTCGTGCACCCCCTTGTCGCCGATCACGGCAAAGCGGCGCGACAGGGGGGCGAGGAAGATCAGGACCCCGTTGCGGTGGGGCGATTTCGCCATCCCCAGCCGGTCAAAATAGGCCTGCGCCGCAGCCACGGGATCGGGCGCCTTGTGGCGCGCGATGAGCACGCGGATCTCCCCCGAGGTATTCCCCTCCGCCGCTCGAATCGCCGCCAGCACGCGCTCGTGCTCGATCCTCGGCATGAAGAGCCGCCAGTGCATGCGACTACCAGCTGCCTCCCGCGCCGCCGCCGCCGAAGCTTCCTCCGCCCCCTATGCCGCCGCCGAAACCTCCTCCGCCACCCGAAAAGCCGCCGCCGCCGAAGCCGCGGCCGCCGCCTCCGATGATGAGCCCGGCCAGCATCCCGGAGCCAAATCCGCTCCGCCCGCTGCCCTGGTAGACCGAGGCCTGCCGGCGCACGTAGGACATCACGATGAAAACAAGGAGGACCACGCCGAGGCCAAACAGCGGCGGGGGCCGCTGCGCCCGCTGGTCGCTCACCGCTCGGCCCGTTCCGCGGTACTCGCCGCGGGTGGCCGCGAGAATGGCGGCCACGCCAGCCGAGACGCCCCGGTCGTAGTCGCCGCTGCGAAACGCCGGGGCGATCACATCCTCGATGATCCGCTTTGCCAGCGCGTCGGTCAGGCGGCCCTCGAGTCCGTAGCCGACGCTGAGGTACATTTGATGCGACTGCGCGAAGATGAACAGGACGGCGCCGTTGTCCCGACCCCTGATTCCGGCACGCCAGGACTGCGCGACCCGGACGGCGTAGTCCTCGATCGATGAGTCGCTCTCCATCTTCGGATAGATCGCGACAAAAATCTGGTTGGAGGTGTCGCGCTCGAACTGGGCGAGCTTCTGGTCGAGGGCTTCGGCCGTCTCCGGCCTGACAAGGGACGCGTAGTCGTTGAAATGGGCCTCGGGAGGCGGCGGAATGCGCTCGGCGGCTCCCGCCCCGACGGCGGCGAGCGCAAGCAGGGCCAGTCCGATGCCGCGAACGGTCACGGCCTCGCGGGCGCGGGCGTCGCGTTGAAGTCGAACTGGACCTTGGGCGGCGCCTCGGAACCCGGCGTTGCCGTGAAATAGGGGCGGGACGTGAAGCCCATCATTCCCGCGAGCATCACCGCAGGAAAGCGGCGGATGGCCGTGTCGTAGGCCCGCACTGTCTCATTGAAGCGGCCGCGCTCGACGGCGATCCGGTTCTCGGTGCCCTCGAGCTGCGCCTGGAGGTCCCGGAATCCGGCGGTGGCCTTGATGTCCGGATATTGCTCGGAGACGACAAGGAGGCGGGAGAGGGCTGAGCCGAGCTGGCCCTGGGCCTGCTCGAAGGCCGCGAGCTGCGCCGGATCCGTGGGCGCGGACCCCGCAGGCAGCTGCACCCTGCCTACGGAGGCGCGGGCGTCGGTCACCGCTATCAGGGTCGATTTCTCAAAATTCGCCGCGCCCGAGACGGTGCTGACAAGGTTCGGGACCAAGTCCGCACGGCGCTGGTAGACATTCTGCACCTGCGCCCACTGGGCGTCCGTGGCCTGCTGGCGGGTCACCAGGCCGTTGTAGCTGCCCACCGCCCAGAGGCCGGCCACCAGGATCACGGCAACGATGGCGAGGAGGAATTTTGTCGCTGAACCCACGCTTTCAGAATATCCCAGACGCTCGCCGTAGCAAGCATGAGTCCGCCATTGAACGTACCGATCGAGCACAGGCCGGCTGTGCTTGCGATCTTCGTCCTGACCTATGTCGGCGTCGCGATCGGGCGCATTCCGGGCCTGAAGCTGAACCGGGTGGGGATCGCCGTCCTGGGCGCGATCGGGGTGATGATCTTTTCGGGGATGTCCGCGGGGGAGACCGCCGCCAGCGTCAACTGGCCGACCATCTTCCTCCTGTTCGGCTTCTTTGTCATATCGGCGCAGCTTCGCCTGTCGGGGGTCTACGACCGGATCGCCGCGCGTGTCTCCGGGAGCCTGGACGACCCCGCGCGCTTTCTCCTTTTCCTGATCGCCGCCACGGCCGGGCTGTCCGCCGTCCTCAACCACGACATAGTCTGCTACGTCCTGACGCCCGTCGTGGGAGCGGCGCTCCTGCGCAGGCAGATCAATCCGGTCCCGTACCTGATCGCCTTGGCCGCGGCGAGCAACATCGGCGCCGCGGCGACTCTCATAGGGAACCCGCAGGACATGATGATCGGCGCGGTGGCAGGTCTCAATTTCCTGAGCTATCTCCTCTGGAGCATCGTTCCGGTCGCATTCGGGCTGGGTGCGGCCTACGTCGTCGCGCGCAACGGCGCCTTCGGCGGCCCGCCGAACATTGACAGCGCCGAGGTCGAGCCGGATCCGCCGGCGCATCCGTTCAACCGCCCTCACGCGATCAAGGGGCTGGTCATCCTCGCCGCGGTGATCGCCCTTTTCTTCACGCCGTTGCCGAAGGAGATCGTCGTCCTGGTGGCGGCCGGGGTCCATCTTGCGAGCCCGAGATTTCGCACAGACGAGATGCTCTCGCTCGTCGATTGGCCGATCCTGGTGCTGTTCATGTGTCTCTTCGTCGTGAGCGGGACGTTTCAGGCGACGGGTTACGGCGAGCACCTGCTCCACTGGCTTGTGGGGATAGGGTTCAGCCCGGCGCACCCCGGAAACGAGACGGTGCTCACCGCGGGGCTCTCCGCGATAATCGGCAACGCCCCGGCTGTCCTGGTTCTGATAAAGATCGTGCCGATAGCCCACGCCTCCACCGCCTACGTCATGGCCGTCGCAAACAGCTTCGGCGGGAACCTGATACTAACGGCAAGCGTCTCCAACTTGATCGTCGTGCAGCAGGCGCGTCGGCAGGGCATCGACATCTCCTTCCGCGACTTCTTCAGGCTAGGCGTTCCCATCGCGCTGGTGTCGCTCGGGGGGCTTGTGGGCTGGGCAGTGCTCATGGGACCTGGAGCCTGAGACGGGTGGGGCACCCGGTTTCTGTGTGATTTTGGGGCGAGCGGCAGTATGAATGACGAAACAATGACAGATGACGCCGAACTCCTGCGCAGGTACGCCGCCGACCGTTCTGAAGCTGACGTTGCCGAGCTGGTCCGCCGTCATGTCGATCTCGTCTACTCGGCGGCGCTGCGCCAGGTGGGCGGCGACCACCACCAAGCCCAGGAGGTGACGCAAATGGTCTTCATCGACCTCACCCGTAAGGCCGCGGCCCTGGCCCGCCATCCGGTGCTTCAGGCCTGGCTCCACCGCAGCACCTGCCTCGCGGCAAGGTCCATCCGCCGCGGGCAGGGCAGGAGGATGAAATACGAGCGGGCTGCGGCCGCCGAGGCGGTCATCGCGGGTGTCGCGGGCGATTCGATAGCCTGGGAGGATGTGCGGCCGGTTCTGGACGATGCGATAAACGAGCTTAGCGAGGGCGACCGCCAGGCGATCCTGCTGCGCTTCTTTGCGAATCGGCCCTTTGGCGAAGTGGGGCGGCAGCTGAGCCTTACCGAGAACGCAGCCCGGATGCGGGTGGAGCGCGCCCTTGGCAAGCTGCGCGAGGTGCTGGCGCGCCGCGGCATTACGTCCTCGTCCGCGGCCCTCGCCGTTGGCCTTGCCGGCCAGGCCGTAGCGGCCGCCCCGGCCGGCGTGGCCTCTGCAACCACGGGAGCCGCGACGGCACTCGCATGGGCCGCCGGCGGATGGGCAGCCTTTATGACCACAGCCAAAGTGCCCCTTTCATTGACGGCCGCCGTCCTCCTCGCCGGAGCTGGCGTCGTCGCCCTGCAGGACCGGGAGAACCGGCGAGCAGCCCTCGATTTGGCCGAACTCTCGCGGCAAAACGGCCAGTTGGCCGGCGTCGGGGCCGAGAATCAGCGGCTCGCCGCGGAGGCGCAGAAGGTCAAGAGCCTGGAAGACGCCGACGCCAGCCTTCGCCTTCTGCGGGCCGAGGTGCGCGAACTCGAGGCCAAGGCCGCGACCCAGGCGCAGAAGCCGCTCATCGCCCGCGCTGGGCCGGCGCAGGCCGTTAAGCCGGACTCCAATCCTGCGCTCGACATCACGCAGTTGGACCAGCGGCCCGTTGCCGTGATGCAAACGCGGCCCGAATATCCCCCGGAATTGCGCCAGGCCGGAATCTCGGGCGAGGTGCTGGTCGATTTCACGGTGGGCGGCGACGGGCGCGTCTACAACGCACACGCGCTCAACGCCACCTCGACCGGATTTGAGGACTCGGCTGTCCAGGCGGTAAGCCAATGGATCTTCAAGCCGGGTCAACTGGCGGGCCAAACCGTGAACACGCACATGCAGGTTCCAATAGTCTACAGCCCTGCCATTGAGCCGGCCCCGACGGCGGCGACCTGGTTCTAGAAAGATGAAGGCCTCATCCTGGAGCTGGGTCATGGTCCTGGCATCGGCCGGCGCCGCCGCGGTCGCAATCGCGCACGGCCACCGTGAAGCGGCGCACCAGGCGCTCGCGCTCGCCGCGGCGCGCCAGGAGAACCTGCAGCTGCTCAGGCTGAAGGAAGACAATCGGCAATTGGAGGCCGGGCGGTTGTCCGCGGAGGAGCGGAGCCGTCTCGAGGGCAGCAAGGCTGGGGCGGAGGCCGCGCGCCTGCGGCTGGGTGAGCTTCAGCGCAGGATCGCCGACGCGGAGGCGTCCCCCGATTCAATCCCGGACCAAGTCGCGGTGCCCATGGAGTCCTGGACGTATGCCGGGCGGGCCAGTCCGAGAGCCGCGCTGAGAAGCGTGCTCTGGGCGGCCTCCCGCGGCGACGTTGAACGCCTGGCGGACCTCTTGGGATTCTCCCCCGGCGTCCGCGCCCAGGCCGACGCGCTCTTCGACCAGCTGCCAGCGGCCTCACAGCAGGAGTTCGGCAGTCCCGAAAGGGTCGTCGCGACGCTTCTCGCGGGAAGCTTTCCGAAGGATGCCTCGGCGTTGACCCTCC
Source organism: Opitutaceae bacterium (assembly GCA_035604815.1). Classification (GTDB taxonomy): domain Bacteria; phylum Verrucomicrobiota; class Verrucomicrobiia; order Opitutales; family Opitutaceae; genus Palsa-1447. Next base: position 14,678 of record DATNHT010000006.1, read on the forward strand.
TCAGCGGGTCGCAGTTCGGAGAGGGAGCGGCCGTTCTCCTGCGTGTCGACCACGCCGACGGACGGTCCAGGACGAACGGATTCCAGCTCCAACGGGCACCCGGCGGCTGGCAGCTCATGGTGCCGGCCAGCGTCATGGCAAGCTACGCGAGGGCGCTCACCGAAGGGCAGCCGTCACCTGAAGGCTCGGATCCCTAGGTGCATCCGCGCCCTCAGGCCTGATGGGGCCCTGCAGAGGGCGCCGCGCCGCCGGGTCGACACGGGGCGTGCGCCAATGTTCCGGTCAATTGCGAGGGCCGCGCTTGATGCATCGACACCGGCCCGCTCCGACCCTTTCATCGCGGGTCGCACAAAGGCGACGCGCGAGTGAACGAGCTGCTTCAAGACCTCAAGTTCGGAATCCGGGCACTTTGGAAGAGCCCCGGCTTCGCGATCGTCGCGCTCCTGACGATCGCCATCGGGATCGGGGCGAACGCCGCGATATTCAGCTATGTGGACGGGGTGCTGCTGCGGCCCATTCCGTACCCGAACGTCGACCGGATGGTCCGCGTCCTGGAGAAACCTCCGGGAGGGGGCAGAAACGGTATATCGACCCTGAACTTTCTCGACTGGCAGAAGCAGAATACCGTGTTCGAGTACCTGGCGGCGCAGCTATGGGGCCAGGTGACCCTCACGGGCATAGAGACGCCCGCACGGATTGTGAGCGAGCGAGTCTCGTCGCATTTCTTCGAGGTCTTTGGGACGCTCCCGGTTCTCGGGCGGACATTTGCCGAGGGCGAGGACCGGCCGGGCCGAGACCATGTCGTGGTCATGAGCCATGCCTTCTGGGTCTCCCAGTTTGCAAAGGACCCTGCAATCATCGGGCGCATCATAACGCTCGACGGCGAGCCGTACGCGGTGATCGGCGTCATGCCGGCGGGCGTTTTTGACCGGACGGCGACTAAGATGTGGCGGCCGCTGGCATTCGCGCACGAGAACATGACGCGCGATTTTCACTGGTT
>DATNHT010000007.1:0-15079 GCA_035604815.1 Opitutaceae bacterium
CGTCCGCCGACCGTGATCCGCAGGGGGATCCCGAGAAGGTCGGCGTCCTTGAACTTGACGCCGGGCCTCTCTTCCCTGTCGTCGACCAGCACGTCGGCGCCGGCGCGCTCCGCCGCGGCAGCAAGCCTGCCCGCGATCAGCGTCGCGTCGGCGGACTGCGGATCCAGGAGGCACACGAGGACCTGGAACGGAGCGATCGGCCATGGCCAGATGATCCCGTCGTCGTCGTGGCTCTGCTCGATCACCGCCTGCAGGGTCCGGCTGATGCCGATGCCGTAGCAGCCCATGACGAAAAGGTGCCTCTGCTTCTTGTCGTCCGTGTAGCCCGCGTCGATCCGCTCGGAGTACTTGGTGCCAAGCTTGAAGATGTGGCCCACCTCGATCCCGCGGCAGACCTTGAGGGGCCTGCCGGCGACGGGATCGGGCTCGCCCGCGCGCACGCGCCGGAAATCACCGAAGCCCGTAAGCTGGAGGTCGCGCGCCACGTTGACGTTGCGCAGGTGGAACCCGTCCCGGTTTGCCCCGGTGGTGCCGCTGCCGACCAGCCGGATCGCGCGGTCGGCGTAGACCCCTGCCAGCGCCTGCAGGTTCCTGATCGTGCCCCTGACCACGCCGAGGCTGCCGGGCCTAGCCCCCATGATCGGCTCGATCTCCTCCGGGGTCGCCGGCCTTAGAAGGGTGAACCCGAGCGACCCGAGCTTTGCCTCCTCCAGCTCGTCGCTTCCGCGCAGGACCACGGCGAACGGCTGCCCGTCCCCGATGTAGACAAGCGTCTTGAACTGCCGGTCGGCCGGGACCCCGTAGGGGGCGGCCTCGAGCGCGGCGATCGTCACGGCGCCAGGCGTGGGGAACTCCTCCAGGACCCGTTCCGGCGCGGCGTCCGCAAGGCCCTCCGGGACGATCGAGCTGCGGGCCTTCTCGCGGTTCGCGGCGTACCCGCTCTCCTCGTTGTAAAACAGGTCGTTGTCGCCCACCTCCGCGGGCACCATGAACTCATGGGAGAAGCTCCCGCCCATGACGCCCGTGTCGGCCTCGACGGCGATCGCGTGAGCCCCGACGCGGCGGAAGAACGCCTCGTAGGCCGCCTTCATGGCCAGGTAGCTGCGGACCGCGCCCTCGTCGTCCGCGTCGAACGAATAGGCGTCCATCATGGAGAACTCCTTCGCCCTCATGAGCCCGTAGCGGGGGCGGATCTCATTTCGGAATTTCGTCCCGATCTGGAAGAAGGTCTTGGGAAGCTCCCTGTAGCTGCTGATCTCCGACTTGACGAGGGGCGTGATCACCTCCTCGTGGGTGGGGCCGAGCACGAGCTCCGGCTCCTTAGGGCCCCGCCTGCCCGCGCCGGCGCTGTCCGCCCGGAACATGATCTCGCGCACGGGGCCCCACCGGGGTCCCTCCGCCCAGAACTCGGCCGGGTGGATATGGGGCATCGAGAGCTCGATCGCCCCCGCCCGCTCCATCTCCTCGCGGCAGATCCGCGATATCTTCTGCATGACGCGAAGCCCGAGGGGAAGGTACGTGTAGAGCCCGCCGCCAAGCCGGCGCACGAGACCGGCCCGCACGAGCAGCCTGTGCGAGGCGATCTCCGCATCGGAAGGGCTCTCCTTGAGCGTGGGTATGAAATAGCGCGACCAAAACCTCATGGTAACGGGACAGCCAAGAAAGAGGCGGGGCGGATGGCAACACGCGAAAACGTTTGTTGCCAAAGCGGCTCCGTCCTTTTGGCCTTCATCTCCCATGAACGCAGACCGCAAGGGCAGACGCCCCTGGCCGATGAAGTGGATCATCCTTGCGATCGCCCTATTCGTCCCGGCGTACACCTGGCTGACCCTGCACTACCGCCGGCCCGGCCCGGCGTTCAGGCCCTACCAGGACATGCGCGACCGGGCGGACGTCGTCAGGCTCCTCAAGGCGGGCTACAAGCGCGTGGCGATCGACGCAAGCCGCCCCGCCGAGCCGATCCGGCAATCCGCTCTCGCCACCTCCCCGGCCCCCGGGGGCCTGCCCGAGGAGCTGAGGAAGACGCTTGTCGAGTCCCCGCTCCTCCCCCTCGAGGTTGACTCCGTGTCGGCGGAGCCGACCGCCGTTGCCGGGATCGATTATCCGATCGGACTCACCTACACGCTGCCCGACAACAAGAGGCAGCTGTCGGGGGCCCACCTTTACGAGAGGGAGGGCGAGATTGTCATCGTTGCCGACTTTGAGCGGCTTGACGGCGGCCTGCTCGCCCGCACCCGGGACGGATTCGCCCTGCTGACCCTCCCGCCCGGCTCGCTGAAGCCAGGCACCTATCGCGTCATCCTCGTCGGGGAGCGCGCATCGCGGGCGTGGACCCTTCGCGTGCGCTGAGCGGCGGCTCCATCGGCGCAAGGGCCGCGACGCCGCCTCAGAGGCCCCTTGACGTGCGGCGCCGCATCCATGAGAACGCGATCCTGCCAATGACCAACGAGAACGGTCACATCCCCGTCGCCCCTCCCCCGACCGCGCAGGCGACGACCATCAAACCCACGGACCTCCGCGGCATCCTCCAGTACGTGCCGAGGTTCCAGGGCCAGATATTCGTGATCGCGATCGACGGCTCGATCGCCGCGGACGAGAACTTCGGAAACCTGCTGGTGGACATCGCCGTCTTGAGGAGCCTCGGGATCAAGGTCGTGCTCGTGCACGGGATCGGCCACCAGCTCAAGGAGCTTTCCGCGCTCCGCGGAATCCCGATAAGCAACAGCGACGGCACGGGCGCCACCGACGCGGCCACCCTAGACCTGGCGATCCGGGCCTCCTCGCGGGTGTCGCACCTGATCCTCGAGGGGCTCACCCAGAGCTCGCTCAAGGCCGCCATAACGAACGCGGTCCGCGCCGTGCCCGTCGGGATCATCAAGGGCGTCGACCAGCAGCTCACGGGCAAGGTCGACCGGATCGACAAGGAGCTCGTCGTCGAGCTGATCGAGCGCAACGTCGTCCCGCTCGTCTCCCCGCTGGCGTTCGGCCCGGACGGCAAGTCGCTGCGGGTCAATTCCGACCTCCTCGCCGCCGAGATGGCCGAGGCCCTCCGTGCGACCAAGATCATCTACCTGGCCCCGAGCCCCGGGCTGGAGATAGACGGCGAGGTGAGGCACGAGATCTCGGCCCAGGCCCTTCGCTCGATCCTGAACGATCATCCCGAGATGATCGCCGAGTCCAGCCGCAGCAAGGCCACGTACGCGATCAGGGCGATCGAGACCGGCACGCCCCGCGTCCACATCGTCGACGGCCGCGTGTTCGACGGCCTCCTCAACGAGATCTTCTCGAACGAGGGCGTGGGCTCGCTCGTCTACGGCAACGACTACCAGCAGATCCGCAAGGCGATCCGCCGCGACGCCCGGCTCCTCTACAACCTCACCCGCAATGCCGTCAGGAGGGAGGAGCTGATCCACCGCACCCAGCAGGCCATCGAGAAGAACATCGACCAGTTCTTCGTGTTCGAGGTCGACGGGGCCGTCATAGCCTGCGTCACGCTGATGTACTACCCCGACCGGCCCGACACGGCCGAGATAGGCTCCCTCTACGTCCTGCCTTTCTACCACAACCGGGGAATCGGGAAGAAGATGGTCGAATACGCCTGCCTCCAGGCAAAGGAGCGGGGAGCGAGGAGCGTCATCGCCCTCTCGACCCAGAGCGCGGGCTTCTTCTCCGGCGTGTGCGGATTCCAGGAGAGCACGAAGGACATCCTGCCGGAGGCCCGGCTCAAGCTGTACGACGACAGCGGGCGCAACGCGCGGGTCCTGACGAAAAATCTTGTGTAACCACATGCCCGGACAGGCGTCTAACCCGTTATGCAAATCACCACCATGAACACCATCACCCGAGAAAGGATCCCCTCACAGGCCCACCTTCAGCTGCCGCGCCGTGCCTGCGCTGCGGTCGGCGCGGCCGCTCTGCTATCGATGCTCGCCGTGACGGCGGGCTGCGTCGTCGCGGTGCGGCCGGCCCCGGCCGGGGTTGTCTACACCGCGGAGCCGGGCGAGGTGGTCGTTGACGCCGAACCCCCCGCGCCGATTGTCGAGGCGATCGGCATCGCTCCGGGGCCCGGGTACTTCTGGATCGGCGGCTATTACCACTGGTACGGCAACCGCTGGGGTTGGGTCAGGGGCCACTATGAGCTCCCGCCGCGCCGCGGCGCCGTTTGGGTCGCCCCGCGCTACGATTTCCGGGGGGGCCGCAGGGTCTACGTCCGCGGGTTCTGGCGCTAGGCCCTCACCTCGACGACCGCCTGAATCTCGACGGTGGCCCCCCGGGGCAGCCCGTTCACGGCCACGGCCGCCCTCGCGTGGCGCCCGGCGTCCCCAAACACCCTGACGAAAAGGTCGCTCGCGCCATTGATCACCGCGGGGCTCTCCGCGAACCCGTCCACGGCGTTCACGTACCCGCTGACGAACACGATCCGGGCGACGCGGTCCAGCGAGCCGAGCGCCGCCCTGACGTTTGCCAGCGTGTTGAGCGCGCAGGCCTCCGCGGCCCTTGAACCCGTCTCGACGGTCTGCTCCCGCCCCACCTGGCCCGCATAGGCCAGCTTGCCGTCCGCCATCGGAAGGGTGCCCGCGCAGTAGAGGAGGTTCCCGGTGCGCACGGTGGGCACGTAGCTTCCGGCGCCAGCCGGCGGTTGGGGGAGCACGAGGCCAAGCGCGGCAAGATTGGATTCGGGGTTCATCGGACCCCCTTATCGCCAAAATCGGGGGGCTTTAGAAACAAAAACTTGCGTTGCGGGCCGGGGCCAAATCGGCCACACACTCCCAGCCCACCGACCAATCCATGGTTTCACGCCTCTTCAAGCTCGAAAGCCGCGGCACGACACCCTTTCGCGAGTTTCAGGCGGGGCTCACGACGTTCGCCGCGATGGCCTACATCCTCGCGGTCAACCCCTCCATCCTGGCGAACACCGGCATGGACAAGGGGGCCCTGGTCACCGTCACCGCGATCACGGCGGCGGTCGCGACGACCCTCATGGCGCTGTTCACCAATTTCCCGATCGCCTTGGCGCCCGGCATGGGGATCAACGCATTCTTCACTTACACGATCTGCCTCGGGAATCATCTTCCGTGGAACGAGGCCCTCGGGATGGTGCTTATCAACGGGATCATCTTCCTGTCGCTGTCCGTATCCGGCATCCGGGAGAAGATCATCGCCTCGATCCCGCTCGGCCTGAAGCTCGCGGTCACCTGCGGCGTCGGGCTCTTCATCGCCTTCATCGGACTCCAGCGCGGGGAGGTCATCGTCGCAAACCCGGCGACTTTCGTCGGGCCGGGAGACTTCACGGCAGGGCCCGCCGAGCTCTGCCTTGCCGGGATCGTCCTCATCGCCCTGCTTGTCGCGCGCCGGGTGAGGGGCGCGATCGTGCTCGGCATCCTCGCGATCACGGTCGCGGGCCTGCTCGTGCCCAGCGGGTCGGGAGGAAGGGTGACCAACCTGAGCGCGGGGTTCTTCTCGCTTCCCCACTCGGCCGCGCCCGTGTTCCTCAAGCTCACCTTTGGCTTCCTCACGAGCTGGTCCAAGTTCCAGACCGCGCTTCCCCTGATCTTCACCCTGCTGCTCGTCGACATGTTCGACAACATAGGGACCCTGATCGGGGTCACCAAGCGCGCGGGGCTTCTCGACGCGCAGGGACGCCTTCCCAACGCGGGCCGCGCGCTGCTCGCCGACTCGATAGCGACCATCCTCTCCGCGCTCTGCGGCACCTCCACGGTCGTGAGCTACATCGAGTCGGCCTCGGGCGTCGAGGCCGGCGGGCGCACCGGCCTGACGGCGATCTGGGTGGCCGTCTTCATGCTGCTGGCGCTCTTCCTCACCCCGCTCATCCTCGCGATACCCCCGTGCGCGACGGCGCCCGCCCTCGTGATCGTCGGGATCTTCATGATGCAGTCCGTCGTGGAGATCGACATGACCAACTTTGAGACGGCCGCTCCGGCCGTCCTGACGATCTTCGCCATTCCCCTGACGTTCAGCATCGCCAAGGGGATAGGGATCGGGCTCATCTGCTCCGTTATCCTGGGCGTCGGGCTCGGCCGCGCGCGCACGATCCCGCCCATCGGCTACGCGGTGGCGGGCATGTTCTTCCTGTCGTTCTTCAAGATCTGGCCGTTCAGCTGATTCGGCGGCGCCGCGCCATGTCCAGGACCACGGCCCGGATCGTATTCGCCCTCACCGCCGCCTTCTTCGCGGCGTTCTTCCTCTGGCCGGTCCTGCAGATCCTCCGGGGCGGGTTCGTCAACGCGGACGGGCGGCTGACCTTCGCGTTCCTTGGCGCGCTCCTCACCGATCCGACCTACGTGGAGGCGCTGCGCAACTCCCTGCTCCTGGCCTGCGCCGGGACCTCGATCGCCTTGCTGATCGCCCTGCCGCTCGCGCTCATCTCGGACCGCTACCTCTATCCGCTCAAGGGTTTCCTTAACTCCGCCGTGCTGATCCCGATGATCCTGCCGCCCTTCGTCGGCGCGATCGGAATCAAGCAGATCTTCGGCCAATACGGGGCCGTCAACGCGCTGATCGCGGACCTGGGGCTGCGGCCGCGCGGGTGGACATTCGACTGGTTTGCGGCGAACCAGTTCTGGGGCGTCGCGATCGTCGAGGCGCTCTCCCTCTATCCGATCATCTACCTGAACGCCGTGGCGGCGCTTGCGAACATAGACCCCGCCATGGAGGAGGCGGCGCAGAACCTCGGGTGCACGGGGCTGCGGCGCTTCCGAAGGGTGACCCTGCCGCTCATCCGCCCAGGACTCTTCGCAGGCTGCACGATCGTCTTCATCTGGGTGTTCACGGAGCTCGGGACGCCGCTCGTCTTCGACTACTCGCGGGTCACCAGCGTCCAGATATTCTATGGGCTGAAGGACATCGGGGGCAACCCGTTCCCCTATGCGCTCGTCGCGGTCATGCTCGCGAGCTCCGTCCTCGTGTACGCCGTGGGAAAGGGCCTCTTCGGGCGGCCGGGCCACGCGATGATGGCCAAGGCGACCTCCGCCGGCGGCGCACGCCCGCTTCCGCCGCACTTGGCGCTCCTCTGCACCGCGATCTTCTGCGGCGTCACCGCGGTGGCCATACTGCCACATCTGGGGGTGGTCCTGATCGCGCTCTCCGAGGACTGGTACGCGAGCGCCCTTCCGAGCGGATTCACGCTCGACAACTTCCGCGCCGCGCTGGGGAGCGAGTACACAGTCCCTGCGATCGCGAACAGCCTCAAGTACGCGAGCGCCTCGACCCTCATAGACGTGGTCCTGGGAATCGCGATCGCCTACGTCGTCGTGCGCACGAGAATCGCCGGCAGGCACGTCCTCGATTTCCTTTCGATGCTGCCCCTCGCGGTTCCCGGGATCGTGCTCGCATTCGGCTACCTCGCGATGTCCCAGGACGGGCGCTTCTTCTCCTTCATAAACCCGGTGCGCAACCCGACCGTTCTGCTGATAGTCGCGTACTCGATCCGCCGCCTTCCCTACGTCGTGCGCTCGGCCGCGGCCGGGTTCGAGCAGACGAGCGTGACCCTTGAGGAGGCGGCCGAGAACCTGGGAAGCCCCCCATTCAGGGCGATGCTCAAGGTCACGCTGCCCCTGATCGCGGCCAACCTGATGGCGGGCGGCCTGCTCGCCTTCGCCTTCGCGATGCTGGAGGTAAGCGACTCGATCATCCTGGCGCAGAAGCAGGTCTATTTCCCCATCACAAAGGCCATCCTCGAGCTCTTCCAGCTTCTGGGCGACGGCAAGTTCCTGGCATGCGCGCTCGGGGTCTGGGCGATGGTGTTTCTGGGAACGATGGTCGCCGGCGTCAGCCTGCTGCTCGGAAAGCGCCTGGGCGCGATCTTCCGGGTGTGACAGCCGCCAGGCCCCCGCGAGACCCGGATGACCCTCCTGCTTGCCGCCTCGCTCATCTGGGCCTTCTCCTTCGGCCTCATCAAGGAGAGGCTCGCCGGGCTCGACTCGACGGCTGTCGCCGTGCTGAGGCTCGCCATCTCCCTCGCCGTCTTCGCGCCCCTCTTCCGGCGCCTGCGGATGGGGGCGGCCCCCGTTCTGCGGCTGGCGCTGATCGGCGCCGTTCAGTTCGGGGCCACGTACGTCCTGTACCAGCGCTCGTACGCGCACCTCCACGCCTACGAGGTTGCGCTGTTCACGATAACGACGCCCATCCTCGTGGCGCTGATCGACTCCGCGGTCGAGCGCACGTGGCGGACGCGCTACTACGCCGCGGCGGCGCTCTCCGTTGCGGGCGCCGGCGTGGTGCTTTGGCGCTCCGCCGCCGGTTCGGGCATCCTGGGCGGCTTTGTCCTCGTCCAGCTCTCGAACCTCTGCTTCGCGGCCGGCCAGGTCGCGTGGAGGCGCGAGCGGGCGCGCCTTCCCGCGGAGCTGAGCGACGCCTCCGTGTTCGTCCTGCCATTCTCGGGGGCTCTCGCTCTCGCGCTCGCCGTCTCGTGCCTCACGACGGACTGGCGCTCGTTCGCCCCCGCGCCGGCCCAGTGGGTCGCGATCGCCTACCTGGGCGCCGTCGCGTCGGGCGCGGGCTTCTTCCTCTGGAACGTCGGCTCGACCCGCGTCAACGCGGGCGCCCTAGCCGCGTGCAACAATGCCAAGATCCCGCTCGGGATTGCCTGCGCGCTCGTTGTGTTCGGGGAGAAGGCCGATCTCGCCCGCCTTCTGACGGGCGGCGCCCTTATGGCGATCGGAGTCTGGGTCGCGGGCGCCGGGCCGCAGGCCGCGTCGCGGCCGCGGCGGCTGGCGGGCGACGACCCCCGGTAGAGCGTCAGCGGAAATCGAATCCCCAGGTCCGCTTCCCGTAGCCGTAGGACACCGGCCTCACCGATGCGAGAGCGCGGAACGCGGCATCGAGCGGCCCCGTGCCGTACCGCCCCTCGAACGCTGCGATCCGCTGGTCGAATTCGGAGAGGAGCCTCGCCTTGACGTCGGGCTGGACGAAGGAATGGGTGAGCGAGTCGCGGCCCATCGCCAGGATTTCCCCCCACGACAGGTGGAACAGGGTGACGGCCGTGTAGTACTCGTCGGTCATGTTTGAATCCCACATCCCCCGGTCGTCGGTGTTGAGGCAAACTGGGATCCCTGTCCTAAGGTATTCCGGAAACGGGTGGGCGGTGAGGTCGGGGACGTAGCCCAGAAGGCGATTCGAGATCAGGTTGATCTCGATCAGGACGCGGCGCGTCTGCTGCAGCAGCAGCAGGGTCTCGGGGTCGCGGATCAGGTTTATGCCGTGGCCGATCCGCGATGCCCCGAGGAGCAGCGTGTCGCGGACGTGGTTGTCCGGGCCGTCCATCTCGCCGGCATGGATCGAGAGCGCGAGCGCTGGATAACGCGCCCGCATCGCGCGGAACGTGTTGAGAAAGCGCGAGGGGTATCCGAACCCGTTCTCCTCGATTCCCGCCATGTTCAGCCCGACCCACAGGTCCCGGTGGGCGTCGGCAAACGCGTAGGCCCTCGCGAGGCGCATCTCGGCATCCGGGGCGAAGCGCAGGATGGTGCGCTGGAACCGGATGGTCACGCCGGTCGCCGCGACGTCGGGCATGGAAAGCCGCCTTTTGACGTAGGCGACCGCCGCCTCATCGGGTATCGCGTCGCCGTCGTTGTCGACCATCCCCTCAACGAGGAACTGCGTCTCCAGGTAGGCCAGATGCTCGGCGCCGAACGCCTTCATGTTCTCGACCAGAAGCTCCGTCGCAAGCGGGAGGGACTGGCTGAGCTGGGCGAGCCGCGGCCAGATGTGCGAGAAGAACTCGAGTCTGCCGTCGCCCTTGCCGTCCAGCCGCGTGCTCGCGTACCAGCCTTCTCTCTCCTCCGGCGTGAGCGAGGCGAGGGGGACGAATTCCGCCTTCGCCCGGGCGGGGAGCATGTCATAGGTCTTCCGGCGGATCGTCTGGAAGAGCGCCGCGGGGTCGACCGAGTCCGGCGCGCCGGCGAGCCGCGTCCGCGCGTAGTAGGTCTCGCCCCCGTTCCTGGCGGCATCTGTGCAGACTGCGTACGTCCATTCGGCGCGGTTGGCTCCGGCCGCGTGGTTGTGCAGGTCGCCGCCCTTCGGCATGTCGTACAGGAACGCGTAGAGCTGGGCGGGAGTCGCCCGCGCGACGATCTCGTCATAGCGGGCGCTGAAGTCCGCGGCGCGCCCGCCCGGGGCCGCCATGAATGCCACGGCCAGCGCCGATCCCCGAAAGAGGTTCCGTGTAAGCATGGGCAACGCAAAACCCGCAGGAACCGCCGCGCAAGACATCTCAGGAGGGCGCTCTACAGGACGTCGAGGTCGGCCCGCGCAGCGCCGCAGAGCCGCTCGATCCCGGAGCGGACGGCGGCCTCGTCGGGCCCCTCGACGAGAAGCCGCAACTTGGACTCGGTCCCCGAGTAGCGGACGAGGACGCGGCCCCTGGCTCCGAGCTCTCGCTCGAGCGCCCGGATCTCGCCGGCGAGGGCCGGAAGGGCCTCGAGCGGCCTCTTGTCGCGCACCGCGAGCGCGACCGAGAGCTGGGGAAACTTCTTCAGCACCTTGCGCAGCTCCGAGAGCGGCCGGCCCGTCTCCAGCATGACCGCGATGACCTTGAGGGCCGCGGCAAGACCGTCGCCGGTTGGGCCGAAATCAAAGCACACGACGTGCCCGGACGACTCGCCCCCGAGCACCGCGCCTTCGGCACGCATCCGCTCGGCGACATAGCGGTCGCCGACGGCGGTCCGGATGACGCGACCTCCCGCGGCCTCGACCGCCGCGTCTATTCCCAGGTTGCTCTGGACCGTCACGATGAGCGTCTTGGGCGAAAGGCTCCCCCGCGCTAGGGCGTGCGTCGCGAGTATCGCCAGCACCTCGTCGCCGTCGAGTATGCCGCCGAGCTCGTCGCACAGCACGCAGCGGTCGCCGTCGCCGTCGTGGGCGATTCCCAGCCGCGCGCCGGCCGAACGGACGCGCTGGGCAAGGGCCTCGGGGTGCTCGCTGCCGACGCCCTGGTTGATGTTCAGGCCGTCCGGGCTGTCACCCAGGCCCGCGATCTCGGCTCCGAGCGCCCAAAGGACAGTCGGACTCGAGGCGCACGTCGCGCCGTTCGCCGTGTCCAGGGCGATCTTCCAGCCCCGAAGCGCGCCGTGAGGCAGGATCCGCGTGGCCGCCTCGATGTAGGGCTCGAGGATCGATTCGCCCGGGATTTCGCCTCGGTCCCCGCGCGCGAAGTCGGGCAAGCTGCCCGGCGGGGGCATGTGCGACTCGATCTCCGCCTCGTCCTCGTCGGTCAGCTTGGCTCCGTCGGGGCCGAAGAACTTGACCCCGTTGTCGGAGGCCGGGTTGTGCGACGCGGTAATCACGGCCCCCAGCGCTGCTCCCCCGAGCCTCACGGCGCGCGAGACTGCCGGCGTCGGGACAATCCCGAGGGCCGCCGCGCGCCCCCCCCCGAAGAGGATCCCCGCGCCGAGGGCGGCGGCGAGCGAGGCCCCCGAGGCCCGCGTGTCTCGGCCGATAAGCACCCGGCCGGAATGCACGCCTCTGGCCCCAAGCCACCTGGCTGCCGCCGCGCCGAGCCTCGCGACGAAGGCCTCGTTCATGACGGGCCCCCCGTAGGGGCCCCGCACGCCGTCTGTCCCGAAATAAAGCCGTTGCATGCCTCGCGCCCTAATTCTCGTAGAAATCGCGGGTGTCCGCGATCTTTTGCCGCACCGCCCCTCCGAGCAGGATATCCCGGGTCTCGCCGATCGATCCCCGCACGTCGGGCCGCGCCCCCGCGATCCAGAGGGCCACGGCGCTGTTGAGCGCGATGGTGTCGGCGAGCCCGCGGGGCCCTCCCCCGCCGGCCAGGGCGCCTGCCGTCGCTAGATTCGCCTCGATGTCGCCCCCCGCGATGTCGGAGAATGGCGAGGCCGCCAGTCCGAATGACTCAGGCGTCCATTCCGAGCGGATCGCCCTGAGGCGGCCCGCGCCGCGGACGATGTTGAGGGTCACCGAGGTGAGCTCGTCGATCCCGCGGCCCGGTCCAATGACCCCGTGAACCGCCAGGCCGGCCCCGATGCCAAGCGCCTCGAGAGCGTCGGCAAGCTTCTCGACAAGGGCCGGCGAGGCGGCGCCGAGGAGGATGTGGGCCGGCCGGCCGGGGTTCAAAAGCGGCCCCAGGATGTTGAAGACCGTGCGCTCGCCCCGAACCGCGAGCATCTTCCGAACGGGGGCGATCCGCTTGAACGCCGGATGCCAGAAAGGGGCGAAGTAGAATGCGTAGCCGAGCGCGCCGAGGGCCGTTCTCAGTCTTTCGGGCGGCGCGTCCAGCTTGACGCCCAGGGCCGCGAACAAGTCCGCGCTGCCGCACTTTGACGTGATGCCCCGGTTGCCGTGCTTCATGACCGGAACGCCGGCGCAGGCAACCACGAGGGCTACCAGGCTCGACACGTTGAAACCCCCTGCGTGGTCGCCGCCGGTCCCGACGATGTCGATCGCGCGGGCCGACCAATCATCCACGCCCGGGTCGATCGCGAGGGCGCGGAAGGCGTCCGCAAACGCAGCGATTTCGGCCGAAGTCTCGCCCTTCTTCGCAAGCGCGGAAAGGAATTCGGCCTTCACGCCGTCCGGCGGCACGTCGGAGGCCAGGGCGGCGGCGGCGCCCTTCACCTCGTCGGGGGTGAGATTGCGGCCGGCGCCGAGCGCGGCGGTTAGCGAATGAAGGTCCCCCATGGCTCAATAACCCAAGCCCGCAAGGGCGCAGACCCCGGCGGCGGCCGCAAAACAGTAGACCCCGAAGTAATGCCAGTGGCCCTTCTCGAGCCAGCCCGAAAGCCAGCGAAGCGCTAGGAGGCCGGCGCCGAAGCTGAAGACCATCCCGAGGAGCCCGGGCATGGCGAGCGCCGCGAAGTCGACCGCCCCGGGCTCGGCCGCACGGGCCCTGTAGAACCTGAGCAATTCGCGGAGGATCACCGGCGGGGTGATCACGACGGCGAGCGCAAAGCTGAATTCCTCGGAAACGCGCCTAGGCACCCCCAGCAGCATTCCCGCCGAGATCGTCAATCCGGAGCGCGAGAGCCCGCGAAACGGTCCGCAGATGCCCTGCACGGCCCCGATCCAGATCGCCGGGCCGATGGGGAGGGACTCTCCGGGCGGCTCGGAGGGAGCCGGCGCCGCCTCGGGGGACCGCGAACCCAGCCCCGCCACCAGAATCACGGCTCCGGCCGCGCCCAGGGACGCGGCAACCAGGGGCAGGTTGGAGAACAGCTGCTCGACGTCCGACCCGGGCCTCCCGCCCAGGAAGACCCTTTCGACCGCGAGAACGAGGGGGACTCCGACGCAGAGAGTCGCCCCGGTCGCGGCCCCGACCCGTGCGACGGCCGCCCTGAACCGGGCCGGGTTCGCGAAGAAACTGAGTTTCCAGGACTCCCAAAAGTACACGATCATCGCAGCCATCGTCCCGGTGTGCAGCATGGCCAGGAGGAAGGTCATCTCCGGGCTCGAGGGGTCCAGCCGCATGATCTTCTCTGCAGCGATCACATGGGCTGAACTCGAGACCGGGAGCAGTTCGGCCGCCCCCTGCACGATGGCGAGGACGACGATTTGAAGGAGCGAAGGCGACATGGAGTCGCTCCTTGCTACGCGACCCTGCCGGCGGCACAAGTCTTGTGTGAAAACCAGTGTGCGCTTGACGGGCGGGTCCGGCGGCCTTTAAACGGTCACCCTTTAACCCCGTTCACAATGGCCAATCCGAAACGCAAACAGTCCAAGCGCCGTAGTGCAAACAGGCGTGCAGCCAACGCCTTCATAGCGCCGGAATTCGCCCGCGACCCCTCCGACGGAAGCTTGTTCCGGCCGCACCGGGTAAACCCAAAGACCGGAACATATCGCGGGCGCCAAGTCCTCAACGTCGAGGTCTGAGGCCAAACCGTCCACTCTAGGCGGTACGCCGACGGTCATGGCCCCCGGATCAACCGGTCGGATCGCGGTTGACGCGATGGGAGGCGACTTGGGCCCCAGCGAAGTCGTCGCCGCGGTCAAGCTCGCCCTGGCGCAGAACCCCCATCTGAATCCCATCACGCTCGTCGGCGACGAGGCGCAGCTGAGGCCCATCATCCTGCACTATGGGCTGCACCGCAGCGAAAGGCTGTCCACCTTTCATGCCTCCGAGGTCATAACGATGGAGGACAAGCCGCTGGTGGCGCTGAAGAAGAAGAAGGATTCGTCCATGGCCCGCGCAATAGAGCTCGTGAAAGCCGGCGAGGCCAATGTCGTCGTGAGCTGCGGCAACACCGGGGCCCTCATGGCCTGCGGGACCCTGCGCCTTAGGACGATGGAAGGGGTGGCCAGGCCGGCGCTCGCGGCGGTCGTGCCGAGGGAGGGAGGCCATTTCGTCCTGATCGACGCGGGCGCCAATCCCGAGCCCAAGCCGGAGCATCTGGTCCACAATTCGATCCTGGGAAATCACTATTGCCGCGTCATGCTCGGGATCCACTCGCCGCGCGTGGGGCTCATGTCGATTGGCACCGAGGATGGAAAGGGAAACTCGCTGATCACGGAGACGAACGAGCTGCTCAAGCGCATCGGCACGATCATCAGGTACGCCGGCCCTATCGAGGGGTTCCAGGTCTTCGCGGAGCACGTGGATGTGGTCGTCTGCGACGGCTTCGTCGGCAACATCATGCTCAAGAGCTGGGAGTCCCTTGCGAAATTCATCTCCGGGATGCTGCGGGAGGAGCTGAGCGCCAACCCGATGCGCGCGACCGGCGCGCTGCTCTCGAAGGGCGCCTTTGCGGCGCTCAAGGACCGGATCAATCCGGAGCGGTACGGCGGCGCCCCCCTTCTGGGGCTCCGCGGGAACATTCTCAAGGCCCACGGCTCGTCCAACCGCCACGCGATAAAGAGCGCGATCCGGGCGGCGGGCGAGATCATCAAGACCGACATGAACCACCGAATGGAAGCTGACATCGCGCGCGCAAATGAGCTGATGAGCGGGCCCCCGTCGTAGTTTCCGCCGCATGCCCACCCGCTCCACCGTCATCCTCGGCACAGGTGCCTACGCTCCCGAACGGGTTCTCACAAACGAAGATCTTTCCCGGCTGGTGGACACCTCGGACGAGTGGATCCGGGCAAGGAGCGGGATCCGCGAGCGGCGGAT
>DATNHT010000008.1:0-8313 GCA_035604815.1 Opitutaceae bacterium
GCGGCGCGAATTTTGAGAACATCATGACGTTCCCCGACCGCCATCCGGGGACCGCGATCCACCGGATCGAGACGAACTACCGCTCGACGCCCGAGATCCTCAACCTGGCGAACGGGGTCCTCCTCGCGCAGCCCAAGGGGCAGCATTTCGACAAGGAGCTCCGGGCGGCGCGCGGCCACATGGAGAAGCCGTACGTCGTCCAGGCGATGGACGACCGCGAGCAGGCCGAATTCGTCGTGAAGCGCGTGCGGGCGCTTCACGAGGACGAGGGAACGGCGCTGAGCTCTATCGCCGTCCTCTACCGCTCGCATTTCATAGCGGTCGAGACCCAGATCGCGCTGGCGCGCGCCGGGATCCCCTACCACATCACGAGCGGCGTGAAGTTCTTCGAGCGGCAGCACATACGCGACCTGGTCGCCCTGCTGCGATTCGTCTACAACCCGGCGGACGAGCAGGCCTGGGAGCGCATCGCGGTCCTGCTCCCCAAGGTGGGCGAGAAGGGCGCGCAGAAGATCCACGCCGCGGCCCTCGGGCGCGCCCGCGCCTCGCAGAAGGACTTCCTGGGGGTGCTCGATGCCGAGGACGTCCGCTCCAAGGTCGCCAGGGACGGGCGGGAGGAGTGGGACAAGCTCGTCGTGTCGCTCAGGCAGGTGTCCGAATCGATGCAGACCGGCACGCCCGCCGACGCGGTCGAGACGGCTATCGAGGGCTGGTACGGCGACTACCTCAAGGGCGCGTTCGCCGACTACTCGGACCGGCTCGAGGAGCTGACGGCGCTCGTCGGATTCGCGCAGCGCTTCGAGGAGACCCAGGATTTCCTGGCCCAGATCCTCCTGCTCAACAGCGAGACCAGCGACCGCCACGTCGACCCCGATTCCGACGCCATCAGGCTGACCACCGTCCACCAGGCGAAGGGGCTCGAGTACGACGTCGTCTTCGTGATCGGCCTCGCGGACGGCCAGTTCCCCGGGCGGCGCTCCATTGAGGCGGGCGACGTCGAGGAGGAGAGGCGGCTCTTCTACGTGGCCGTCACCCGCGCCCGCAACGAGCTGTACCTGAGCTATCCCAAGATCGCCTCGCGGCCCGGGCCCGGCGGCCTGATGCTCACCCCGAGCAGGTTCCTGCAGGAGATCTCCCCCGACCTCTACCAGGAGCTCAGGATCCGACGGGTGATCCCATGGTGACGCCTCGCATGGCGCAGCGATTTGCCTCTTGCGGCCTCCCAAGGATTGTATCCTGAAGCTCAACTCCGAACCCGACCATGCCCACAACCCCCGCAGAGAATGTCGTCATCATCGGCACGGGATGCGCCGGCCTGACGGCCGCCGTCTACGCCGCCCGCGCCAGCCTGAACCCGCTTGTCCTTGACGGGCCGCTTCCCGGCGGGCAGCTGACGACGACGAGCGAGGTCGAGAACTTCCCCGGGTTTCCCGAGGGCGTCGACGGCTTCCACCTGATGGACAGCCTGCGCAAGCAGGCGGCGAGGTTCGGCGCCCGGTTCGAGCAGGCCCTGGTGCAGTCCGTCGACTTCGCATCGTCACCGCGCAAGCTCGTATGCGCCGACAGGACGATCCTCGCCAAGACCGTGATCATCGCGACCGGAGCCTCGCCCAGGATGACCGGAATCCCCGGCGAGAGGGAGCTCTACGGCGGCAAGGGCGTCACGACGTGCGCCACCTGCGACGGCGCGTTCTACCGGAAGATGGACGTCGCGGTGATCGGCGGCGGCGACAGCGCGGCCGAGGAGGCGCTGTTCCTCACCCGGTTTGCGGCCAAGGTCTACCTCGTCCACCGCCGGGACTCGCTGCGCGCATCGAAGATCATGGCGGACCGGGCGACCTCCCACCCCAAGATCCAGATGGTCTGGGACAGCGCCCCGGTCGCGGTCATGGGCGTCCCCGAGGGCTCGGTCAGCGGGCTCAGGGTCCGGAACGTGAAGACGGGCGCCGAGTCCGTCCTGGCGGTTAAGGGAGTCTTTGTCGCGATCGGGCACATCCCCAACTCGGCGCCGTTCTCGGCCGCGCTCGACGTCGACCCGAACGGCTACTTCGTTGCCGCCGACGGCTCCCAGGTGAGGACAAAGGTTCCGGGCGTGTACGTTGCCGGCGACTGCGCGGACCACGTCTACCGCCAGGCCGTCACCGCCGCCGGAATGGGCTGCCAGGCCGCGATAGACGCCGAGCGCTGGCTTGCCGAGCACGGCGCGTGAGCGGCCTCGGCATACCGGCGGACTACGCGACGAGGCGGGACATGCGGCACCAAGCCGAGGCGCCCGAGCTCGTCTCCATCGGCGCCAATCCCGACGGCAGGGACGTCCGGCTTTCTCCCCAGGCGGCGGCGGCCTGGGTCCGGATGCGCGACGCCGCCTCGGCTTCCGGGATCAGGCTCGTCGCGATATCCGGCTTCCGGAGCGCCGAGCGCCAGGCGGAGATCATCCGGGGCAAGCTCGCCGGCGGCGCGACGATTGACGCCATCCTCTGCACGATGGCCGCACCCGGATACAGCGAGCACCACACGGGGCGCGCCATCGACATAGGCGTCCCTGGCGAGCCCCCCCTCACCGAGGAATTTGAGCGGACGCCCGCGTTTCTGTGGCTACAGACGCACGCCGCGCTGTACGGATTCGGGCTCTCGTATCCCCGCGGCAACGCGAACGGGATTGTCTACGAGCCGTGGCATTGGTGCCTCCAAGCCCCCTAGCGCTTGCCTGCCGGCGATGCCCGGCGCCGCGTTCCAGCCGGATTCCCCCCGCCCGGCCGAACCAGGCCGTCAAGGGGGACCGGCTGCAGGGATCGGCCCGCCATCCCGCTGGCGGGGGCCGAGCCTTCAAGGTCCAAACAGGGCCTGGTTCCCCGAGAAGGGAACCAGGTTCGATCCGGGGAACATTGCCGAAAACACCTTCACCGCCTTCTGGATGATGACGCCGGCCTCCGGATTGCGGATGTCGCCGGCGATGGTGACGGCAACGGTCCGGTAAGGCTGATTGAAGAGCACATTTACGAACACGCCGGCCGCAGCCGACGATTTCATGCTCACGATGAAGGTGATGTCTTTGCTCACCTTCCCCTTGAGCCGAGTCTGGCTGAGAACCTGAAGGCGGGCGCTGGCCGCGAGCTCGCTCGCAAAGACACTCGCCAGATCGGGATCCGCGTCGGCGGAGGCAATCTTCGGCAGAACGCAGCGGTAGTTGATCTCCGTGGTCGGCGCCGCACATCCACCGAGGAGGAATGCCAACAGGAGTATCGACGCCACGGCGCCTGAGATTCTACACATCATGGGTTATGGTTGGCCGGTAACTCATGGCGTTTGCCAATTGTTGCAACGTCAGAGTGACAGGCGAATCCCGGCCCCGGCTCCGCGGGCAGGGTCGAATGCCATGGGTTACACGCGAGATCTGTCGGTGGTCATCGCGGAATGCCACCACATGGATATCATATATTGTTGTTTGTATGATTATTACAATTTATATTTAGAATGATTCTCATTCCTTATTGAAACTTGGTGCCATTCCAATTAACTGAATCAAACCAAATTCACCCATGGTCTCAAACACGGATAGCTCAGAGGCGCTGGCCCAACGCCTGTCCGACAGCGGCCTGCGCTCCACCCCTCAGCGCGAGGTGATTTACAACGTGCTCCTGAAGAGGCGCGACCACCCCACCGCGGAGGACGTCTTTGCGCGCGCGAAGCCCGAGATGCCGATGATCTCGATTGCGACCGTCTACAACTGCCTGGAGACGCTCGTCCAGTGCAACCTCGTGCGCGCCGTCAACTTCGAGCGGGGGCCGACCCGGTACTGCCCGAACCTCCACCCGCACGCGCATTTTCACGACGAGCAGACCGGCTCCACGCACGACATAGACCTTCCCGCCGGCCTGCTCGACCAGGTGAAGTCCGTCCTCCCGCCCAATTTTGACGCCGCCTCGGTTGAGATCATCTTCCGCGGCAAGGCGCGGCCCACGGCCTGAAGCCCTCACAAGCCCTCTCCACGCTCATGCCCTCCCTCGAAATCAGGAACCTCCACGTCTCCACCGGGGACAAGGAAATCGTGAAGGGTGTGACCCTTTCCGTCAACGCGGGCGAGATCCACGCCGTGATGGGGCCGAACGGGACGGGAAAGTCCACGATGGCCAAGGCGATCGCCGGCCACCCCGACTACACGATCACCGGGGGCGACGTCCTCCTCGACGGCAAGTCGATCCTCGAGATGGAGTCCGACGAGCGCGCCCGCGCGGGAATCTTCCTCGCGTTCCAGTACCCGAGCGAGATCCCCGGGGTCAGCATCGCAAACTTCATGCGCGCCGCCATCCAGGCCCGGATGGCGGAGGGCGAGGAGATCGACGCCTCCGGCTTCTACAAGCGCCTCTACAAGAAGATGGACCTGCTCAAGATCGACCGGAGCTTCACCTCGCGCTCCGTCAACGAGGGGTTCTCGGGAGGCGAGAAGAAGCGCACCGAGATCCTGCAGATGGCGATGCTCGAACCCCGGTTCGCCCTGATGGACGAGACCGATTCCGGCCTCGATATCGACGCCCTGCGCGTTGTCGCCGACGGCGTGAACCACCTGCGCGGGCCGAGCCTGGGCATCCTGCTGATCACCCACTACCAGCGTCTCCTGGGCTACATCGTGCCCGACTTCGTGCACGTCATGATCGACGGCTGCATCGTCAAGAGCGGCGACAAGTCGCTCGCGCTCGAGCTCGAGTCCAGGGGCTACGACTGGGTCAAGAAGGAGTTCGCAAACGCCTGAACCGGAGGGAGCCTGCCATGTCCGAAATCACCGACACACTCGAGACAACCGCCGAGAACCCCGTCTCCGGGATCGACCAGCTCGCCGGCGACTTCAAGTACGATATGACGTACGACTTCGACGCGGGCACGGGCCTGAACGAGCGCACGGTCGACTACATCTCCGCGGTCAAGAAGGAGGCCCCCTGGATTCGGGAATTCCGCCAGAGCGCCCTGAAGACATTCCTTTCGAAGCCGCTGCCAACCCACTGGGCCTCCAGGGACTTGGAGACCATCAACTTCGACAAGATCCGCTATTACCTCTCGCAGGGCCTCAAGCCCAAGAGGACGTGGGACGAGGTGCCGGCCGACATCAAGCGCACGTTCGAGCGCCTGGGAATCCCCGAGCAGGAGCGCAAGTTCCTCGCCGGCGTCGAGGCCCAGTTCGACTCCGAGGCGGCCTATTCGAACATCAAGGAGGCCGTTTCCAAGCAGGGCGTCATCTTCGTCAACTCGAGCGAGGGGCTCCGGGAGCACCCGGAGATCTTCAGGAAGTTCTTCGGCAAGGTGATCCCGACCGGCGACAACAAGTTCTCGGCGCTCAACAGCGCCGTGTTCTCCGGCGGTTCGTTCATCTACGTCCCGCCGGGGATCAAGGTGTCGCACCCCCTCCAGGCCTACTTTAGGATCAACGCGGAGAACTTCGGCCAGTTCGAGCGGACGCTCATCATCTGCGACGAGGGCAGCGAGCTCACCTACATGGAGGGGTGCACGGCGCCCAAGTTCTCGACCGCCACCCTCCACAGCGCCGTCGTGGAGCTCGTTGCGCTCAGGGGCGCGAAGATCCAGTACATCACGGTCCAGAACTGGTCGTCGAACGTGTTCAACCTGGTCACCAAGCGCGGCCTGGCGCACGAGGAGTCGCAGATCAAGTGGATCGACTGCAACATAGGCAGCCGGCTCACGATGAAGTATCCCGGCGTCGTCCTCAAGGGCCGCAAGTCCCGCGGAGAGGTGATCTCGATCGCGCTCGCGAACGACGGCCAGCACCAGGACACCGGGGCCAAGATGATCCACGCCGCGGACGAGACCACCTCGACCGTCGTCTCCAAGTCGATCTCGGTCGGCCAGGGGCGGGCCACCTACCGCGGGATCGTCCACATCCCGAGGCAGCTCAAGGGCTGCAAGAACAACACGGAGTGCGACGCGCTCCTCATCAACACGAACAGCCGGACCGACACCTACCCCGCGATCACCGTCCGCGGCGACCGCCACGCCGTCCAGCACGAGGCGAGCGTCTCCAAGGTGAGCGCCGACCAGATCTTCTACATGCAGCAGCGCGGGCTCACCGAGGGGCAGGCGATGAGCCTCTCCGTCAACGGCTTCATCAACGACCTGGCACGGCAGTTCCCCATGGAGTACTCGGTCGAGCTCAAGCGGCTGATCGACCTCGAGATGGAAGGGAGCGTGGGTTGAGACATGGCTCTCGCCACGCCCGCCAAGCCGGCCGTCGCGGACGCCATCGGTGGATTCACGCCGGAGGTGTTCGCCCGCCACCTCGCTTCCCTGACGGCCTCCCCGGCTTGGTGGCTTGAGCGCAAGCGCTCGGCCTACTCCCGTTTCGAGCCGCTGCCGATGCCGAGGCGCACGGACGAGAGCTGGAGGTTCAGCAACATAGCCGGGATCACCCTCGGAGGGTTCTCCCCCGGCGCCGGCGGGCCGGACCCCCGGGCCCGGCAGGCCTCCGAGGCGTTCGCCACCGCGCTCGAAGCAACGCTCTCATTCCTGAACGGCAGCCTCGTGGGCGGCAACCCGCTCCCGGCCGGTCTGGCCGCGAAGGGCGTCGTCGCCTCGACCCTTTCCGAGGCGGTCGCGAAGCACCCGGGCCTCCTGCGCGAGCACTTCATGGCGCAGCCCCAGAAGCTCGGATCCGCCAAGTTTGCGGCGCTCCACGAGGCCTTCATCCAGGACGGCGCGTTCATCCACGTCCCTCGCGGGGTGGTGGTCGACAGGCCGATCGTCATCGTCCACGCGGTCTCGGGGGCCGGCACGGCCGTCTTCCCGCACACGCTGGTCGTCGCGGAGGACAACGCGAAGGTGACCATCGTCGACCACTTCGTGTCGAATGACGCCACGCGCCAGTTCGCATGCGGCGCGAACGACCTCTACGCGGGCCACGGGGCGAGGATCACCTATGTCGCCGCGCAGTGCTGGTCCAAGGAGGCGCTCTCGCTCCAGTTCAACTCGACTGTCGTGCGCAGGGACGCCCGCGTCCAGTCGCTCAACCTCCACCTGGGCGGAAAGCAGGCGCGCCACGAGTCGCTGAGCCAGCTCCAGGCGCCCGGCGGCTTCTCGGAGATGCTCGCCATCACCGTGGCGGACGGCGCGAGGGAGTGCGACCAGCGGACCCTCCAGATCCACCAGGCGCCGAACACCAAGTCGGACCTCCTCTACAAGAACGCCCTGCTGGACCAGTCGAGGACCATATTCTCGGGCCTGATCATCGTCGATCCCGACGCCCAGAAGACGGACGCCTACCAGAGCAACCGCAACCTGATGCTGAGCGACGACGCGGAGTCCAACTCGCTCCCCGGCCTCGAGATCCAGGCGAACGACGTCCGCTGCACCCACGGCGCCACGAGCTCCAGGATCGATCCCGAGCAGGAGTTCTACCTAAAGTCCCGCGGGATTCCTCAGAAGGCGGCCGACGAGCTCCTGATCTTCGGCTTCTTCGAGGAGGTCCTGAACCGCCTCGAGAGCGAGGAGCTCCACGCGGCGCTTCGCAAGCTGATCCGGGCGCACTTGCGCCGGTGACGTTTCCGGCCAATGCTCCGGGCCTGCCATGAACCGAGAACGCACCCTTTCCCGCGACGTGTTAGCGACGCTGATTCCGTCCGGCGAGCGGCAGCTGATTCCCGCAGGGACTAAGATACAGGTCCACCAGACGCTCGGCGGAAGCTACACCGTGCAGGTGGACTACGGCCTCTTCAGGATCGACGGGAGGGACGGCGACGCGTTTGGCGAGCAGGCGGCGGACCACACGGTAGACTCGGCGCTGCTCGCCGACGGCGCGCCCGACCCGGAGGCGGTCTGGGACCAGCTCCGCAAGGTGTACGATCCCGAGATCCCGGTTAACATCGTCGACCTGGGCCTCGTCTACTCGATGGATGTCGAGAAGAGGCCCGACAACAGCTTCAAGGTCAACGTGGCGATGACGCTCACGGCGCCCGGATGCGGCATGGGGCCGGCCATCGCGGAGGACGCCAAGGGCAAGGTGCTCCTCGTCCCGGGCGTCTCCGATGCCGACGTCCGGATCACGTGGGAACCGCCCTGGAACCAGTCGATGATAAGCGAAGAGGGGAAGATGAAGCTCGGCCTGGTGTGACCTTTTACGAGCAGCTCGTGGCGCTCGAGAGCGAGGGCGTGCCCTTCGTCCTCGTGACGCTGGTCGAGGCCCTCGGCAGCACGCCCCAGGACGCGGCAGCCAAGATGCTCGTGACGGAAAAGGGCCTCCACAGCGGCACCGTGGGAGGGGGAAAGGTCGAGGCCGCGGCCCTCAAGCTCGCTGGAGAGATCCTCGGGGGG
>DATNHT010000009.1:0-27157 GCA_035604815.1 Opitutaceae bacterium
AGCGATCCGCCGCCGGCCATGACGAATCCGCGGTCGACGAGGTCGGCCGAGAGCTCGGGGGGGCAGCGCTCGAGCGTCGTGCGCACGGCGTCCACGACCGCGGCGACCGTGTCGGACAGGGCCTCGCGCACCTCCTGCGACGTGATGTGGATCGTCTTGGGGAGGCCCGCGATCGAGTCGCGCCCCTTCACCTCCATGGAGAGTTCCTCGTCGAGGGGATAGGCCGATCCTATCCGCATCTTGATCTCCTCCGCCGTCCGCTCGCCGACCAGGAGGTTGTAGGCCCGCTTCATGTAGTTGATGACGGCCGCGTCCATCTCGTCGCCGGCGACGCGTATTGACTTGGAAAATACAATTCCGTTGAGCGAGATGATGGCGATCTCCGTGGTTCCGCCTCCGATGTCGACGATCATGTTGGCCGCCGGCTCGTCGATGGGGAGCCCGACGCCGATCGCCGCCGCCATCGGCTCGGGAATGGTGATCACCTTGCGGGCGCCGGCGTGGGTCGCGCTGTCCATGACCGCGCGCTTCTCGACGGCGGTGATCCCTGAGGGGATCGCGATCACGACGCGGGGAGGGGCCCGGAAGCTCTGGCTCGCCTTCTGGATGAAGTAGCGCAGCATCGCCTCGGTGACGTCGAAGTCGGCGATGACGCCGTCCTTCATGGGGCGGATTGCGGTGATGTTGCCCGGGGTGCGCCCCAGCATGCGCTTGGCCTCGTCGCCCACCGCGCGAACCTTGCGGGTGACCGTGTCCAGCGCCACGACCGACGGCTCCCGCAGCACGATTCCCTTGTCCTTTACGTATACGAGCGTGTTGGCTGTTCCGAGATCGATGCCGATATCGTTGGAAAAGTAGCCGAAAAGGTTGGCCATGATCGCTTGTTGCGGGGGGCTGGAGTCGCTGGCGTTGCCGCCGACGGAATCGAATCGGCGTCGCAGGCACCTGTCAACGAGGGAAATACGCCGGTTAAGGTTGACGGTCCCCGGCAACCGCGGAGATTTTCCGCGGAGGCAAAGCCGTGCACGGAATCCTGTTCATTCAAGACATGGCGGTGATCCTGGTCGTCGCGGGCGCCGTCGGATGGGTCTGCCAGCGGATAGGCCTCTCGATAGTCGTCGGCTTCCTCGCCGCCGGCATCCTGGTCGGCCCCGGGATGCCGCATCTCGCGCTCGTGTCGGACGTCGGCCGCATCGAGACGCTCGCGCAGGTCGGGCTCGTCTTCCTCATGTTCTCGATAGGGCTGCGGCTGAGCCTGCGCAAGCTGCGCCGCCTTGGGCTGCCGATCCTGGCCGCGGCGTTCGCGGGCGCGGGCGCGATGTACTACCTGGCGCGCCTGCTTGCGGCCGCGCTCGGCTGGAGCTCCACGGACGGCTTCTTCCTCGCCGGAATGCTGATGGTCTCGTCGTCCTCGATCATCGCGAAGATCCTGCACGAGACGGGGCTCAACCACGAGCGCGCCGGCCAGCTCGCGCTCGGCGTGTCCATCCTGGAGGACGTCGTGGCGGTGGCGATGCTCGCGCTCCTGCAGTCGGTTGTCCAGCTGGGGGGCGCCGGCGCCAGCCACGCCGGCGAGGTCGGCGTGACGCTGCTGCACCTCGGGGCGTTCGTGGCGGTGGTCGGGGTCGCCGGGCTCATCCTCGTGCCGTGGCTCCTGAAGCGGATGAGCATTTCGATGGACGAGGAACTGCAGACCCTCGGCCTCGCCGCCCTCCTGTTCGGGCTCGCGATCCTCGGGCAAAGGGCCGGCTATTCGCTCGCCCTCGGGGCCTTCCTCCTCGGCATCATCGTCGCCGAGACGCCGCACCGCCACCAGGTCGAGCGCACCTTCGAGGGAATGCGCGACGTGTTCAGCGCCGTCTTCTTCGTCGCGATCGGCATGCAGATCGACGTGCGCGAGCTCACCGCGGCCGCGGGCCTGATCGCCGGCGTGGCCGCATTCACGCTCGTGGCGCGCCCCCTCGCCGTGACGGCCGGTCTCTGCATGATCGGTATCCCGGTCCGGGACGCCCTGAGGGCGGGCCTCATGACCGCGCCCATCGGCGAGTTCTCGTTCGTCATCGCCCAGCTCGGCGTCGGCGCCGCGGTCGTGCCGGCGCGGTTCTACCCGCTGGTCGTCGGCGTCTCGCTCCTGACCACCCTGGTCACCCCGTTTGTCGCCAGGAGGTCGGAGTGGATAGCCTCGGCCGTCCTCGGGAGGGAGACCGGCTGGCTCGGCGACTGGCTGCACTACTACCAGGACTGGCTCGAGCGGTTCATGCGCCAGCGCAAGCGGAGCCCCCTCTGGCAGCTTAGCCGCCGGCGCTTCGCCCAGATCGGGGTCGAGATGCTCCTTGTGAGCGGGGTGCTCGTCTTCTCGCGCGAGCTCTATGCCGCGGTCGAGGGCTGGCTTGGCCGCGACTGGCTGTTCCCAAGCGGCTCCGACGTCGCGTTCTGGCTGCTGCTCACGATCGCCGTCCTCCTGCCTCTCGTCGCCATATGGAGGAACTGCTCCGCGCTCGCGCTCCTGTTTGCCCAGGTATCCACCTCCGGCCATCCCCGCGGCAAGCAGCTCGCTCCCGTCGTCGAGACCGGCCTGAAGGTCGTGGCCGTGTCCGTGCTCACGGTCTGGCTGATCGCCGTCGTGCCCGCGGAGGACACGGCCAGGTGGCTCCTGCTCCTGAGCGCGCTGGCCGCCGTGGCGGCGGTGCTGCTGCTGCGCCGCAAGCTCATCTACTGGCACTGTGTCCTCGAGGTGGAGATAAAGAACATGATCCAGACATCGGAGGACAGGGTGACCTCGACGACGGCGCCCTGGCTCGGCCGCCACCCCGACTGGGACCTCCATATGATCGACTGCACGGTGCCGGACCTTGCCGATTGCCAGGGCAGGTCCATCGCCGAGCTCGACCTGCGGGCGCGCTTCGGGTGCTCGGTCGTCGGGATTGAGCGGCAGGGGTTCATGATTCCGCTTCCCGCGCCCGATGCGGTGCTCTACCCGCGCGACAAGGTGCTGCTCATGGGAGGGATGGAGCAGGTGCGCGCCGGCCAGGCGTTCGTGGGCGGCGTGTCGGGAGCGCCGGATACGGACTCGCTCTTCGAGGAGGTCAGGATGGAGTCGCTCACGGTCCCCGAATGGAGCATCGCGGCCGACCGCACGCTGGGGGACATCTCCCCAGCGAGGAACCACGGCGTGCAGATCGCGGGCATCCACCGGGCGGGGGCGCGCATCCTCAGCCCCGGAGCCCACGAGGTGCTTCGAGCGGCCGACGAGCTCCTCACGCTTGGCACCCCCGTCCAGATCCGCGAGTTCCGCGGTTGGCTCGGCGAGAAGCCGAGCGGGGGCAGCCCGCCGGCGCGGAGCTAGTTTGACCCGTGGTTCCCGGGCGCCTCGGGCTTCTTGGGCTCCTCTTTGGCCGGGGCGGGCGGGTCGTCGTCCTTCGCGGCCTTCTTGAATTCCTTCATGGACTGCCCGAGGCCCTTTGCGAGGGCCGGAAGCTTGGTCCCGCCGAAAAGCAGCAGGAGGACGAGAAGGATGAGAACCCATTCCCCGCCGCCACTGGGGATCAATCCGGCCAACTGGACTTCGAGGGGTGCCATGGGGCCAAACTAACCCGGATTGCCCTCTAGGCAAGTGTGTTCGGCGCCCGGTCGCGCGCGCTTGAAACCGGGGACCGGGCCTTTTAGGCTCGCTCCGCGCCATGCGACAACGATTCGGCATCTCGGAAAACGCCCGCGCCCTGTCGCCCCTCTTTGCCCTGGCCGCCCTTTGGACCCTCTCGTTCGTGGCATGGAAATCGACGCCGCTGGACGGGATCGACTACGTGCGGTTCTACCAGCCCTACCAGCGGTTCCTCCGGGAGAGCCTGTGGAGGGGAGAGCTCCCCTGGTGGAATCCCTATTCCAGCCTCGGCCGGCCGTTTCTGATCGATCTGCAGGCGGCTGCCTTTTACCCGGCCACGCTCCTTGTCATCATCTTCGGCGCGAAGGCAGGCTGGGTGATCGGCACGCTGGTCCACGGGCTTATCGGCGCGGAGGGGTTCAGGCGGCTCGCGCGGGGATTCGGGGCCTCGGCGCAGTCGGCTGTCGCCGGGGCCGCCGTCTTTCTCTTCAGCGGCCCGGTCTTCGGCCGCATGGAGCTGGGCGGGGTGAACTACGTGTATTCGCTCTGCTTCCTGCCGTGGGTGCTCTGGTTCGCCTCGCGCATCGCGGAGAGGCCCCTCCGCCGGCCCTGGGCCGCGCTCGCCGCGACGTTTGCGCTCCAGCTTTGGGGCGGCCACCCCCAGGTCTTTTGGCTGTCGGCGCTCGCCGCGGGACTCTTCACGACGGGATTCCTCGCCTTCCCGCCGTGGAGACTCGCATGGAGGAACTGGGTGCGCACCGAGCTGGCCCTTCTGGCGGCATGCCTGGCGGCCTTGGCCCTCATGGGGTTTGTCCTCGTGCCGTTCATTGAGCTTGTGGGCCAGAGCAACCGGGCCCGGCCGTCCCTGGAGTTTTCCGGGGCCTTTTCAATGAGCGGCCTCCAATGGGCTTCGCTCGTCTGGCCCTCGTGGAGGGCATTCGGCGTCTTTGGCGAGTACAACCTGTTCGCCGGCGTGGCGGTCGCTGCGGGGGGGGCCGCGGCGATTGCCCTGTGCCGCGGGCCGGCGGCGCGGGGGGCCGCGTTCATGGCCGCAGGCGCGGCGATCATCGCAGCCGGGCCGACGACGGAATTGTTCAACGTCCTCTATGTCGTGCTGCCCGGGATGAGCAGCTTTCGGGTGCCGGCGAGGGCGGGCGTGCTCGTCACGCTGGCGCTGATCCTGGGGGCCGCGATGTTGGGGGGGAAGGGCCGGACGGAGGGGAGGGGACGGTTCACGGTTCTCGCCCTGGCGGGCGGGGCCCTCCTTGGGGCCGTCCTTTATGCCTTCCACCGGCGCGCGGAGCCGTTCCCCGCGGGCTGGCTGGTGGTCCAGGCCTCATTCGCTTGCCTCGCCGGAGCGGGCTGGTGGCTCTGGATCGGCCGGGGTACCGGCGGGCGGGGACTCGGCCTTTGGGCGAGCCGGACCGTCCTGCCCATGGCGGTGCTGGGCGAGCTCTGCGTCTCGGTTCACGGAATCAAGCGGTCCAACCCGTTCGACTCGCAGTTCCCGGGGGAGGCCACGGTGATCGAGGCGGTCCGCGCGATCGGGGCGGACCGGCAGGCGGCCCCGGCGCGCGTGTGCGTCGACTCGGCCATTTTCAGGGAGAACGCGGGGATGGTTTACCGCGTCGCGAGCGTCGTCGGCTACGAGACGCTTTCCCTCGGACGCGTCTGGAACTACCTGCATCTGGCGGCGGGCGCCGACCCGTCCCAGCCGTTCAGCACGGTTCCCGACGGCCGGATCTTCAATGTCGCCCCCGGGCTGCGCGCCTTCAGCTTGTCGGCGAGCCTGGCCTTGGGCTCGAGCCGGATCAAGACGGACCGGCAACCGGATCCGAGGGCCTACCTCGCGACGCGGATGAGAATCGTCGCGGACAGCCGCGCCGCCATCCAAGCGATGGTCTCGGGCGAGGATTTCCACGGCGCGGCCCTGGTCGAGTCGCCCTATGCCGGCGCGTTCGGGCCCGATCCGTCAAAGCGGGCCGGAACGGCTGCAGTCGCGCGCTTTGCCCTGAACGCCGTGGACGTCGAGGTGGCGAGCCCGGGTCCGGCCATCCTCGTCCTCGCGGAAGCGTGGTATCCGGGATGGTCGGCGCAGATAGACGGACGCGCCGTCCCGTGCGAACCCGTGAACGGTTGGATGCGGGGCGTGCCCGTCCCGGCCGGGAAGTCGGTCGTGCGCATGCACTTTCACCAGAACGGGCTCCTGGCCGGCCTCGTCGCCTCGGCCGCCGCCGCCTTCGCCCTCGTCCTTGTCTGGAAGCCCTGACTAGGGCCGGGGCGGCCGCAGCGAAGCGGCCACCTTGAGCAGGTTCTGGGCGTTGTCGATCTGCTCGGCGTCGAAGAAGCCGTGGAGCTGGCGGATGCGCGTCGGATGGCGCATCTTGCGCAGCGCCTTCGCCTCGATCTGGCGGATCCGCTCGCGGGTCACCTTGAACTGCTTGCCCACCTCCTCGAGCGTCCTGCTGTAGCCGTCGACCAGGCCGAAGCGCAGAGAGAGCACGCGGCGCTCGCGCTCGGTGAGCGTGTCGAGGACGTCGATGATCTTCTCGCGCAGGAGCGAGTACGCGGTCATGTCGTACGGGTTCTCCGCGGACTTGTCCTCGATGAAGTCGCCGAAGGAGGTGTCGTCGCCGTCGCCGACGGGCGACTGCAGAGAGATCGGCTGCTGCGCCATCTTCATGATCTGCTGGACGCGGTCGACCGGCAGGTTCATCTCGTCGGCCACCTCGTCGGGCGTGGGCTCGTGGCCGTACTCCTGAAGCAGCTGCTTCTGGACCTGCATGACCTTGTTCAGGGTCTCGATCATGTGGACCGGGATCCGGATCGTCCGGGCCTGGTCGGCGATCGAGCGCGTTATCGCCTGGCGGATCCACCATGTCGCGTAGGTGGAGAACTTGTAGCCCCTGCGGTACTCGAACTTCTCGACCGCCTTCATGAGGCCCATGTTGCCCTCCTGGATCAGGTCCAGGAACGAGAGCCCGCGGTTGGTGTACTTCTTTGCGATCGAGATCACCAGCCGGAGGTTGGCCTCGACCATCTCGGTCTTTGCGCGGTGGGCCTCGCGCACGTGGGTCATCGTGTGCTGGAAGACGTCCAGAAGGTGGGCGGGCGCGATCCTCTGCTCGAGCTCGATGTGGCGCAGCCGGTTGTTGATCGCGCGGGTGTCGATCGAGGCGTCCTTCTTCGTCTTCGGGTGCTTGGCGCGCTCAATCTGGAAGTGGATCGACTCGATTTCCTCGAGCACGGGCCGCAGCTGCTCGAGGTACTCCTCGTAGACCTTCAGCTTGAAGTAGAACTTCGGAAAATTCGCCCTGAGCGCGGTCTCGCGCCTGCGGAACTTTGAGAGGGCCCTCTTGCGTTCCGGTTCGCTGCGGGCCTTCGCCTGCTCGACCCACGCCTCGGCCACGCCGGCCTCGGCCTTCTGCGTCGTCTCGACCAGCTTGGGCAGCGTCCTGAAATAGGCGTCGCGGCTCTCGATCTTCTTGTCGATGACGATCCGGTCGAAGCGCTCCTCGCGGTTGAGCAGCTTGGCGCCAAGGACGGCGATGTAGCCGCCCACGGCCGAGGCGTGGAACAGGGCCTCCTGCGCCTTGAGCTCGGCGTTTTCGATTCGCTTCGAGATCTCGACCTCCTGCTCGCGGGTCAGGAGCGGCACCTGCCCCATCTGCTTGAGGTACATCCGGACCGGGTCGTCGAGGATGTCGTTCTGAGACGAGCGGGACTCCTCCTCCTCGGCCTCCTCCTGGCGCTGCTTGTAATCCTCGACCTGGTCGGGTTCCAGGATCTCGATCTCAAGGTTCTGGAGGATGGACAGGACGTTATCGATCTCCTCCTGGTTCTCGATCGACTCGGGCAGCGCCTCGTTGATGTCGTCGAAGGTCAGGTACCCCTGCTCCTTCGAGAGCCGTATGAGCTGGCGGATCTTCTCGTTGATTCCCCCGATCGGCACTGAGGCATCGCCGGCCTCGGCCGGCGCCTGAGGGGCGGTGGCGAGCGCGTTTTCGACGGCTTCGGATTGGTGATTGTCGCCTTGTTTGGCTTTTCGCGGCATGAATTAGGTGTCGGGGCAATTGCGAAAGGAACGCCTTACCCGCCCGCGGTCAGTGAGACCGGCTGGCGGAGCTGGCGTTGCAGATCGGATAACTCCCTCAATAGTGACGATGAGTCATCGTTAAAGTCCGATGGGGTCCTGGCTAATGCAAGTTCTATTTGGCGTATCCTCGGACCGAGCGCGCGGTCCCTGAGCCTTCGGATGCCCTCCCGGGCGACCTTGAAGGGATCCTCCACCGCCGGCGCGTCAAAGAGCAGCGATGCGACAAGCGATTTTTCATCATCGCTTTCCATCAGCGCCTCGAGATGGTCGCGACCCGGCCAGCTGCCGTTTTCGAGTTCGCCGAGGAACCGGTTCAGGAGCACGCCGGCGGTTTGCCTCTTGTCGATCCAGTCGTGCGGAATGGCGGCGCTTAGCGGCCGGCCCAGGGCCTCGAAATGAAGGCATAGGCGAAGCAGGTCGTGCTCGGGCGCCACGATCGCAGGGCCTCCCCCTGGCTGCGGGGAGGCCGGCGGGCGCGCGGCCGCGCGATCCGCGCGTCCGGCTAGCCGCCTCAGGTCGCCTTGGAGCGCCGGGGCCGGCAGCCGCAGGAGTCCCGCCGCCTCGGAAATGAACGCGGCCCGCGAGACCTCGCTCTCGGCGGCAGCGATGATTCCCAGCACGGCCTGGGCGGCCCGGGATCTCTGTTCCGATGTCGCCGCGGCGGGCGAGGGGAGCGACGCCCGGCAAGCGAACGCCATCGCCGAGAGCGACGCCTTGCGTACGGCCTCGTACGCAGCGATGCCCCGCTCGAGGAAAAGCAGGTCGGGGTCGACCTTGGCGTCGCCGTCAAGCGTCAGGAACCGCACTTCGAGGCCCGCCTTGAGCGCCATGGGCAGCATCCGCAGGGCGGCCTTCTGGCCGGCCTCGTCGCTGTCGAAGAAGCACTCAACCTCGACATGGTAGCGGCGCATCAGCGCGATCTGCCCGTCGGTTATCGACGTACCCTGGGGGGCGACCGCGGTCTTCAGGCCGACCGACCAGCACCTGAGCGCGTCGAGCTGGCCCTCGACCATGACAAAGGGCCGGCCGTCGCCGACGGCCGTGCGGGCGCGGTCCAGGTTGAACAGCAGATGGCCCTTCGTGAAGATCGGCGTCTCAGGCGAATTGACATACTTCGCCTCCCGGGCCGGGTCGTCCTCGGGCGTGAGCGCGGTCTGCCTCGCGGTGAAGGCCACGACCCGGCCCTGGTGGTCCCGGATCGGGATCATGAGCCGGCCCCGGAAGCGGGGCCGCAGCGCGCCCGCGGTGATCATCGCGTCGTCGCGGATGAAGAACAGCCCGCACTGGCGGATCGCCTCCTCGGAGTACCTCCTGCGTTGGATCGCGGCGGCAAGCCCCCCGCCGTCCGGCGCGGCGGCGCCCACCTTGAATTCCTCGGCGAGCTCGGGCGAGAACCGGCGCTCGTCGACCCAGTAGGCCCTCATGAAGTCGCCCGCGGGCCCGGCGGCATTGAACGCCTCGTGGAAGTGGGCGGCCG
This sequence comes from Opitutaceae bacterium, assembly GCA_035604815.1. Lineage (GTDB taxonomy): Bacteria > Verrucomicrobiota > Verrucomicrobiia > Opitutales > Opitutaceae > Palsa-1447. The sequence continues at coordinate 9,175 of DATNHT010000009.1, forward strand.
CCTGGTCGTGCAGGTCAAAGAGCTCCTGGCGCAGGGACCGCTCCTCGCGGCTCGGTCCGGATCCCGCCTCGTATTCGATCGGGACGCCGTAGCGCTGGCCGAGCGCCTCGACGGCCTCCGTGAACGACAGCTGCTCGGTCTCGCGGACAAACGTGATCGCGTCGCCGGCCTTCCCGCAGCCGAAGCACTTGTAGAAGCCCTTGTCCGCGTCGACGTTGAACGAGGGGGTCTTCTCGTTGTGGAAGGGGCACAGACCCTTCAGGCGCGTCCCACCCGCCTTGCGCAGCGAAACGACCCGCGAGACCACGTCGGCGAGGTTCACCCGAAGCTTCAGGTCGCGGACACAGGTGGGTTTGATGACGGGCATGGACTGCGGTCGGGCTTTTCGGCCGGCCCCAAGGCGGGCAGAAAGAATCCACTTTCAACCGCGGCGCGGGGCTGTCAAGTTTCGGGCCTCTCTGGTCCTGCCGGCCAAACTTTGAGGAAACTTTGCCCGGCGGCGGGCGACATACTCATCATATACATCATGCGCTTCCACCAGCTCGCCGCCCTTGCCGCCCTGCTTGCCTCAGTCGAGGCACCCGTTTGCCGGGCGGACTTCACGCCGGAGGTCCAGCGGGCGCCCAAGGAGCCGGTCTGGCAGGCGCGCCTGCCGGCGTTCACCGAAGCCGACTACGAGGCGGCTGTCGAGAGGCTCATCTCCGCCTTCGAGAAGGACAGGGGCCACGTGATAGCGCCCGGAGCCAAGAAGAAGGTCGGGCTGAAGATCTACTCGGACTCGGGCCCCGGGATGGCGACCCCGGTCGCGCTTGTCCGGGGCGTCATCCTGGCCCTGCAGAGGCGCGGCTACGCCAACAAGAACATCTTCCTCGTCGGGCTGAACCAGCTGCGCCTCAGGATGACCGGCTACCTGCCGTCTCTCGTGACGGGCGAAACCCCGTTCAAGGGCAACCCGGTCTACGTGCTCGAATCCAACCGGTATTACGATCCCGTCTGGTTCTACGACAGCCCGCTGCCCGAGCGCTTCGACCCGATCTTCGCCGCCCACCAGACCGAGGGGGTCCCGAACACGTCGACGAAGGACGAGGACCGCAAGAGCTTCCTCGCCACCCCGCTCTTCCTCGACACCGATTTCTGGATCAACCTTCCCGCCTACACCGACCACCAGGTGCTGGGCGTCAACGGCGCGCTCGTCAACGCCACGCTCTGGAACGCTTCGAACACGGCGCGCTTCTTCCGCTCGCCCGCCACGGCGCCCGCCGCCGTCGCCGAGATGAGCGCGATACCCGAGCTTCGCCAGACCTGGCTCTTCAGCATCGCGAGCCTCGAGCACTATCAGTTCATCGGCGGGCCCTTCTTCAATTCCCTGTACACCCGTTCCGAGCCGCTGGTCTGGCTGGGCACGGATCCCGTGATGATGGACGCCCTGATGCGCGCCCGGATCAACCTGTGGCGCAGGAAGGAGGGGTTTGAGCCGATCTCCGACGAGATACGGACCCTCGAATTCGCCGAGACGCTCGGCGTCGGCTCGACGATCGTGAAGAGCGCCAAGGTGATCGACGTGGACTGAGCCCTCGGTCGATACAAACGTCTTGTCTCGCCCGCGGCCGGGAAGCACGATCAAGCGTCCCCAATGACCCCGGCCTCATACCTTCCGTTCGTGATCCAGGCCTTCCTCGCGGCGGCCCTGACCGGCTTCATCATCTCGCTGAGCGCGCTTGTGGGCCAGCGCGCCAAGCACACGCCCATCAAGGACTCGGCCTACGAGTGCGGCATCCCCGGCGGGGGGGTCGTCCACACGCGCTTCTCGGTGAAGTTCTACCTCACCGCGCTGCTCTTCATGCTCTTCGACCTCGAAATCGTGATCCTCGTTCCCTGGACCTTCATCTACCGCGAGTTTCTCCACCAGCACATCCCCATCCTGGGGCCCATCCTTTTCTTCATCTTTGTCCTCGTTCTCGGCCTGGTCTACGAGATCCGGAAGGGCGCGCTCGAGTGGGAGCGCTGAGCGGCGGGCCTGGTCATGCGGCTCGACAAGATCATCGCCCGCAGCCGCATAATCGACCTGCGGAGCCTCACGCTTGAGGCGGCGCTGGGCGAGCTCCTCGACGTCGCCATCGCCAGGTTTCCCGACCTTAAGCGCGAGGCGATCCTGAAGGGCCTGCTCGCCCGAGAGAGCACGATGACGACCTACCTGGGGCTCGGGGTCGCCCTGCCGCACGTCCGGGTGAAGACGCCCAGGCGCTACATCCTGGCGATCGGCCGCAGCCGGGCCGGCGTGCGCCACCACGGCGCGATGTCCGGCGAGCTGGTGCACCTGATCATCATGCTGATCGCGGGGGAATCGGCGCGCGACACCCTGCAGGTGCTCGCGTCGATCGGCAGGCTCGTGCGGGAGCAGGAGATCGTGGACGGCTTCGTCAGCGCGCCCGACCTGGACACGCTCTACGAGCGGCTCCTCGGCGGGTTTGGCGGGATGAGGCCGATCCAGGCGCAGCAGAACCGGGTCAACCGGCTCATGTTCCGCCAGGCCGAGCACGTGGCGCGGGGGGCCGGCTGCAGCGCCACCATGGTCTTTGGCGACACGTTCATCGGGGGGATCGAGCCGGGGGTACTGCGGCCGAGGCTCAAGACGATCCTGGTCACCCGCAATCCCATCGAGCAGAGCGAGGACGGGAGCAACTACACGGACACGATCCAGGTCCGCTCGTTCTCGAGCCAGCGCATGGCGCAGCTGCGCAGCGCGCTCCTTGTCGCACTCACGCGCGGCCTGATCTCGTTCAACGACCGGATCTGCTGCATCGGCGGGATCACCGGGAGCAACCAGTTCGACACGATCGTGGTCGCGGAGATTGAGCGCGAGTTCCAGACGCTGCTTTCGGGTCCGTCCACCGACCTCCTCCCGGAGGACGTGAAGCCCGAGGTGCTGGAGAGGGTGCTGGCCGTCGCCACGGAGCTCGCGGTCGAGGGCCGGGAGGGCCGGCCGGTCGGCTGCCTTTTCGTCGTCGGCGACACGGCGAAGGTGGAGGAGTTCACCAAGCCCCTCGTCTTGAATCCGTTTTTCGGATATAAGGAGGAGGACCGCAACATCCTGAACCCGTTCATGGACGAAACCGTCAAGGAGTTCTCGTCCATCGACGGCGCGTTCGTGATCCGGGGCGACGGGGTCGTCGAGGCGGCCGGAAGCCTTGTGCAGGCGACCGGCAACGCCGTCACGCTTCCGAGCGGCCTAGGCAGCCGGCACGCGGCCGCGGCGGCCATCAGCGTCGCGGCGAACTGCATCGCGATCGCCGTGTCTTCGAGCACGGGCCAGGTCACGCTCTTCCGCCGCGGGGTCATGCTCCCGCTGACGGAGCGGCGCCGCTAGGCGCGGCCTCCCCGCGGAAAGTTTGGGGTTGCGCGGTGCCCGGGGCCGGTTCCTCCTGACCGTTCAACCGCTTAAATCCCATGCAAGAACTCGTAACCCTGGAGTGCACCGAGGCCCGAAAAGAGGGCAAACCCGTTTCCCGCTACCTGACGACGCGCAACAAGAAGACCGTGACCGAGCGCATCGAGAAGAAGAAATACAACCCCCACCTGAAGCGCCACACGCTTCACAAGGAGATCAAGTAACGGGACTTCCGACAGGCGGCCTCAGTGCTGCTTGCCCCCGGCGGCCGACAAGGGGGGGGAGGAGGAGGAGCCCGAAGGGGGATGGGAGAGGTTCTGCCGGCGCGCGGCGCGCCAGCCCTCCCGGTGCTTGCGGATCCAGTCCAGCAGGGCGCGTTCGAATCCGATGTCGTATCCCAAGCGCTCGGATTCCAGCCATTTATGCTTTAGGATCTCCTCCCGCTCTGCCAGGAACTCCTGGTAGAGGCTCGACTGCTTCACAAACTCACGCGACGACGCGACTACGGGCTCTTTGTTGGGCGATGTCATGCAGCTCGTCCGGGAAAGCTAAGGATGTGAGCAACGGCTTGGGTCCTGTCAATGCAGACAATGTCGCCCAAATGTTACATTGGCGCCGGCGCGGCCTTCTCAAGCGACGCGAGGAGCGCCTCGGCAACCGCGCGGAACACGCGCGACGCGGAGCCGTCCGGTTCGCTCACCGCGATGGGAATCCCCAGGTCACCCCCCTCGCGGATCTCCGGGACGAGGGGGACCTGACCCAGGAGCACGGTGCCCAGCCTCAAGGCGGTCGCGGCTCCCCCGCCGGAGCCGAAAAGCATGTGCTTCTGACCCGAAGGGTCGACGAAATGGCTCATGTTCTCCGCGACGCCGAGGAGGGGCACGTTGACCTTCTGGAACATGAGCCCGCCCTTGATCGCCACCTGGGTCGCCGCGGTCTGCGGCGTCGTGACAATGACGGCGCCGTCCAGGGGAAGGGTCTGGACCAGGGAAAGCTGGGCGTCCCCGGTGCCGGGCGGCAGGTCGACCAGAAGGACGTCGAGCTCTCCCCATTTCACGTTTTGCACGAACTGCTGCACCGTCTTCATCACCATGGGGCCGCGCCACACCACGGGCGTGTTCTCGTCCACGAGGAACCCCATGCTCATCACCTTGACCCCGTGCTTCTCCATCGGGACCAGGACGGAGCTGGCGCCCTCGCCCTCGACCTCCGGCCGGCCATGGAGCCCGATCATGAGCGGGACGCTCGGTCCGTAGATGTCGATGTCCATGAGCCCGACCCGCCCGGGCCGCCCGCGGGCCGAGAGCACCTGGGCAAGCGCGCAGGCGAGATTGACGGCGAACGTGCTCTTGCCGACGCCTCCCTTGCCCGAGGCGATCGCAACCGACCGGCGGATCCCCTTCGGGGCCCCGAGGGCGCCCATGGTCTGTCCGCCGGCCGGGGACGGCGCCCGCGCCGCCTGCACGGACACCTCCACGATCGCGCGGCGCACGCCCGCGAGGGAGCGCAGGCTCTGCTCGACGTCGTCCTTGAGCTGCCTCGGCACCTTCGGGTCGTTCGTGGTGATCGCGAGCGCCACCCGAGCGACCCCCTCCTCGAATCCGACGGACTTGACCAGGCCGAACGAAACGATGTCCCTGCTGAACCCGGGATACTTCACCTTCCTTAGCCGTTCCATTATGTCGTCGGAGGTCACGTGACAAATAAGAGTTGTTATGCGGCGGCCGCGCGCAAATAGAAATGGAGCGCAATTAACCGCTCCCATGCCGAGACCCATCCCGTTCCTGCTACTCTCCCTCGCAATTGCCGCTCCGGCGCCAGCCCAGCGGGACATCGGGACGGTGGAGGTCCTCGCCGACAACCGGACGATCCCGGTGCGCGTGTCGGGCGCCACGCCGGAAATGAACACCCTCGCGCTCCAGGCGTTCGGCTCCCACGGCCGGTACCACCTCGTGGCGAGCGGATACCTCTTCGACATCCGGTTCTCGCCCGCGGGCGCGCAGCAGGTCCGCATGGACGTCTCGCGCGGCTCCGGCGGATCGCCCGTCGCGAGCGAGGTCGCGTCGGGGGCAAGCCTTCGCGGCGCGCTCCTGGCCGCGGCGGACGCGGCGGTCGCAAGGACGAACGGCCTCGGGCTGCGGGGATTCTTCACCTCGAGGCTCGTCTTCGTCGGCGAGCGCACGGGCCACCAGGAGATCTACACGTCCGACCTGTTCTTCGGGGACGTGACGCAGGTCACGCGCGACCGGGCGATCGCGATGACGCCCCGCTGGTCCCCGGACGGCGACAGGATCGTCTACACGAGCTTCTTCAAGTCGGGCTTCCCCGACATCTTCGAGATCGACCTGGGCGACTACCGGCGGACGACGCTGGTCAGCTTCAAGGGGACGAACAGCGGGGCGCGGTTCAGCCCAGACGGACGGCAGGTGGCGATGGTCCTCTCGGGCGATGGGCAGCCGGAGATCTACGTGAGCAACGCGTTTGGGCGCGGGGTCTCGCGAAGGACCCACTCCGACGCCGTCAAGGCGTCGCCCTGCTGGTCTCCCGACGGCTCGCGCCTGATCTTCGCCATGCAGCCCGGCCCGCAGCTCTACGTGATGCCGGCGGCCGGGGGCATTCCGCAGAGGGTCACCTACGACACGAGCCGCTACTGCGCCGAGCCGGACTGGAGCCGGACTGCCCCAGACAAGGTCGTCTTCACGATGAAGGTGGGGGAAAACTACCAGATCGGCGTCCTCGAGCTGTCGAAGCGCCACGGCGAGCAGGTGTCCAAGGCGCCCTTTGACGGCATCGAACCGTCCTGGCTCCCGGACGGCCGGCACGCCGTCTACACGGCGCGCACGGCGGCGACGAGCCGGGTCTGCATCCTCGACACGGAAACCGGCAAGAGCACGCCCGCAAGCCCGGCGAGCTTCGGCCCGGCCCTGCAGGCGAACGTCTGGTCGCGCTAGGGTTACCTCGTCGCCGCGGCGAAATTCGCCTCGGCCGCGTCCCAGTTGGCGACGTTCCACCAGGCCGCGACGTAGTCAGGGCGGCGGTTCTGGTAGTTCAGGTAGTAGGCGTGCTCCCAGACATCGAGGCCGATGACGGGCTTGCCCTCGATCCCGGCGACCGCCTTGCCCATGAGGGGGCTGTCCTGGTTCGCCGTCGAGCCTATCGCGAGCTTCTTGTCGGCCGTGACGTACAGCCACGCCCAGCCGGAGCCGAAGCGCGCCGCCGCCGCCTTCGCGAATTCCTCCTTGAACTTGTCGAACGAGGTGAATGCTGAGTTGATCGCCGCCGCGAGCGCGCCCTTCGGGGCGCCGCCCTTGCCCGGCCCCAGGACCGTCCAGAAGAACGCGTGGTTGCTGTGGCCGCCGGCGTTGTTGCGAAGGCCGGCGCGGATCGCCTCGGGGACCTTGGAGAGGTCCGCGATCAGGGCGTTGACGTCGAGCGCCGCAAGGGCGGGCTGGTCCGCCATGAGCTTGTTGGCGTTCGTGATGTAAGCCTGATGGTGCTTTGTATGGTGGATCTCCATCGTCCTTGCGTCGATGTGGGGAGTCAGGGCGTCGTATGCGTAGGGTAGTTTTGGAAGTTCGTAAGCCATGGGCCAAACCATGCACTCAAGGAGGCATGCGTCAACTGCGGCGGCCCATAAAGGCGCGCGCGGCCCGCCGGTCAAAGCTCGCCGGGCCCGGCGCGCTTCACCCGGAAGAATGCCTGGATCAGGTCCCGGCATTCGGCCTCCAGGGCGCCTCCCGAGGCCACCTCGAAATGGTGGTTCGAGCCGGGAAGATCGTTGAGGTTGGCCGCGCCCCCGAGGCAGCCCATCTTGGGGTCGGCCACGGCGAAGCAGACCCGCTTCACCCGCGACATCACCATTGCGCCCGAGCACATCGGGCACGGCTCCTTGGTCACATAGACCGTGGCGCCCTCGAGCCGCCAGTCGCCGAGCTTGGACGCCGCCTGGGTGAGGGCGAGCATCTCGGCGTGCGCGGTCGGGTCCCCCGACTTCTCCACGCGGTTGTGCGCGGCGCCGACGACCTCGCCCCCGGACTCTATCAACGCCCCGATCGGCACCTCGTCCTCGCGCCAGGCGTCGATCGCCTGGTTGTAGGCCAGGCTCATGTAGAACGCGTCGTCGCGCACGAGCTGCGACGGGAATCGCTTCTCGAACGGGCATTTGGGAGTCTCGGGCGCGGCCACGGGCCCCCGATCAATCGGAATTCGCCCCGATGGGCAAACCCTCGATGGTGCCGGGGTCCCGGCGCGCTGGCCCTGCGCCGACTCCCCCCGGGGGCGCCCGCAAAAAACCCGCCAGCCGCCCCGTTGCGGCTTGCCGCGACGCGCGCCGTTGAGAAGCATGGGCAATGCGCCGATCCATGATCCCCATGAAGCTTCCGCCCTCGTTGTCCCGGGTCCTGGCGGGCGTTGCCGCCGCCGCCGCGGTCGGTGGGGCGGGATGCCTGATGCAGGCGAGCTATGCCGTGAACGTGACGACGGCGGACGGCGTGCAGATTGAGGTGCCCCTGACATTGGCCAGGCTGGACATCAGCGACGGCGCGATAAGCGTTAAGAACTTTGCGTTCACGCCCTGGGCGATGGGCAATGAGAAGGGCCTCGCCTTCGGATTCCAGCTGGAGTTCAAGGCGGGCTCCAAGCCCGTCGCGATCACGGTCGATGACGTCAGCGACACGCCCATCCTGAGCGTCTACTCCGACAACGCCCCCATATTGTCGAAGAAGAGCGTCTGGAGCGGGATGTCGCCGGCGCACCACCCGACGGAGGACCTCGTCCGATGGATACTGACGCTCGACAACTCCGTGAAGGTCTACCGGTTCACCGTGAAGCTTGCGGACGGCACGACCCACGTGCTCAGGTATCCCGTCTTCGCCCCCGCCCAGATGAAGACCTTCATGAGGGGGCAGCTGGGCGTCAGCTAGCGGGCGCGGCCCCGGGCGGAGGCGGGCCCCCCGGTCCCCTTGCGCCCGCCCAAGAGGTAAATCCTTGACTCGACGGAGCGGATCACGCCTTTAGACTGTTCTGCCAAAGCCCCGCAAGAACCAAGCGATGACCCAAGCCCCTTCGACCGGCGCCCGAGCGAGCCATGCCTGACAACGATGCGATTGAAGTCGAGGGCAAGGTCGTGGCCGTGCTTCCGGGCACGATGTTCAAGGTCGAGCTGCTCAAGAGCCCGGGCCACGTGGTCCTCGCGCACATCTCGGGCAAGCTCAGGAAGAATTTCATAAAGATCGCCGCCGGGGACACGGTCAAGATGGAGATGAGCCCGTACGACCTCGAGAAGGCGCGGATCACGTTCCGCATGAAGGAGCAGGGCGGCACGCCCGCCCCGCCCCCGCGCCGCCGCTATTGAGGCGGGCCGGCAGGCCCCATGCAGGCAAGCGCATTTGCGCAGGACATCGACGCGTATCTCGCGTACATCGACCTCGAGCGCGGGCTGGCGCGCCACACCCGCGAGAGCTACCGCCACGACCTGGAGCAGTGCGCGGCGTTCGTCGCGGGGCAGGGCGCCGCCGACTGGCGCGCCGTCACGGCGGAACAGGCGGGGGCCTGGGTCAGGTCGCTCAGCCGGCGCGCCGCCGCCTCGAGCCAGGCCCGCAAGCTCACCGCGCTAAGGATGTTCGCCCGATTCATGGTCCGGGAACTGCTTCGGCCCGACGATTTCACGGCGCTCCTGTCAGGGCCCAGGCTCGTGCGGCGGCTTCCCCAGTCCCTGTCGCAGGCCGAGGCCGCGCGGCTGCTCGCGTCCCCCTCCGGCGGCGATCCCGCGTCGCTGCGCGACCGCGCGCTGCTCGAGCTGTTCTATTCGAGCGGGCTGCGGGTCTCGGAGCTGGCCTCGCTGACGCTCCAGCAGGTGGACTTGGAGAACGGGTATGCGCGGGTCTTCGGCAAGGGATCGAAGGAGCGCGTCGTGCCCATGGGCGCAAGGGCCCGCGACGCGCTGGGGGCCTGGATCACCTCGGGCCGGCCCCATTTCGTCAAGCCGCGCACCCGCAGCGAGCTCTTCTTGGGCAGCCGCGGAACCGGGCTTTCAAGGGTTTCGCTATGGTCGATCGTCAAGAAGCACGCTAAGCGGGCCGGGATCTCGAAGAACGTCAAGCCGCACCTCCTGCGCCATTCCTTCGCCACGCACCTCCTTTCAGGCGGGGCGGACCTCCGGGCGATCCAGGAGATGCTCGGCCACGCGAGCATCTCGACGACGCAGATCTACACTGCGGTCGAGGGCAAGAGGCTCCTCGACCAGCACGCCCGATTCCATCCCAGGAACCGGTATAAGTGATCCGGCCCTAGGGCCAAATACCCTTGACCGGCTTGCGATTCGCGCCGTCATCGTCTGCCTTTGCGGTCCGTGAAGATCAAAGTCTTTGTTATGCCGAAGCGAAACGTCCTGGACCCCCAGGGAGTGGCCGTCGGCCACGCGCTCGAGAGCCTCGGACTGTCCGGGCTCAGGGCGTCCCGGGTCGGGAAGGTGGTCGAGCTGGACGTCGACGGCCCCGACACCCCCCAGTTCCGCGCGCAGCTGGACAAACTCTGCCTGGATCTCCTGAGCAACCCGGTTATCGAGGACTACCACTACGAGATCGGCGGCGCCTGACCGCGGAGACGATGAACATCGCGGTACTGCAATTCCCCGGGTCAAATTGCGACCAGGACGCGTTCCATCTTTTTGGGAGCGGGCTCAAGCTGCCGACGCGCTTCGTCTGGCACAAGGACACGCGGCTGGGCGAGGCGGATCTCGTTGTGCTGCCGGGGGGATTCGCCTACGGCGACTACCTGCGCTGCGGCGCGATCGCGCGGTTCTCTCCCGTCATGGGTGCCGTCCGCGAGTACGCCCAGAGGGGCGGACTCGTCCTCGGAATATGCAACGGGTTCCAGATCCTCTGCGAGGCGGGGCTTCTCCCGGGCGCGCTGATCCGGAACAGCTCGCTCGAGTTCCGCTGCATGACGTGCGAGCTCAAGGTGGAGGACGCCGGCCCGGCGTTCAATCCGGGAGTGCTTGGGCCCCGGATCCGGCTGCCGATAGGCCACGGCGAGGGAAATTTCAGGATAGACGAGGCGGGCAGGGGGAAGCTCGTGGCGAATCGCCAGGTCCTCCTCCGGTACGTGGACAATCCCAACGGCTCGCTGGACGACATAGCGGGCGTGCGCAGCGAGGCGGGCAATGTGTTCGGGATGATGCCCCACCCGGACCGGGCTTTCGAGCGGTATCATCCGAGTTGCGACGGGCTTGCGGTGGCTCGGGCGATCCTGGCGGCCAGGTTCCCCGGCTTGATCCGGAAAATCGCATGAAGCGAGCGGGGCTCCCGCCCAATCCGGACCCGGTGCTCAATCAGCCGATCACCCCGGGGCTCGTCAGGAAGCACGGGCTGCTTCAGGAGGAGTTCAAGCGGATTCGCGGGCACCTGGGCCGGGACCCGACCCTCACGGAACTCGGGATCTTCTCCGTCATGTGGTCGGAGCACTGCTCGTACAAGAACACGAGGCCGCTCCTGAAGGAGTTTCCGACGGAGAAGAAGGGGGCGGCGGCGGGTATCGGGCGCGTGCTCGTGAGGGCGGGCGAGGAAAACGCGGGCATCATCGACGTGGGAGATGGATGGGCGGTCGCATTCAAGATCGAGTCGCACAACCACCCGAGCGCCATCGAGCCGTTCGAGGGCGCCGCGACCGGGGTAGGCGGGATCATCCGCGACATCTTCACGATGGGCGCGCGGCCGGTTCTGGTCACGAACTCGCTTCGGTTCGGCGAGCTGGAATCCCCGGCCACGAGGCGACTGCTGAGGGGCGTGGTCGCCGGCATCGCGCATTACGGCAATTGCGTCGGTGTCCCAAACGTCGGGGGAGACATCTATTTCGACCGCTCGTACGAGGGAAACCCTCTTGTCAACGCGTTGTGCCTGGGAACGCTGCGCCACGAGCAGATCCGGCGGGGAAAGGCCACGGGATTGGGCAATCCCGTGTATTATGTGGGTGCCGCCACGGGCCGCGACGGCCTCGGCGGGGCCTCGTTCGCATCGAGGGAATTGAGCGCCGAAAGCGCGGCGGACCGTCCGGCGGTCCAAAAGGGAGACCCGTTCATGGAGAAGCTGCTTATCGAGGCGTGCCTCGAGATGATGGCGGTCCCGGGCCTGGTCGTGGGAATCCAGGACATGGGTGCGGCCGGGCTCACCTGCTCGACGTGCGAAACCGCGAGCCGGGGCGGCGCGGGAATCGAGATCGAGCTCGACCGGGTGCCGCAGCGCGAGCCGGGCATGAATTCCTACGAGATCATGCTCTCCGAGTCGCAGGAGCGGATGCTCGTGATCGTGCATGCGGGGCGCGAAAGGGAAATCGAGGAGGTCTTTGCGAAATGGGACCTGCACGCGGCGCGCGTCGGCTCGGTGACGGACACGGGCCGGATGCTGGTCAGGCACCACGGGGTTCCCGTGGCGGACATTCCGGCGTCGGCCCTGACCGACGGCGCGCCCGTCTACGTCAGGGAGGCGAGCAGGCCCGCATATCTGGACGAGACGTCGCGCTGGACCCCTGAGGGCGCGGCCCTTGCCGATCTCGACCCCGCTGGCGCGCAGGCCGCCCTGCCCAGGCTTCTCTCGCACCCGACAATTGCCTCGAAGAGATGGATCTACCGCCAGTATGACCACATGGTGCAGCACGGGACCGCAGTCGAGCCGGGGAGCGACGCCGGCGTGGTGCGGCTCCGGCTTGGCGGCGGCGAGAAGTTCATCGCGATCAGCAACGACTGCAACGGGCGCTACTGCTACCTGAACCCGCGGCGCGGCGCGATGATCGCGATGGCGGAGTGCCTCCGGAACCTCGCGTGCGCGGGCGCCTCGCCTCTGGCCATGACAGACAACCTGAATTTCGGGAACCCGTACAAGCCCGAGAGTTTCTACCAGCTCAAGGAGTGCGTGGCCGGCCTCGCCGAAGCGTGCCGCTTCTTCGACGTGCCGGTTGTCGGCGGCAATGTCTCGCTCTACAATGAGTCGCCGGACGGTGCGATCGACCCGACGCCCACCGTGTCGGTGGTCGGGTTGATCGAGAGGGAGGCGCACGTCACGCGCCAGTTCGCGCCGGACGCGCACGGGCGGCTGATCCTGCTCGGCGGGGCCCCGACCGAGCTCGGGGGCAGCCAGTTCCTGGGGATCATCCACGGGAAGAAGACAGGCGACGCGCCCGCGGTGGACCTGGCGGCCGAAAAGCGCCTGCAGGATTTGCTGCTCGGGCAGATCAGGGCGGGCCGGGTGCGCGCGGCGCACGACCTAAGCGAGGGCGGGCTACTCGTGGCGGTCTGCGAGATGCTTTTTGGCCCCGCGGGCCTGGGCGCCGCGGTCGACCTGTCCGCGCTGCCGGCGCCGAGGCTGGACGCGCTGCTTTTCGGCGAGAGCCAGGGGCGCGTGGTGGTCTCGGTGGCGCCAGCCGACGGGCCTGCGGTGATGGCCGAGGCGAAGGGGGCCGGAGTGCCCGCCGACGCCATCGGGGCGGTGACGGCGGACGAAAGGCTCTCGGTTAGGACGGCGCGGGCCTCGCTCGAATGGAACGTGGCCGGGTTGCGCGCGGGCTGGGAAACCAGCATAGAGATGGCCATGAAGCGTCCCGGACTCGGCTGACCGGCAGACATGAGCGATTCCATCTCACACGAATGCGGGGTCGCGCTGGTGCGGCTGTTAAAGCCCCTGTCGCACTTCCAGGAGAAGTACGGGACACCGCTCTGGGGCTTCACCAAGCTCTTTCTCCTGATGGAGAAGCAGCACAACCGGGGTCAGGACGGCGCCGGCGTCGCGTGCGTCAAGCTGAACGTCCCCGCGGGCGAGCCGTACATGTTCCGCGAAAGGAACGTGAAGTCCAACCCGCTCGACAGGATCTTCAAGACGCTCCTCGGTCAATACAAGGACAAGGTCGCCTCCGGCGTGATCCACCCGGAGTTCCCGGAGACGGTGAAGAGGAATTTCGACTTCGGCGGCGAGCTCCTCCTGGGCCACCTGCGCTACGGGACGAGCGGGGGCTACAACCTGAGCGCGTGCCACCCGTTCTTCAGGCGCAGCCCGTGGGCCACGCGCAACCTGGCCCTCTGCGGAAACTTCAACCTCACCAACACCGCCGAGCTGAACCAGTCGCTGATCGCGATGGGCCAGCATCCCGTATTCGCCACGGACACGCAGGCGATCCTGGAGAAGATCGGCTTCTTTCTGGACGAGGAGCACGAGGACATCTACCGGGAGCTGAGGGCCCGGAACCTCACCGGGGAGGAACTTTCGCGGAGGATCAGCGAGGATCTCGACCTGGCGCGGGTCCTTAGGCGGGCCTCGCAGAAGTGGGACGGCGGATACGTCCTGTGCGGGCTGATCGGAAACGGCGACGCGTTCGTCGCCCGCGATCCGTCCGGAATACGGCCGTGCCACTGGTTCCAGAACGACGAGGTCGTCGCGTTCGCCTCGGAGAGGGCGCCGCTCATGACGGTGTTCGACCTCGCTTCGGGCGACGTGGGGGATGTCAAGCCGGGCCACGCGGTCGTGATCAAGCGCCGCGGAACGGTTTCTGAGCAGGCGTTCCTGCCGGCGCTCCCGAGGGCGTCGTGCTCGTTCGAGCGGATCTACTTCTCGCGCGGCAACGACGTCGACATCTACCGGGAGCGCCAGGCGCTTGGGGGCCGGCTGGCCGGCCAGGTGCTCAAGGCGATCGGCCGCGACTGGACGAACACTGTGTTCGGGTACATCCCCAACACGGCCGAGGTCGCCTACTTTGGGCTCATGTCGGCGCTGCGGACGGTGCGCCGCGACGAGGTCAAGGCGGCGATCCTGGACGCAAGCCGCGCGGGCGGGCTCACGGAGGCGCTGCTCGACGACCTCATCCTGCGCAACTGGCCGCGCTCCGAGAAGGTCGTGAGCAAGGACGTAAAGCTCCGGACGTTCATCGGGCAGGAGTCCATGAGGAACCAGCTGGCGAGCCACGTGTACGACATCACCTACGGATCGGTGCGTGCCGGCGTGGACAACCTGGTCTGCGTCGACGACTCGATCGTCCGCGGCACGACGCTGCGCCGCTCGATCCTCAGGATCCTGGCCCGGCTCAACCCCAGGAAGATCGTGATCCTTTCCACGGCGCCCCAGATCCGCTACCCCGACTGCTACGGGATCGACATGTCGGAAATCGGGAAGTTCGTGGCATTCGAGGCGGCGGTGGACCTCCTGAGGGAGAGCGGGCGCACCGATCTGCTCGGGGATGTCTACAGGTCGTGCCGTCAGGAGGTCGAGCGGAAGGGCTGCGTCAACCACGTGCGCCGGATCTACGAGCCGTTCACAGCGGAGGTGATCTCGGCGCGGATTTCGAAGCTCGTGAGACCCGCGCACATCGAGTGGCGCGGCGAGATCGAGATCATCTTCCAGACGGTCGAGAACCTGCACGCGGCCGTCCCCAATCACACCGGCGATTGGTACTTCACGGGCCACTATCCGACGGACGGAGGATTCCGCGTGGTGAACCAGGCCTACGTGAACTACTACGAGAAGAACGAGGGAAGGTCGTACTAGGAACGAGCCATGTCGCTCTCCTACGAATCCTCCGGGGTCCGGTACGGTCCGCTCGACGCGTTCAAGCGCGCGTGCCAGAAGGCCGCCCGGACGACGACGGATCTGCTGGCCGGCCACGGCTTCAGGGAGCCCGCGACCGCCAGGGGCGAGAGCGCGTACCTCATCGAGGCCGACGATCATTTCCTCGCGCATGTCGAGGAGGGGCTCGGGACGAAGAACCTCGTGGCGGACGCGGTCCAGGCCGAGACCGGAAGGTGCTATTACAGGGCGATCGGAATCGATACGGTGGCGACGATCGCGAACGACCTGGTGACCTGCGGGGCGCTGCCGATCGCGGTCGCAATGCATGCGGCCGTCGGGGATTCAGGCTGGTTCGCGGATGAGCACCGGGCGCGGGAGCTGGTGGAGGGATTCGCCGAGGGCTGCCGCGCTGCGGGGGCGGTGTGGGGCGGGGGGGAGACGCCCGCCCTCCGGGGCATGATTGACGCGGGGACGATCGTCCTCGCCGGGTCCGCTGTCGGCCGGATTGCCCCGAAATCGCTTCGGATCATGGGCGACGTCGGGGACGGTGACTCGATCGTATTCCTCGCCTCCTCGGGCGTTCAGACGAACGGGCTCACGCTCTGCAGGAGGATAGCCGAGGGCCTGCCGGCGCGCTACGCGACGCCCATCGGGGGGAACACGACCCTGGGCGAGGCGCTTCTGGCGCCGTCGACCCTGTACGTCGCGTTTGTCAGGGAGTGCCAAAGGCGCGCGATCCACATAAAGTACGCCGCGCACGTGACGGGCCATGGCTGGCGCAAGCTTATGAGGCTCGAGGAGCCGTTTGTGTACGAGATCACATCCCCTCGCCCCCATCCAGCGATCTTCCGCTTCCTGATGGAGGCCGGGCCCGTCGCCCCGCGGGAGGCCTACGCGACCTTCAACATGGGCATCGGCTTTGCGGTTTATGTGGACCCGGGCGCGGCGGCGGCGGTCCTTGAGGCGGCGCGGTCAACCGGTTACGATGCCTGGACCGCCGGACGCGTGCGCGCGGACGCCGGGCGCAAGGCCGTTTCAATCCCTTCGCTCGGCCTTGAATTCGAGGGGGACACGCTGCAGGTGAGGTGATTCAACCGGTTTGCGTTGCCGCGTTGAAATGGCAAACGGATGGCGGACTGTGAAAATTTGGGCCCGATTGATCTTTGGCGTTGCAACTGCTATGGTTTCGATGAGTCCGTGGGGCCGTTTGTACCCAGGGTAATTCAACGCCGAACTATGAAAAAGACCACTAAGACAGAAAAGACGCCCGCCCCGGCGACCAAGCTCACTGCGCCCACCCCGGCGCGCAAATCCACTGTCGCGCCCAAGATCAAGAAATCGGCCGCGCCCTCGCCGGCCGCGCCGGCGGTCATGGCCAAGCCAAAGGCGGCCGGGGTGACTATCACGGCGAAGATCGACGTCGGATTCGGCAACGCCCTTTTCGTCCGAGGCAGCGGTGCAGGCCTGAGCTGGGCAAAGGGGACACCGCTCGTGTGCGTTTCGAACGACACGTGGCGCATCGTCCTTCCAGGGGCCGACAGCCCGTTTGCCTTCAAGTTCGCCCTGAACGACGCCGCGTGGAGCGCCGGCAAGGACTACCTTGCGGGCCCCGGGGACACGGTGACCGTCACGCCCGCCTTCTGACGGGTGCCGGCCTCCGGTCAGGATTGATTTCGGCGAGGCGCCCGCCCAGGCGGCGGGCGGCCTCGTCGCGGTCATCGAGGGCCCGGGCTTCAACGGCCACGCACCGCACGTGGACGCGCGAGAAGGGTTTCGGCATGTGGAACCCGTCCCAGCTCGGCAGCCTCCAGGACGACTCGAAGTCGATCCCCACGAGCATCACAAGCGTCCGTGCGCGGCGCGCGACAATCAAGGCGCCGGGCTTCATCTCGTACACGGGCCCCCTGGGCCCGTCGGGCGAGATGGCGACGTCGTTGCCGGCGCGGAGCTCCTCGACGAGCGCCGTTGCGGCCTCGCGCCCGAGCCGGCTCGACGAGCCCCTTACAGCGCTGACGCCGCCGCAAGAGAGGAACGCGCTCATCCACGCGCCGTCGCGGCTCGCGCTCACCAGGCCGAAGAGAGGATGCCCTCCGCGGTAGCGCCGGACCATCTCAGGGGCAATGAACAGCCGGTTGTGCCAGAGGACGAAGATGATCGGCTCGCCCTGGAGCGAGATGTTCCGAAGGTCCTCCGCGGGGATCGCCATCCGGAGCGTCATCGACCAAAGCCTGACGATAGCCGCCATGGGCCAGACAGCGGCGCGCCACCATAGGGGGAGCCGGTGCACGGGTCTTTGAGTGGGCGTGTTCAGAGCCGCTCTTGTCTCGCATATGACGCGTGCCTGTCGAGCCGCATTGACGAGCCGGCGTTTTGCGGGCACCGAACGAGACATGCTGCCTCCGTGCCCCCATCTGCCGCCTCCCCGGCCGGGACTCGATTGGCGCTCGCTCAACGCATTCGGCGCCGGCGACCGCGGTCCGCGTTTCTATCACGCCTGCCTGGAATACGCGAATGCGCTCTGGCAGCGAAGATTCGCGGCGAGGGCGATCCTGTGCCTCGACAGGGCCATGGGCGCCGACCTCGAGGGCGACGAGCCCGTGCTCTCGAACTGGCCGCCGCCATACGCGGCCATGATCTGGTTCATGCAGCACTGTCCTCACGGGGCCTTCATCGGCAACCCGCGGATTCATTTCCAGCACTACGCCGACCGGATGAATGAGCCGCGCAGGGATCAGCGCCGCTGGAGGGCGTGGGCGTGCTGGGCCCTCGCGAGAAGGGTCATGCCGGATCTGCCGGGTGACCGGAGGCACCGGGTGGTCGTGCCGTCGCTGAGACAGATTGAGGCGCGGCTGCGAAAGCACGGAATCCCGGGCGAGGCCGCGCTCTGGAGATCGGAACTCAGTCGCCTGGGCAAATAGGGAGGTTGGGCGGAGGGCGGTACTCGAACCCGCGGCCGACGATCCTTTAAAAGTCTTAATGTCAATTGCCTATCCGATTACCTTTGAGGTACATGGAGGGTGTCATGTCTCGCGCATCCTTTGTTTTGGCA
>DATNHT010000010.1:0-13797 GCA_035604815.1 Opitutaceae bacterium
AAACAAAAACAGGATGGCATTGATAACGACTATACCAAGCCCCATCGTTACGATTATGAACGGCAGCGTGAACAGCACCAGCACCGGCTTCAGGATGGCGTTGAAGAAGCTAAGGAGCACGACGACGGCGATCAGCGCCCCGAGGTCGCTGCAATGAATCCCGGGGATCAGGTGGGTGGCGATCACCACGCCCAGAGCCAGGACAAGCCATCGCACGAGAAGGTGGGCGAAAGGTGAGCTCATCGGCCATGCCACTTTCCCCCGGCAGGACTTCCGGGCAATGAAAATCACAGTCCTGCAGGACCATCTGCGCAGCGGGGGTACGGAAAGGCAGTCCATCCTGCTCTGCAGGGAATTCGGCGTTCTGGGCCACGCCGCGCTGCTGGTCACATTCCGGCCCGGCGGCCGCCTCGCAGGCCCGGGCCCCGCCAGGCCCCTCTCGCTGCAGTCCTTTGACACCGGGGTCGACTGGTTTGCACCCGGCCTCCTGCGGACCGTGCTGGGAACCGCTCCCGACATCGTCCTTTGCATGGGAAAGACCGCGAACTGCTTCGCAGGGCGGATCCAGCGGCGGGCGTCGGGCGGCGGGCTCGGGACGAGGGTCGTCGCGACCCTGCGGGCAGGCGGGCGGCTGCCCTGGTTCTACTACTCCTCCGTGCGCCGGGCGGCGCACGTCGTCGCCAACAGCCGCGAGGCGGCCGCCGAGCTCGTGTCGCGCCACGGCTTCGACCCGGGCCGGGTGTCAGCGATTCACAACGCGCTCGCCTTTCCCGCGTCGCCGGGCGCCCGCGACGAGCAATTGCGCGCCGGGCTCGGCGCGGGGCCGGGATCGACGGTCCTGCTGTCGGTCGGCATGTTCAGGCCGGAGAAGAACCAGCGGGCGCTGGTCGAGATCGCCGCCGGCCTGAGGGCGGACTGGGATTGGAGGCTGTGGTTTCTGGGCGACGGGCCGGAACTCGCCCGGTGCGCGCGGCTCGCCGCGCGAACCGGGGCCGCGGGGCGGATCCGCTTCCTCGGGTTTCAGCCCGACCCCGTCGCCTATTACAGGGCCGCCGACATCGCCGTTCACGCCTCCCGCGAGGAGGCGCTGTCGAACGCCCTGATCGAGGCGCAGTCGAACGGGCTCCCGGCGGTGGCCTGCCAGGCGCTCGGCATCCGGGAATGCATGGTCGCGGGGCGCACGGGTTTCGTCGTCGCCCAGGGCGACCACGAGGGGTTCAGGGCCGCGCTCGCCAGGCTTGCGTCCGACACGCCGGCCGAACGCGCCGAACGCGCCGGCGAGGCGCGGGCCTTCGCGCGAGGCGCCTTCGACCCGGCGACGCAGGTGGGCGCCCACATCGGCCTTTTCGAATCCCTCCTGCGGGACACCGAACCCGCCCCCCGCCCGTGACCGGCAACCCTCGGGAACGATCCGGCGCTTCCCCGTCGAAGCCGGAATGCATCCGGCTGCGCGGCGTGCGCCAGAACAACTTGAAGGGCTTTGACCTCGACGTCCCGCTCGGCCGCTACGTCGTCGTCACCGGGCTCAGCGGCGCCGGCAAGAGCTCGCTCGTGTTCGAAACGCTCCATGCCGAGGGGCAGCGCCGCTATGTCGAGACGTTCAGCGCGTACACGAGGCAGTTCCTCGAGCTGCTCGACAAACCCCGCGTCGACTCCATCGAGAACATCCGGCCGTCGATAGCGATCGAGCAGACCAACACGGTGAAGTCCTCTCGATCCACCGTGGGGACGATGACCGAGCTGACAGACTTCTTCAAGGTGTGGTTCAGCCATGTCGCGGAGTGCTTCGACCCGGACACCGGCGAGAGGGTCGACGACGACAATCCGCAGACGGTCTGGAGGAAGACGCTCGCGTCCAATCCCGGCGTCCCGGTCGTCATAGCGTTCGAGGTGGTCCGGCCGGAGAACCTCGCCTGGGCCGAGATCCTCTCGAGCCTGAAGAACCAGGCCTACGTCCGGGTCCTCGCCGCGAAGGCGATAGACTCGGATCTCGCCGTCCACCGCGTCGAGGAGTTGCTGGCCGATCCGGGCGCCCTGTCGGGCGCCGGCCGTATCTACGTCGTGCAGGACCGGGTCCGCACCGAGGCGGCGAGCATGGTGCGCTTCACGGAGGCGGTGGAGACGGCGATGCACTTCGGCCGGGGCGAGGTCCGCATCTTTGCCGGCGAGGGGCTTTCCGAGCTCGGCCACTACTCCCGCGGACTTCATTCGCCCAAGACGGGCCGCAAGTTCCGCGCCGCAACGCCGCCGCTGTTCTCGTTCAATTCCCCGCTCGGCGCCTGCCCCAGGTGCCGGGGATTCGGCCGGGTCATTGACATCGACTACCGCCTCGCGATTCCCGACCCCTCGCTCTCGATCGACGGGGGGGCGATCCGGTGCTGGGAGGGCGCCGTCTACAGCGCGTCGAAGGACGACCTGCGCGTCTTCGCCAGAAGGAGGGGGATCCCGACCGACATCGCATTCGGGCGGCTGACGCCGGAGCAGCGCGCCTTCGTGGTCGAGGGCGAGCCGGGCTACGGCGCCGAGAACGGCAAGGAGTGGCCGAAATACTGGTACGGGGTGAAGGGATTCTTCCGCTGGCTGGAGAAGAACACGTACAAGATGCATGTGCGCGTGTTCCTGTCGCGCTACCGCTCGTACAACCCGTGCCCGGCCTGCGGCGGAACCAGGCTGCAGCCCGAGGCGCTCTGCTGGAAGTGGAAGGGCCTCACGCTGCCGGAGCTCTATGCGCAGCCCGTTGACCGCCTCCTCGAGCTGGTCCGCGCCTCCAGGCCGGCCGCCGGCGAGAGGCAGGCGGAGCTCGCGTTCGACTCGATCCTCGCCCGCCTCAGCTACCTGCGGGAGGTCGGCCTGGGCTATCTCACCCCCGACCGGCCGTCGCGCACCCTCTCGGGCGGCGAGGTGGAGCGCGTCAACCTGACGGGCTGCCTCGGCACCTCGCTCGTCGACACGCTCTTTGTGATGGACGAGCCGAGCGTCGGCCTCCACCCGAGGGACGTCGGCCGCCTGGTCGCGATCATCCGCTCGCTCGTGGAGGCCGGCAACACCGTGGTCGTGGTCGAGCACGACGAGTCGATGATCCGGGCGGCCGACCACGTCATCGAGATCGGGCCGGAACCGGGCGCCCGCGGGGGCCACGTCGTCTTCCAGGGCCCGGTGGAGCGGATGCTGCGCGACCCCGAGAGCATCACCGGGGCGTACTTCTCGGGGAGGAGGCGGATCGCCAGGCCCGGGGCGCGCCGGGCCGTTCCCAGGGGCCACCCGGCCCTGGAGTTCGACCGCGCGGAAAAGCACAACATCCGGGGGCTCGACCTCAGGATCCCGCTGCGCCGCTTCGTCTGCCTCAGCGGGGTCTCCGGCTCCGGCAAGTCGACGCTCCTGGACAACGTGATCTACCAGGGGCTGCTGGCGCACAAGGGGCTGCCCGCAGAGGACCCGGCGACATTCGCCGCGATTCGCGGGGCGGACGCCGTCTCCGAGGCCGTCCTCGTGGACCAGGGGCCGATCTCCCGTACCCCCCGCTCTAACCCCGCGCTCTACGTTGAGGCGTGGGACCTTATCCGCGAACTTTTTGCCGGAACCCCGGGCGCCCAGCGGGCCGGGATGGGACCGTCCAGCTTCTCGTTCAACAGCGGGGACGGCCGCTGCGATCACTGCCACGGGCTCGGCTACGAGCGCGTGGAGATGCAGTTCCTGTCGGATGTCTTCGTGCCCTGCCCCGTATGCGAGGGCCGGCGCTTCAAGGCGGAGGTCCTGGCAGTCGAATGGAAAGGGACAACCGTGGCCGACATCCTCGGGATGAGCGTGACCGAGGCCCTGCGCGTCTTCGAGGATTCGGCGCAGATCCGGCACCGGCTTGCGTCCCTGAGCTCGGTCGGACTGGGCTATCTCTCCCTGGGTCAGCCGCTCAACACCCTGAGCGGCGGCGAGTCGCAGAGGCTCAAGCTCGTGCGCTACCTGGGCGCCCTGCCGGGCGAGGCGGGGGCGCTGCTGCTTCTCGACGAGCCGACGACGGGGCTCCACCGGCACGACATCGCCAGACTGCTCGACGTCCTGGGGGCCCTCGTCGATCGCGGCCACAGCCTCGTCGTGATCGAGCACAACCTCGATGTGCTCAAGGCGGCCGACTGGATCCTCGAAGTCGGCCCGGAGGCCGGCGACGGCGGCGGGCGGATCGTCGCCGAGGGGCCGCCCGAGGTGATCGCGCGGGCCGGCGCCGCGACGTCCGCGTTCATGCGGGCGGCGCTCGAGGAGGACGCGAAACAGGCCGACCTGCCAAGCTCCGAAGCCGCGGACTCCGCGGACGCGGGCTTGGCCGCGCCGGCCGCCGGCATCTCGATCGAGGTGGTGGGGGCCCGCGAGAACAACCTGAAGAACCTGTCGGTCTCCATTCCCCTGCGCCAGCTCACCGTCGTCACCGGCGTGTCCGGGTCCGGAAAGTCGACCCTCGCATTCGACATCGTCTTTGCGGAGGGCCAGCGGCGGTTCATGGAGTCGATGTCGCCCTATGCCCGCCAGTTCGTCGAACAGATGCCGCGGCCGGCGCTCGACCGGCTGACCGGCATCCCGCCCGCGGTTGCCATCGAGCAGCGCGCCACGCGCGGGTCGCTCAAGTCCACCGTCGCCACGATCACCGAGGCGGCCCAGTACCTGCGCCTCCTCTACGCGCGCCTGGGCGTCCAGCACCACCCCGACACGGATCGCCCGGTGACGCCGCTCTCGGCCGGGGCGCTCAGGAAGCTGCTCCTGCGCGTGCTCGCGACGCCGAGTGCGCGCAGGGCCAGGCACCTCTACCTTTGCGCGCCCCTGATCCGGGGCCGCAAGGGCCACCACCAGCCGATGGCGGACTGGATCCGGAGGCAGGGGTACGCACTCATGCGCGCGGACGGGAAGCTCACGCGGGTCGACGCGTTTCAGAAGCTCGACCGCTACAAGGAGCACGACATCGAGGTGGTCGTTTCCGACCTAAAGGCGGCCGCGCAGCCGGGCCGCGCGCTCGACCGCGCCCTGGAGGTCGGAAAGGGCGCATGCTTCCTGCTCACCGCGGCGGGAGACGTCATTTCCTGGTTTTCGACCACGCGCACGGACATCGAGACGGGGGAGTCCTTCCCCGAGCTCGACCCAAAGGATTTCTCGTTCAACTCGTCGCGGGGCTGGTGTCCCGCGTGCCGCGGGCACGGCAGGATCTACCCGTGGATGCTCGAGCCCGAGGACGAGGGGCGGGACGAGAACGCGGAGCGCCTGCGCCAGCTCGGCCTTGGCCCAGGCGACGCCAGCGGCGAGGGCGGCGGCCCCTGCCCCGTTTGCCACGGCGAAAGGCTCAACCGGGTCTCCCGCGCCGTAAAGCTCCACTTCAAGGGGAGGCGGCCGCCCCTCTCGCTCCCGTCCCTCCTGGGATGCCCGCCGCGAGAGCTCATTGCAAACCTGGAGGCCCTGGACCTCGATGAGCGCGGCAGGCTCGTCACCCGCGACATCGTCCCGCAGATCCGGGAGCGCCTCAGGTTCATGGACCACGTGGGACTCGGCTACCTCTCGCTCGACCGGCCGACAAAGACGCTCTCGGGAGGCGAAGCCCAGCGCATCCGCCTCGCCGCGCAGCTCGGAACCAACCTCGCGGGGGTGCTGTACGTCCTGGACGAACCCAGCATCGGCCTCCATGCGCGCGACAACAGGCGGCTGATCTCCACCCTGACCGCCCTGCGCGACAAGGGCAACACGCTCGTCGTCGTCGAGCACGACGACGAGCTCATGGAGCGGGCGGACCTCATCATCGACCTGGGCCCGGGCGCCGGTGTGCATGGCGGCGAGCTTCTGGCCCGCGGGACCCCCGGCGAGATCAAGGGGAACGACTCGTCCCTCACAGGCATCTTCCTCTCGCGCGGCATCAATCATCCGGCGCGGGGCGCGTACCGGCCACTGGGCGCGGCCCTGCGAGAACCCTGGGTCGAGCTCCGCGGCGCCCGCCACCGCAACCTCAGGGGGATCGACCTGCGGCTTCCCCAGGGCCGTCTGACGATCGTCGCCGGGCCCAGCGGCGCGGGCAAGTCGACGCTCTTCCGGGACCTGCTGGGCCCCGCCGCCTCGTGCGCGATAAAGGCCGGCAAGCCGAGGCTCACCGGGCGCGAGTTCGCGCGGTCCTGCGGCGACAAGACGCCCCATTTCACGGAGCTGCGCAACGCGGACGGCTTTCGCTCCGTCATCGAGGTGGACCAGTCTCCGATCGGGAAGACGCCGCGCTCGACGCCGGCGACCTACCTGGGGATATTCGACCTGATAAGGGGGTTCTTCGCGTCGCTTCCTGAGTCCAAGATTCGCGGATACACGGCCTCTCGCTTCTCGTTCAACACGGTCGGGGGCCGGTGCCCGACGTGCGAGGGCGCGGGCCGGATCCGGCTCGAGATGGCGTTCATGCCCGACACCTACCTCCCGTGCGACGACTGCCAGGGCATGCGGTACGGACCCGAGCTGTCGGACGTCGCTTGGAAGGGGCTGACCATCGGGGCGGTGCTCCGGCTCACGTTCGAGGAGGCGGCGCAATTCTTCGGCTTCCACTCGGAGCTTTCGCAGGTATGCCGGCTCATGGGGGACTGCGGCCTCGGCTACCTGACGCTCGGCCAGAGTTCGTCTACCTTGTCCGGCGGCGAGGCCCAGAGGCTCAAGCTCGTCACCGAGCTCTCGAGGGGCCTGGCCACCTACAGGGAGCGCAGCCGGGGCGCCCTTCCGAGAAACCTCTACATCCTGGAGGAGCCGACCATCGGCCTCCACCTTAGCGACTGCGAAAGGCTGATCGGCGTCCTGCATTCGCTCGTCGACCAGGGCCACACCGTCGTCGTGATCGAGCACAACCTCGACCTTATCGCCGAAGCCGACTACATCGTCGAGCTGGGCCCCGGCGGGGGACCGGACGGCGGCGAACTGATCTACCAGGGCGCGCTCAAGGGGCTGCTGCGCTCAAGCCGCAGCCCGACCGCCCCTTTTGTCCGCTCGAGGCTAAGAAGGGCATTCCCGGGCCGGGTCAAGGGGCGAGCGCGGCCTTGATTGCGCCCGCGACCTCGGCCGGCTTGAGGGGCTTCACAAGGCAGGCGGACAGCCCCGCGATGACGGTGCTCCTCGATATGAATTCGACGTTCGTGTATCCCGTCATCAGGATCCGCCGGGTCGACGGCGCCTCCTCCATCGCCCGGACAAGGAAATCCAGGCCTTGCTCCCCGGGCAGCATTTGGTCGCAGACGATGACGTCATAATGGCGCGCCGCCAGGCACTTGGTGGCCTCGGCCGCGGAGGTCGCCGAGTCCAGCTCGACTAAATTGCGCAGCTCCTGGCGGATAATCTCGAGCTGCACCGGCTCATCGTCAACGACCAGGACCACCGGAAGCCCCCGCGTCACGGACGCCTGGTCGGCCATGGCGATCACCCATCCTTCGAACCGTTTGCCGCCGCGGCCTCCTGCACGACCCTGATGAGCTCGGAAAACGTGATGGGCTTGAGCAGGTAGCGAAAGAGCGCGGCCTCGTTCACGCTGCGCATCAGCATCTCGGGCTTCATGTATCCCGTGACGAGGATCCGGCTCATCCTCGGATACTCCTCCCGCGCGCGGACCAGGAAGCTCATCCCGTTGCCCCCGGGCATCAGGTGGTCGCTGATGACGACCTTGAACTCCTTTTTCCGCAGGATAAAGTCGGCGTCCCTCGTGTTGGTGGCCGAGGTGACGTCGAAGTAGGGCGAAAGGCAGGCAACAAACGCCTCGAGCATCGGCTGCTCGTCGTCGATGACCAGGATGGCATCCTTGGGCGCTGCCGGAGTGGGGTCCCCTGGATACATGCGCCAACGAGTAGGTATGGGGGCCGGGGTTGGCAAATACAAACCCTTGCGACGGCGCATTCTCAGGGCGGCCTTTTGATTTGCCTCGGCCCGACGCTCCGGATTCCATGTGCGCCACCAAGCAGATGGCCGATCCAGCACCCATGTCGGCTGCAGCTCTCGCAGCGCGCAATTCAGCGGGCCACACGCGGATCCACACGGCCGCCAGGTACGGTGAGCTGCGCAACCTGCCGCCCGAGGCGCTGAGCGAGAAGTACCTCACGCTGAAGAACGACGCCGGGTACACCCCCCTCCACCATGCCGCAATCGGGGGCCACCTCGACCAGGTCCCGCGTGGGGTGCTCACGGCGGAGAACCTCTCGATCCGCAGCAATGCGGGCTACTCCGTCTTCCACACGGCGGCGGCCCACGGCAGCCTCGGGCAGATTCCGGCCGAGCTGCTGACCCCATCCGTCCTCGTCCGTGGCAACGACCTGGGAAACACGCTGCTGCACGAGGCCGCGGAGCACGGGACGATCGACCGCATCCCATCCGAGTTCCTAACGGCGGACAACCTGGCCCGCCAAAACGTCGGCGGGGAGACCGTGCTTCACGTCGCGGCGTTCAACGGGCACCTCGACCAATTGCCTCCCGCGCTGCTCACGGGCGCGGCCATGCGCACCCAGACCAACGCCGGCGACACCGTGCTTCACGCGGCGGCAATCTCCGGCCACCTGGAGCAGGTGCCGATGGACCTGCTGACCTTTGAAAACCTCTCGATCCCAAGCAAGACCGGCTTCACCGCGACCCACGCAGCCGCGGAGACCGGACAGCTGGGAAAGATTCCGCCGGGCCGGCTCACGGGAGAGCTCCTCATGATCCGCAACGACAACGGCGACACCCCGCTTCACGCCGCGGCCTACGAGGGGCACCTGGACCAGGTGCCCAGGGCCCTGCTGACCCGCGAACGCCTGGCGGCGCGCAACTACGACGGAATCTCGGTGGTGGCGCTGGCGACCCAGCGCGGATTCATCGAGCAGGTTCCCGTGGACGCACGCCCCAAGCCAACTGGGCCGGTGTCCCGTCTGCTGCGCAAGCTGGGCGGGACGCGCGCGCCGTTCTGAGGGGGCCCGGAGGGCCCATTTTGGACTTTCCCCGGAGGCCGGTCTCGCCTCTGATGGGTCTTCCTATTCCCGCCTTCCTTCCATGAACACATCCATCGCCTCGATCACCGCCCGCGAGATCATTGATTCCCGCGGAAACCCGACCGTTGAGGTCGACGTGAGACTCGCCTCGGGCGCTCTCGGCCGAGCGGCAGTCCCTTCCGGCGCATCGACGGGGGAGTTCGAGGCCATAGAGTTGCGCGACGCCGACAGCAGGCGCTTCTCGGGCAAGGGCGTCCTGAAGGCCGTCGCGAACGTCAGGTCAAAGATCGCGCGCGCCCTCGTGGGCCTCGACGCCGTCGACCAGGTCGCTGTCGACCGGGCGATGATCGCCCTCGACGGGACGAAGACCAAGTCGAGGCTCGGCGCGAACGCGATACTCGGCGTCTCCCTGGCGACCGCGAAGGCGGCCGCGGCCGCCCTTGGCCAGCCGCTCTACAAATACATCGGCGGGCCCAACGCCAAGGTCCTGCCCGTGCCGATGATGAATGTCCTGAACGGCGGCGCCCATTCCGACGCCCCCATAGACTTCCAGGAATTCATGATCATGCCGATCGGCGCGGATACGTTTGCCGAGGGGCTGCGCATGGGTTGCGAGGTCTTCCATACGCTCAAGAAGGTGCTCAAGGCAAAGGGCCTCTCGACTGCGGTGGGAGACGAGGGCGGATTTGCGCCGAAGCTCGAGTCAAACGAGGCCGCGCTCGACGCAATCTCCCTGGCGGTCAAACAGGCGGGTTACAAGCTTGGCAGGGACGTCGCGCTCGCGCTCGATCCCGCAGCGTCCGAGTTCTACGCGTCGGAAAAGAAGCGCTACGTGTTCAAGAAATCGGGCGGCCGCGCCCTGAGCGGGGGCCAGATGGTCGCCTATTACAAGGAGCTCATCGGGAAATACCCGATCATCTCGATCGAGGACGGCTGCGCCGAAAACGACTGGGAGACCTGGAAGGCGCTCACCGATGAAATCGGCGACCAGGTGCAGCTTGTGGGTGACGACATCTTCGTCACGAACACCGATTTCCTGAGGAGAGGCATAGACGCCGGCGTCGCCAACTCGATCCTGATAAAGGTGAACCAGATAGGCACGCTGACCGAGACGCTCGACGCCGTCGAGATGGCGAGGGAGGCGGGCTACACCGCCGTTATCTCCCACAGGTCCGGAGAAACCGAGGATGTCACGATCGCGGACATCGCGGTCGCCACCAACGCGGGCCAGATCAAGACGGGCTCGCTTTGCCGCACGGACCGCATCGCGAAGTACAACCAGCTCCTGAGGATCGAGGAGGAACTGGGAGCCTCCGCGATCTACGGCGGAAAGCTCTGACCCGCCGCCGGCGGCCCTCAGGCGGGCGCCGCGGGGTTCCCGCCGTCCGCCGCCCCTTTGGCGGCGTTGCCCGTGTTTGCGGCGATGTTGTCGAAGGCGTCGGAAATCATCTGAAGCACCTCCGCCTTCGGGGCGTGCTTGAGCACGTACGCCTCGGCGCCCAGCTCGCGGGTCTGGATGACCGTCTTCATCGTGCTCTGCGAGGAGACGATGATGACGGGCATGGACGGATGGGCGGCCTTCAGCCTCGCAAGGACCTCGAGCCCCCCGATCTGGGGGAGATTGATGTCGAGAAGGACGACCTCGGGAAGGTGCGCGGACGCCATCTCGAGCGCGGATGCCCCGTCGCCGGCCTCCCAGACGGTCTGGATTCCAAGCTGTTTCAGGAGGACGCGAAACACCACGCGAACATGGGGCTCGTCGTCGATGAGCAGCGCACTGACCGGCCGGGGCATGGGACGGAGTTTCGAGAGGCCGGGCCCCGTTGCAAGCCTGCGCAGAGGCCCGCCTGCCGGCTTCACTCGACCCGGACGATGTAGCCGCGCAGGTACTCGCTTTCAGGCATCGAGACGAGCACGGGGTGGTCGGGAGGCTGGTGGCAGAATTCGAGCACGCGCGCCCGCCGCCTGGCGTCGGCGGCGGCGGCCGAGAGCACGCCCCTCAGGTCGGCATCCTGCATGTGATGGGAGCACGTGTAGGTCGCAAGGACGCCCCCCGGCGACAGACGCTGCATGGCGCGAAGGTTGATCTCCTTGTACCCCCTGAGCGCGCCCTCGAGCGCCGACTTGGACTTGGCGAACGGGGGAGGGTCGAGGATGATCACGTCCCACGCCGGCCCGGCCTTGTTCGCGGGGTCGTTGAGCCAGTCAAAGACATTCGCGACCTCGAACTGCGCCCCGATGCCGTTGCGGGCGGCGCTGCGGCGCGCCGCCTCGACAGCCTCCGGCGCGCTGTCGAGGCCGAGCACCGTGGAAGCGCCGGCCCGTCCGGCGCTCAGCGCAAACGAGCCCTGGTTGCAGAAGGCATCGAGCACCCTTTTCCCCGCGCAGTATCTCGCCACCGCCCCGTGCTGAGCCCGCTGGTCCAGGTAGAAACCCGTCTTCTGGCCGCCCATCAGGTCGAGCCACGTCTCGAGTCCGTCGATAAGGGTCCATCGCGCCTCCCAGGGCCTGCCCGAGCGCGTGTGGACTTCGGTTCCCAGGCCTTCGAGCCTGCGGACCTGCGCGTCGTTGCGAAAGATGATCTCGGCGGGGTGGAGCAGCCGGTCGAACAGGTCCCCCACAAGGGCCGACCTCTTCTCCATCGCCAGCGTCTGGATTTGAACGACCAAGGCCTCTCCGTACTGGTCGGCGACAACCCCGGGAAGGTCGTCCGATTCCGACCAGACGAGCCGCCGGAACGGGCCGGCCGCCCGTCTTCCTATCGCCCGTTCAAGGGCTCCCTCGATGTGGGCCGCGTCGAGAGTCACACGCTCCCTGGACAACCGGCGCCACACGATCTGGGAGCGGCCGTTGCAGATACCCGTGCCGAGCAGCCGGCCCGTCCGGTCGCGACATTCCACGACCTCGCCGTCGCACTCGGGCGGCAGAGCCGCCTCGACCTCGTTCGCGAACACCCAAGGATGGCCCGAGAGGACCCGGGCATTGGCGTTCGCCTTGAGCTTGAACGACGGTACCGACATTCACGGATGATCGCCGGCGCCGCCCCGCGGAAAAGCCCAAAGTGAGGGCGGTCCGGTCGTCCCGAAAAGACTTCCATCGCGCCGTCCGCGGGTTTCTACTGACCGTTTACGATGGATATTGCCGCTGAAATCGCGCGCCGGCGCACCTTCGCGATCATTTCGCACCCCGATGCGGGCAAGACGACGCTGACGGAGAAGTTCCTCCTCTACGGAAACGCGATCCATCTGGCCGGGGCCGTGAAGGACAGGAAGAACCAGCGCGCCACCACGTCGGACTGGATGGAGCTGGAGAGGCAGCGCGGGATCTCGGTCAGCTCGACAGTCCTCCAGTTCGACTACAGCGGCCTCGCGGTGAACCTGCTCGACACGCCGGGCCACAAGGACTTCTCGGAGGACACCTACCGCGTGCTCACGGCCGTGGACGCGGTGCTCATGGTGATCGACGCGGCCAAGGGCGTGGAGGCCCAGACGCGCAAGCTGTTCGAGGTCTGCCGACGCCGCGGCATCCCGATCTTCACGTTCATGAACAAGTTCGACAGGCCGACGCGCAACCCGATCGCGCTTCTCGACGAGCTTGAGGCCGTGCTCGGCATCCAGGCGTCGCCGGTCGTCTGGCCGCTTGGGAACGGACCCTCGTTCCGGGGCGTCTTCGACCGGAGGTCGAGGCGGGTCCATCTCTTCGAGCGCGTGCCGGGCGGCGAATACCGGACTCCGGTCCAGGTCGCCTCGCTCGGGGATCCCGTGGTGCGCGCCAGGCTGGACGAGGCCACAATTGCCGAGGTCGCCGAGCAGCTCGCGATGCTCGACGGCGCGGGTCATCCGTTCGACATCGATGCCGTCCGGGCGGGAAGGCAGACGCCGGTCTATTTCGGGAGCGCGGTCAACAACTTCGGAATCCAGCTCCTGCTCGACGGGTTTCTCGCGGACTCGGTTGCGCCGCAGGCGCGCCGCAGCGTCGCCGGCGGCGTCCCCCGCGAGGTGCCCCTGGACGGCGGCAAGTTTTCGGGCTTCATCTTCAAGATCCAGGCCAACATGGACCCCAAGCACCGCGACCGGATCGCGTTCCTGAGGGTCTGCTCCGGCAGGTTCCGCCGCGACATGCCGGTCGTGCATGCGCAGACCGGCAAGAACGTGCGTCTGTCGTCCTCGCACAAGCTCTTCGGCCAGGACCGCGAGACTGTCGACGAGGCCTGGCCCGGCGACGTCATCGGGCTTGTCGGCCACGATGCGTTCGGGATAGGCGACACGCTCACCGAGGACCGCTCGATCCTGTTCGACGAGATCCCGCGATTTCCGCCGGAGGTCTTCGCCTTCATATCGAACCCGAATCCGTCCGATTCCAAGAAATACAGGGCGGGCCTGGAGCAGCTCCTGCAGGAGGGCGTGGTCCAGTCGCTCACGGCCCGCTCGGCCCCACCGGGGTCGACGCTTCTTGCGGCCGTCGGCTCGCTCCAATTCGAGGTCGTGCAGTACCGGCTGAAAAGCGAATATGGGGCGGACTCGCGCCTCGAACCGGCGCCCTGGAACCTCCTGCGCTGGATAGAGCCCCACCCGGCCCTCACGAATCCGTCGGGCCTGGTCGTGGCGACCGGCGTCAGCTTTGGCGCGGACAGTCTGGAGCAGCCGGTCGTGCTTTTCCCGAACGATTGGACCCTGCGCTATTTCGCGGAGAAGAACCCGGAGCTGCGGCTAAGGACGCTGCCGATGGAGCAGGCGGCCCCGGTTTGAGCGCGGCGGCGAAACCCTGTGTTGCCTTGGTTCCGTGGCGCGTTTGCCTTTCGTCATGGCCCCGAAGAACCTGATCTGGACGGCCTGGCTCGCGGCCGCGGCCG
>DATNHT010000011.1:0-24811 GCA_035604815.1 Opitutaceae bacterium
CTGGATTCTGTGGGGCCTGCCGAGGCGGCAAACGGAAATGCCCCGGACCTGTGTCGAGTGTCTTGACGACAACGGGCGACCCGCGGATCGAGTCGCCCGTTTGAGGAAAGCGTTATTTGCGCAGATTCAGTTTCTGCAGCAATTCGTTGTATTTCGGCAGGTTGTGCTTCTTGAGGTAGTCGAGCAGCTTGCGGCGGCGGCTCGCCATCTGCAGGAGCCCGCGGCGGGAGTGGAAGTCCTTCCGGTGCGTGCGGAGATGTTCGGTCAGGTGGTTGATGCGCGCTGTGAGGAGTGCGACCTGCACTTCGCTCGAGCCGGTGTCCTTTTCGTGTGTTTTGTATTCGGCGATGATCTCTGGCTTTGCGACTGTTGGCATTGTTATGTAGTTGAATTACACGACTGTAGGGAGCCCTTTCAGGCCCCGTGCCGCCCGCGCCGCCGGGGGAAGAACCCCGGCTTAGCCGGCGTCACCGTTCAAATCCGGCGGGATGCCGGACCAGTCATGGCGGGATCCCCAACTGACTGGATCCCACTGACGCAAGGGAATAACTTCAAAAGCCCTGCTGTGCGGCGCAAGCCCAATCTTTGGGCGCCGCTCAACCCTGGGAAAGCTGCAATCGGGAGATCTTGGCGCACCCGGGTATCCGCCGGATCCGCTCGATGATTTCGCCCCGGTTGAGGAAGAGCTCGTTCCTGACCACCGCATGCGAAGCGTGGACAACAAGCCGTCCGCGCTCGTCGATGCGAACGGCGTGCGAATAGGAGGCGTTTGCAGGGCCGACGATCTCGGGCCAAAGGTCGCGTATCGCCTGCTCGGCCGTGGGCCTCCCTATCCCGTGCTTTGCCCGGAGGCCGTCGATCAGATCGACGAGCTCGCGCGAAGGGCGCCTGCGCATTCCCCTCGGATCCTCAGACGGGATCCGCCTCAGCGACGCGATCAGGTCCTCGGCCGCTCTGCTGAATCTGTGGGGTTCGCCCGGCATCTGCTGCGTGCCTTGGATGCCGCTGGCCGTCCCGGGAGGCAAAACATTAGCGCGGCTGGCTGTAGCGGGGCCGCGGCCCGAGAATGCCCCGATGCTGCCTCGCGGGTCCGGAACGCGCAGCCGCGAAACCATGCGCGGGGGTGCCGACGACAAAGAACCCCGGGTAGGGATAGAAGTAATAGGGGCTGTAAGGGTTGTCGGCGTAAGAGACCGCGGGCTGCGCCGCCGCGTTCCCGTAGTCCGGCGCCTGTGGAGCCTGCACGACGACAGTGACCACGACCGGCGGGGCGGCCGCCTCCGGCATGACGGCGGGCTGGGCGGCAGCTGGAACGAGAATCCGGTTGAGGCGCCGGTCGGCGTCCGGCCCCAGAAAGTCGGCGATTTCACGGTCATTGGCGGCGATTGCGGCGGCCACGGCGCCTTCCGTCTCGGCCGAACCCTCCGCGAAACCCTGCCGCTTGGCTGCGTCCTGGGCGTCCAGGAACGCCTCGACGCGGTCGGTGAGCAAATCCTCTAGGCCGGACGCGGTCGCCGGCGGCAGGTCCATCCGAGCGAGGACGTCCCGGTATTGGCCGAGGATGACGCGCCGCTCCTCGGCGCGAACGGCGGCGCCGTCGTAATCGCGCTCGGCGCGCGGGCTCACCCTGGCCGGCAGTGGCCGATATGCCGTCGGCCCCGTAACGAGGCGGGAGAGTTCGTCCACGCGCTCCCGGCTGTCCTCGAGGGCGGCGCCCTGGCGGGCGACCTGCTGACGCAGGCTGGCGATCTGGGATCGCTGCCACCAGAACACGCCCGCGCCCCCAAGGACCAGGGCTGCAATCCATCCTGCGGTCGTGCGCACAAGAGGACGATGCGGAGGTTTTCCCCACCGTCAAGGGGCAGGGCGGAGCCCGCTCGGGGGGGCCGGGACGGCGCGGCCGTCAGGGCGCGCGGGCGAGCACCGCCCTCACGGCGCCGAAGACCTGGTCGACCGTCAGCCTGCGGACGCAGTAGTTGCGGTACGAGTCGCCCGGCACGCACGCGGCAGGCGCGACGCACGGGGTGCACGGCATGGGGGGAGCGAGCAGCGCGTGGCCCTGTCCCGCGGGGCGAAAGAGGACGGGGTTTTGGGATCCGTAGAGAGCGACAACCGGGGTGCCGACCGCCGCAGCTATGTGCATGGGCCCGCTGTCGTGGCAGAGAAGGGCCGTGCTCGCGCGAGCGAGGGCCGCGAGGCGGGGCAGCGACGGGGCCTCGTCGAGCGCGAGGACGTGGGACCTGGCCTGGCTGCGGATCTCCGCGACGAGGCGGCGCTCCGCGGGGCCCCCCGCGAGCACCACTTGGGCGCCGAGCTCGTCCTGGACGCGGTCGCACACGGCCGCAAACCGGTCCGTCGGCCAGATGCGGCAAGCGCTTCGGCTGCCGGGATGCACGAGGAGCGTCCGTCCCTGGGCGCCCACGAAGCGCCGCCAGTCGGCGACATCGGACTCGCGCGCCACTAGGCGGATCTCGCGGGTCGCGACGGGAACGCCGGCCGGCCCGAGTGCCTTTAGGTAGTATTCGCTGATCGGCTGGGCCTCGTGCGCCTCGGCAGGATCGTGCGCGGCGTGGGTGTACAGGGCCCGCAGCTTGAGCGGATGCGCCCCGTGATGCAGCGCGACCCGGAAGGGCGCGCCGCTCAGCCGGGCGATGAGCGCGGTCTTTTCCGTGTTGTCGATGTCGAGGACGTGTGTGTAGCCCGCCGAGCGAAGCCGCATGAGGAAGCCCGGCCATGCCGAGGCGCCCATCGGGGGCGCCAGCGCCGCGTCCACGTCCGGATTCAGGGCGAGGATCCCGGAATACGCGGGCTCGACCAGCGCCGCGATGTGGGCGCCGGGCCAATGGAGCCGCAGGTTCCGGAAGAGGGACCCGAGCAGCACCACGTCGCCCAGGTAGCGCCGCCTGATGACGAGGATCCTCGGAGTCTGCGGCATGGATCGGTGCGGGCGCCGACCTCTCAGACGGCCTCGGTTCTCTGCTGGTCGTAGAGCGAGCGATAGAGCCCGTTCGTCGCGTATAGCGTCGAATGGTCGCCGCTGGCGACGATGGAGCCTCGGTCGAAGACAAGGATGAGCGAGGCGTCGCGAATGGTGCTGAACCTGTGCGCGATGATCAGCACGGTCTTTCCGACCACCAGCTTCGCCTGCGCCGCCTGGATTGCCGCCTCGCTTTCCGAATCGAGGGCGGAAGTTGCCTCGTCGAGGATCAGGATGGGCGCATCGCGCAGGAAGGCGCGGGCGAGGGCCAGGCGCTGCCTCTGGCCCCCGGAAACCTTCGCGCCCCTCTCGCCGACCTGGGTGTCGTAGCCCTGGGGAAAACCGGATATGAAGTCGTGGGCGTAGGCGTTGCGCGCGGCCTGCTCCACGTCCGCCCGGCAGGCGCCCTCCCGGCCGAGGAGCAGGTTGTTGTAGACGGTGTCGTTGAAGAGCACGGGGTCCTGCGAAACCACGGCGATGTTCCGCCGCAGGTCGGCGAGGCGGAGCGACCGGACGTCGACGCCGTCAACGGTTACGCGGCCCTTTTCGGGGTCGTAGAATCGCGGGACGAGATTGGCGAAGGTGCTCTTGCCCGCGCCGCTCGGGCCGACGAGCGCGCAGATCGTGCCCGCCGGTATCCGGGTCGAGATCGCGCGCAGCACGGGCTCGTTCGGGTTGTAGGCAAAGTCGACGTCCTCGAAGGCGATGTCGCCGCGCAGGCGCCCGACGGTCACGGGCCTTGGAGGGTCGGTGATCGTCTCCGGCTCGTTAAGGACCGCCTCGAGCCGCTGCAGGGACGCGCTGCCGCGCTTGAGCTCGTTGTTGACGGAGCCGAGCTTCTTGAGCGGCTCGTAGCTGAGGAAGAGCGCGGTCAGGATTCCGAGGAAGCCCCCGCTGTGGACATTGTAGCGGTACGCGTAGGCAAAGGTGACCGAGATGCCTATCGCGGAGAGGATCTCGATGCTGGGTGTGAGCATCTGCGCGTACTTGACCACCTTCATGTTCGCCCGGACGAGCAGCCCGCTCAGCAGGGCAAAGCGGTCGATCTCGTGGCGCTCCAGGCCGAACGCCCGCACTTCCTTCACCCCAGCAAGGTTCTCGGAGAACCGGTCCGTGATCGTTCCGGCCTGGGCCTGGAGCTGGATCGCCCGCGAGACGAGCTTCTTGCCGACATAGCGGATGGGAAAGACGGCGATCGGCACGGTGAGCATGCAGACAAGCACGAGGAAGAGGCCCTGCTCCTGGTAGGCGAGTAACGCCATCGCCGCCACCGTGCTGACGAGGGTCGCCGGCTGCTTAACGAGGTCGTTCGAGATGACGGTGAGCGTGTTCTGGAGCTGGTTGGTGTCGTTGAGGCCCCGGGAAATGAGCTCCCCGGTCGAAAGGCGGTGAAAGAAGGCCAGAGGCAGGCTCTGCAGCTTCCTGAAGTAATCGATCCGGATCGCCTCCAGGATCCGGACGCCGGAGTACTGGATCAGGTAGGTGTTCAGGTAGCCGGCGATGCCCCTGACGGCAAAGACCAGGGGAAGCCACATCGCGATCGTCCAGACCTGCCATGCCGTTAGCCGCGGCCGGCTGACGGCGGCCGGTGCCGCGGGCGCGGCCGCCGGCGCCTCGGGCACGGCCGCCGGCGCCGCCGCCTCGGGCGGGGTTGGCGCCGGGGGAAGCAGCCGGTCGAAGAAGCGGTCAAGGTCGAAGAGGCGGGGGCCCCTGGGCTCCGCGCTGCGGGCGGGGGCCGGATCGGGGAGCAGGACCCTCGGGATCACGTACTTGATCATCAGCGGCATTCCCAGGCCTCCGGCCGCCCCGTAGAGAATTCCGCAGAGCACGCCGGCGATCAGCGGGCCGCGGACCTTCCTGAGGTACTTGAAGTAGGGGAGAAAGCGCTGCATCGGTTCAATCCTTCGACGCCCGGACGTCCAGGGCGTCGCGAAGGCCGTCGCCGAGGAAGTTGAGCGAGAAGAGCGTCAGGGAGAACAGGGTGCCGGGAAAGACAAGCAGCCACCAGAACTCCTCCATCTTCTCGGAGCCGTCCTTGATGAGGACCCCCCAGGAGCTCATCGGGGCCTGGACGCCCAGCCCGAGAAAGCTGAGGAAGGCCTCGAGCAGCATGACTGACGGGATCGTGAGCGTCGTGTAGACGATCACGGGGCCGAGGACGTTGGGAATCACATGGCGGAAGATGATGCGCCGGCGCCCTAGGCCGAGGGCGCGCGCGGCCTCGATGAACTCCATGCGCTTGATAGACAACACCTGGCCCCGAACGATACGCGCCATGGTGAGCCACTCCACCGCGCCGATCGCGAAGAACAGGAGGAATATGTTGCGGCCGAAGAACACCATCAGCAGAATGACGAAGATGGCGAAGGGCAGCGCGTAGAGGATGTCGACGACCCGCATCATGAGCGCGTCGATCTTGCCCCCCGCAAATCCCGCCACGGCGCCGTAGGTCACCCCGATGACGAGTGCGACGAATGTCGCGACGAGACCCACCGTAATCGAGATCCGCCCGCCGTAGAGCGTCCGCGCAAAAAGGTCCCGGCCGAGGGTGTCCGTCCCGAGCCAGTGGCTGGCCGACGGTGGCGCGGCGCCCAGGTCGAGGTTCTGCTCCTCGTACGACTGGGAGAAGAGGGGGCCGGCGGCGCATGCGAGCAGCAGCACGACCAGGAGCATCCCCCCGGCGAGGGCCAGGCGGTTGCGCTGCAGGCGGTGCCACGCGTCGCTCCAGAGCGAGTGGCCGCGCTCTATTTCCACGGGGTTCACTCGAATTTCAGCTTTGGATTGAGCCACACGAGCGCGATGTCGACCAGCAGGTTCATCGCGATGATGAAGCCCGCGTAGAGGATGACCGTGCCCAGGACGAGGGTGTAGTCGCGGTTGGTGGCGGAGTTGATGAATTCCCGGCCGATCCCCGGTATCTGGTAGATGGTCTCGATCACGAACGAGCCCGTGACGATCCCGGCGATCGCGGGTCCGAGGAACGAGACGACCGGGGAGAGGCCGCCGCGCAGGGCGTGCTTCAACACGACCCGGACCTCGCTCGCCCCCTTGGCCCGCGCGGTCCTGATGTAATCCTGGCTCAGCACCTCGAGCATGCCTCCGCGCGTGAGGCGGGCGACGTACGCCGCATACACGTACCCCAGGGTCAGGCTTGGCAGCACCCGGTCGATCGGCCCGTACCAGCCCGACGCGTTGAATGACCCGAAGTGAATGGCGAACACGAGGATCAGCAGCGGTCCCAGGACGAAGGTTGGGACGCATATCCCGATCATGGCGACCGACGAGCATGCGTAGTCGATCCAGGTGTTTCTCCTGACGGCGGCGAGGACACCCAGCGGCAGTCCCAGCCCGAGGGCCACGGCCAGCGACAGGATCCCGAGCTCGGCGGAGACGGGGAGCTTGTCCGCGATGATCTCGTTGACCGAGCGGGTCGGGTACTTGAACGAGGGCCCCAGGTCGCCGCGCAGGAGGCTCCAGGTGTAGTCCAGGTACTGGCGGTAGAGCGGCCTGTTTAGCCCGTAGTGGGCCTCGAGATTCCTCATGATCTCGGGCGTGACCGCCTTCTCCGCGGTGAAGGGCCCGCCGGGCACGAAGCGAATCATGAAGAACGTGGCCGTGATGATGACCCAGATCACGGGGATCGTCTGAAGCAGGCGCTGGACGACGAATCGGAGCATGGGCGGGTCAGGCCTCCAGGGCCGGCCCGGTTTCCCCGGGCCCCGGGCACGCGGGAAGCGGCGGCGCGGTGAAGGCGGGCTTGCGCACGACGGCACTCCTGTCCTGCGGCGTCAATGCGTCGCTCCTGCCATCATCTCGTCCCGCCGCGCCTTGAATTCGCAACCGGGCTTCCATTCCGGCCATATGTCGCCCTGGGCGATCCGCAGCCCCATGCGGAACAGCATGTCGGCGTCCTGCGCCGCGCCGCGCAGGTCCCACCACGGCTTGATCTCGTCCGTCACCTTGTGATAGTCGCTGGCCACATACTCGTCGCGGCGCATCCGGCCGTAGTCGGCGGGCTTTCCGATGATGTCCAGGCCCGAGTTCGTGTAGAAGGAGGGAACCCCGACCTTGGCGAACTCGAAGTGGTCGGACCGGTAGAAGTGCCCCTTCTCGGTGTCGGTCTCGGGGACCAGGACGCGGTGCTGCTCGGCCAGGACCCCCGCCGCGACGTCGTCCATCGTGGAGTTGCCATAGCCGACGACCTCGATGTCGCGCGACGGTCCCGCGCGCTGCATGCCGTCGATGTTGATGTCCGCGAGCGTCTTGGTCAGCGGATACAGCGGGTGCTGCGCGTAGTACTCGGAGCCGAGGAGGCCCTGTTCCTCGGCCGTGACGGCAAGGAAGAGGATGGTGCGCCTCGGGCGCTCCGCGGCGGGCAGGTTCGAGAACTTCCTGGCGATCTCCAGGATGCCGGCGCACCCGAGGGCGTTGTCCGCCGCGCCGTTGAAGATCTGGTCGCCCTTGAGGCGGGGATTGCGCCCGAGGTGATCCCAGTGCGCCGAGTAGATGACATACTCGTTGCGCCGCGAGGGATCGGATCCCTCGAACCTCGCGATCACGTTGCGCGACGCGAGGGAGCGCATCCTGTTGGCAACCGAGAACGTCGCCTTCGCGTTGAAGTCCACCGGGCGAAAGTCCCTCTGCACCGCCGCGGCCTTGAGCGCGTCGAAGTCGAATCCGGCGGCGCTGAAAAGGCTCTTGGCGTAGGCGAGCGTCAGCCATCCCTCGACCGCGACACGCGTTGCGTCGCCGCCCGGAGTCTGAAGCGAAAAATTCTCCCTGCCCCAGCTCCCGGCGACCACCGCGAAGGGATAGCCCGCGGGCCCTGTCTCATGGACGATGAGGCAGGCCGCGGCGCCCTTGGCGGACGCCTCCTCGAACTTGTACGTCCAGCGGCCGTAATAGGTCATGGCCTTGCCCTTGAACATCTTCTCGTCGAGCTTCGTCGGGTCGTTCGGGTCGCGGACCGGAGGGTCGTTGATCAGCATGACGACGGTCTTGCCGCGCACGTCGATGCCCTTGAAGTCGTCCCAGGCGTACTCCGGGGCGACGACACCGTACCCGACGAACACGATCTCGCTGTCCTTCACCTCGACCGCAGGCGCAACGTGGCGCGAGACGGCCACGTAGTCGTTGAGTATCGCCGGCGTGAGCGTCTTGCCGCCGACCTCGAACGAGGCGCTGGTCGCCGACACGATGCCGACCAGAGGGACGCCCTGGACATAGCTCCCGTCCGGATTCCCGGCGAGCAGGCCCAGCTTCAAGAACTCCTGCCTCATGTAGTTGACCGAGAGCTCCTCGCCGGCCGTTCCTGGGGCGCGTCCCTCGAACTCGTCCGACGACAGGACCCTGACATGCCCGAGCATCCTGTCCGCCGCGGCCTGATCCGGATCCTGCGACGGGGATTGGGCTGCCGCCGTCGCGCCTGCGGCCAATAGGAGCGCCAGACTATGGGGGATTCGCATCGCGCGAGTGTTCCGGGGCCGCGGAAAATGGCAATCCCGCCTTGGCGGGCGGGGGCCATCCTGCCTGGACCCTGCCTGCGCCACCCTTTGCGGGGCGTCGAAGTTTGACTGATCGGGTGATGCCGTGGCAATGTGAGCACGGGCCCATTTGCCGCGGCCAGCCATGCCGATCTACGAATTCTACTGCCCGGACAACCACCGGATTTACCAGTTCTACGCGAGGACGCTCGCGCAGGGCAGGACCGTGCCCAAGTGCCCCGACAATCCGAGATTCGGGATGCGCAAGATCGTGTCGCCCTTCGCGGTTGTCGGCAGGGGTCGGGAAAAGGGCGCTCAAGGGGAGGGGGGGGCCGCGCCCGAGAATGCGGCAGACCCGCCCGTCGATGCGCGGATGGAGGCCGCCATGGGCGAGATGGAGCGCGAGTTCTCGGGCGTTGACGAGAACGATCCCAGGGCGATGGGCCGCATGATGCGCAGGATGGCCGACCTGACGGGTGAGAAGATCGACGGTGAAATGGAGGAAGTCGTGCGCAAGCTGGAGGAGGGCGCGGACCCCGATTCCCTTGAGGACCGGCTGGCGGGCGACCCGGCGGAAGGCGGCGAGGGCCCGCCCGCCGCTCCGGAGGCCGGCGAGGCGAAGCCGCGCTTTCGCGCCCGGCGCGGCGCGCCCGTGCGCGATCCCAGGCTCTACGACTACCCGTGAGCAGTCCCTCGCCCGAAATCGCCTCACGAATCGAGGCCGCGAGGAGCGCGGTGCTGGCCGAGACGGGGCTCCTGCACCGCGAATTCGGGCGCGCCGAGAGCCGCTGGAAGGGCGACGGC
This sequence comes from Opitutaceae bacterium, assembly GCA_035604815.1. Lineage (GTDB taxonomy): Bacteria > Verrucomicrobiota > Verrucomicrobiia > Opitutales > Opitutaceae > Palsa-1447. Next base: position 9,265 of record DATNHT010000011.1, read on the forward strand.
ACCCGGGTGACCGCGGTCGACATAGCGATTTCGGAGAACATATTCAGGTCGCTGCACTCGAAATTCGCGGGCGACCAGCTGTTCAGCGAGGAGCTCCCCGACGGCGCGCCCATCGCTGTGACCGCGCGGTTCGCCTGGGTGCTCGATCCGATCGACGGGACCAACAATTTCGCCCTGGGGATCCCGCACTGCGCGATCTCGCTGGCCCTGGTCGAGCACGGCGAGCCCGTGTACGGCGTCGTCTACGACCTCGGCAGGCGCGTCCTGATGCACGGCGGGCCGGGATTCGGGATGCACGACGGGGAGCGGCTGGCCCGTGTCTCGACCGAGGAGCCCCACCCCGAAACGCTGATCGGGATTCACAGTCCGTCCGACAAGTCCCTGATGCCGTCCGCCGACGCCGTGCTCTCGCAGTTCAAGATACGCGGGCTCGGGAGCGCGACGCTTCACCTGGCGTACGTCGCGGCGGGGTTCTTCGGCGGGGCCGTCGACTTCAATGTAAAGATATGGGACCTGGCTGCCGCGATCCCGCTGTGCAGGGCCGCGGGAGGGCAGGTCATCTTCATAAGCGGTGAGCCGCTTCCGATGAGGGTGTTCGACCTCAAGATGAAGCCCATCGTCTACGTGGCCGGGGCCCCCGCGATGGCCAGGCGCCTGGCCGGCCTTGTTTCGGCCCGCTGACGGCCCGACCCCTGCGCGGGTAGGGAGTCGCGGTCAGACGAGGTACTGCCTGAGCGGAACGGGATCGATGACCTTCGCCGAGGGCAGCAGGGCGGCCAGCCGCTGCGCAATCCAGGCTCGCGCCGGCGGGTCCCCGTGGGTGAGCACGATGCTGCGCGCCCCGGTCTGGGCCGCGAACTGGAGGAGCTCCTCGCGGTCGGCGTGGCCGCTCAGCTCGAACCGCTCCACCCGCGCCTTGACCTTCGCCTTCACGTGCGCCGTCTCGAACAGGAAGGTGTCGCCGGGCTTGGACGCAAGCAGGCGCCCGCCCGGGGTGTCGGGGTCGCAATACCCCACGAATCCGATCGTGTTTCCCGCGTTGCCGAGGAGTCCCGAGGCGAGGGTGTAGCTCGGCGTCCGCTCCACGAGCATCCCGGAGCTGATGACGTAGAGCGCGTTCTGTTTCGGGTCCTCGCCCGGTCTTAGAGTGCGCGGCAGCGGGCGGACCTTGAGGTCCTTGACGATCCCGCGGCTGAACTGGATGTGCCTGGTCTTGCGGGTGATCTCGTCAAAATAGTCGACCAGGTCCATGCCCAGGCCCGATCCGTAGATCGGGCAGTCCACGAGCCTGCGGAACTTCCGGGCATCGTGGACGATTGCGAGGATCTCCTGCATGCGGCCGAGGGCGAACACGGGGATGAGGAACGAGCCGCCGCGCTGGATCGTGTCGTTGATGGAGCCGACCAGGCGCGCCATCTCCGCGCCGCGGGTCTTCTCCGACTGGCGCTCGGTCAGGCCGCGCGTGGTTTCGGTGACGAGCGTGTCGAAGTGTCCTGCCGGAAACTTGGCCCCCGGCAGCGTGCGCTGGTTCTCGAACAGGACGTCGCCCGTGAAGAAGACAGCGCGGTGCTTGTGGCGGATCTCGACGCCCGCCGCCCCGGCCACGTGGCCCGCTGGGTGCAGGACGATCTCGACCTCGTCGCGCATCCCCCGGAATCTCTTTGCGTGCCCGAACGGAACGCCCGTCAGGCGCCTTGCGATGCGGTCGATCTCCTCGTGGGTGTAGAGGGGATAGTCCGGGATGTGCTCCTCCTCGCGCTGGCGCAGCATGACGCTCGCGGAATTGTGGAGCATGCGCTCGATCAGCATCCGGCTCGAGGTCGTCATGATGACAGGGGCGTCGGGATGCTCCCTCATTGTGAGCGGCAGGCTCCCGATGTGGTCGAGGTGGCAGTGGGTGATGACGATCAGGTCCAGGTTGATCCCCCGCAGGGGCGCGTGGTCCGGGGCGGCCCGGCGCCCCACCTTCTTGGGGTGAAGCCCCGAGTCGACCAGGATGTTGAGGTCGCCCAGCTGGATGAACAGCGAATTGGCGCCGATGCCGCCATCGCGGTTCAGATCAATGAGCTTCATTCGTTACCCGGGTCTATCAGGCTGTGCCCGATGTTTTCAAGCGCCGGGCGGCAGGCACACAGAGAGGGATCTTAGCAACCGGGCACGACAAGGTCGAAGGGCGCCAGCAGCACGTGCACCCTGGCTCCCGACTCATCCACGCCGTGGAAGCATCCCTGGACGCGGGCATTGCAGCCGGTTATGTGGTGGCTGTTGTAGGAAAACTCCTCGCCGGGGGCGAGCCGTGGCGTCTCGCCCACGATCTTGTCGCCCTCGATCACCTGGTGGGTGCCGTCCTCGTAGTCGATCACCCATTTGCGGCCCAGCAGCGCGACCGCCCTCTCCGAGGCGTTGCGGATCGTGATGTAATAGACGAACGCGTGCGGCTTGTCCTCGGGGAGGCTGACGCCGCCGTGGTGGTAGACGAGCTTGTCTAGGCGGGCGGTCAGGCCGGGGATTTCTTGAGAGGGGCCGCTGGACACGAACATAAGGAGAGCCCGCTTCCGGCTCTCCGCAAGCGGCTTTCCGCTTGATGAGTTGCTCGCAGGGCCGCAGAAACACCCTTCCAAGCATGAAGCTCGCCCTCCTATCGGTCAGCGACAAGCGCGGATTGGCCGAGTTCGCGGCGGCGCTTGTGAAGGACCACGGCTACGCCCTGCTCTCCACGGGCGGCACCGCGAGGGCCCTCGTGGAAAAGGGGCTTCCCGTGACGGAGGTCGGGAGGCACACCGGGTTTCCCGAGATCATGGGCGGGCGGGTCAAGACCCTTCATCCCAAGATTCACGGCGGGCTGCTCTGCCGGCGCGACAGGCCGCAGGACCTGGCGGAGGCCGGGGCGAACGGGATCGAGCTGATCGACCTGATCGCCGTCAACCTTTACCCCTTCGAGGAGACCGTGGCCAAGCGGGGCGTCGAGTTCGAGGACGCGATCGAGAACATCGACATCGGGGGCCCGTCGATGCTCAGGAGCGCCGCCAAGAACCACGCGAGCGTGACGGTTGTCTGTGATCCCTCGGACTATGCCGAGGTGCTCTCGGCCCTGGCGGGCGCTCCCCCCGGGCTGGCGGCGCTGCGCCGCAGGCTTGCGCTGAAGGTGTTCCAGCGGACGGCGGCCTATGACGGCGCGATCGCGCGCTATCTCGAGCTGCAGGAGGCAGGACCTGGCCTCGAGGCCGTCGCGGGGTACCCGGCGCTCCTGAGCCTGTCGTGGGCGAAGGCGCAGTCGCTGCGGTACGGGGAGAATCCGCACCAGAAGGCAGCCCTCTACGGGACATTCCACGAGCATTACCGGCAGCTCCAGGGCAAGGAGCTCAGCTACAACAACGTCCTGGACGTGACCGCGGCAACGCACCTGATCGGCGAATTCGAGCGGCCGACAGTGGCGATCCTCAAGCATTCAAACCCGTGCGGCCTGGCAAGCGCGGACACGCTCACCGGCGCCTGGGAAGGAGCCTACGCGACCGACCGCCAGGCCCCCTTTGGTGGGATCATCATCGTCAACCGCACGATGGACGGCGCCCTGGCGGCCACGATTGCCGAGATCTTTACCGAGGTCATCATCGCCCCGCGGTTCGGCGCGGACGCGCTCGCAATCCTGGGGAGGAAGAAGAACCTGCGGCTTCTTGTCGCGATGGAGGGGATGGGCGCGAGCGCGCTTCAGGAGGTCCGCTCCGTCGTCGGAGGCGTGCTCGTTCAGGACCGCGACCGGATTGTCGACGACCCCTCGCGGTTCAGGGTGGTGACCCGGCGGCAGCCCGAACCCCAGGAATGGGACTCCATGATCTTCGGCTGGAAGGTCTGCAAGCACGTGAAGTCGAACGCGATCGTCTACTGCCGCGGCGAGCGGACCCTGGGAATTGGCGCGGGCCAGATGTCCCGCATCGACAGCTCGCGGATCGCCGTCTGGAAGGCGGGCGAGGCAGGCCTGGACCTCAGGGGTTCGGCCGTCGTCAGCGAGGCGCTGTTCCCGTTTGCGGACGGTCTGATCGCGGCCGCGGATGCCGGCGCCACCGCGGCCATCCAGCCCGGGGGGTCGATCCGCGATGACGAGGTCATCAAGGCGGCCGACGAGCGCGGTATCGCCATGGTGTTCACAGGGATCCGGCATTTCAGGCACTGATCGGGCCCATGGGCCGGTTAGGGATTGGCACGCATCGGCGCATCCGGCAAGGTGGGCAAATGTTCGACGCCGTCGAGAAACTGAAGGAGTTCATCCGCTTCCCGAGCGTCTCGACCGACCCGAAGTTCAAGGAGGGCATGCGCGGAGCGCAGAAGTTCGTTTCCGACCTGCTGGGGTCCATCGGGTTCAAGGTGGAGGTGGTCAAGACGGAGGTCCATCCGATCATACTGGCGAGCAGGGGGGGCGATCCAGGATGGCCCCACGTCGTCATCTACGGCCACTACGACGTCCAGCCCGCGGACCCGCTGAACCTCTGGAAGACGCCGCCCTTCGAGGCGACGATCATCGGAAACAGGATCTACGGCCGCGGCGCGGCCGACAACAAGGGGCCGCTCATGACCAATATCGCCGCGGTCGCCCGGCTGCTTGAGGAGGATCCGGCGCTGCCGCTTCGGATCACCTTTCTGATAGAAGGCGAGGAGGAGATCGGCAGCCCGAGCTTTGCCGCCTTTCTCGCGACGCATGCCGAACGCCTCAGGCAGGCCGACTTCGTGTACCTGTCCGACACCGCGCTTCCGAACGAGGACCAGGTCGTGGTGACGTGCGGGCTGCGCGGACTCGCGCTGCTCGACCTGCACGTGACGGGAGCCCGGGTCGACCTCCATTCGGGGCTGCATGGCGGCGTCCTTCGAAACCCCATCCAGGCGCTCGCCGAGATCTGCGCGAGCCTCCATGCGCCCGACGGGAGAGTCAACGTGCCGGGCTTCTACGACGACGTGCTCGATGTGGAGCCCTGGGAGCGGGCGGAGCTCGCGAAGCTCGCCGGCGACGGAAAGGCCTACATGGATTTCCTGGGGATCGACGCCTTCTACACGACGCCCGGGTTCTCGCCGTTCGAGTCGATCCGCTTTCAGCCGACGCTCGAGTTCAACGGGGTCGGCGGCGGCTACCAGGGCGAGGGGACAAAGACGGTGATCCCGAGCAAGGCGTTCGTCAAAATCAGCTGCCGGCTCGTGCCGAACCAGGAGGCCGACAAGATCAAGCGGCTGGTGACGGATGCCATCCGGGCGCGGGCTCCCAAGGGCGTGAGGATCGATTTCGTGGACCAGCACAAGGGCGACGCCTATGTCGTCGTTCCGCCCGGTCGGCCGAACACCCCGGCTGACCAGTCCCCCGTTCTCGCGCGGGCCTTTCGCGCGACCGAGTCCGCCGTGCGGGCGGTGTGGGGGCGCCCGCCCCTGTTCCTGCGGGAGGGCGGAAGCGTGCCGATCATACCCGCGATCAAGCGGGCGGCGGGGCTGGACTCAGTCATGCTCGGGCTCTTCCTGCCCGAGGACAACCTTCACGCCCCCAACGAGAGCTTCAACCTCGACGTGATGAGGAAGGGCGTTGAAACCGCCAAGCGTATCCTGTCTGGTATTACGACTTCTTGAGGATCACCAGCTCGACGCGGCGGTCATGGGACATAGTCTCCTCGTCCGCATTCTTCTTCGCCTCCTCGCTGCCCTTCGAAAGGGTTTCGAGCTTGTCGGCGCCGACGCCAATCGACGAAAGGTACTTCTTGGTTCGGCTTGCGCGCCGGTCGCCGAGGCCGAGGTTGTATTCCGCGGTGCCGCGCCAGTCGCAATGTCCCTCGAGGAGCAGGCGCTGCTCGGGGTGCTTATCCAGATATTCCTTGGCTGCCTGGAGCTTCGCCCGCTCGGCGGGCCGCACGTTGTCGCGGTCGAAGTCAAAATAGACCGGCTGCAGTAACCCGCGAATCGTGTCCTTGTCCTCGATGTAGCCGGGGGGGCGCGCCTCGAGCGTGGAAGTGGTGTCCGCCGTCGTCGGGATCTCGGTGGGCGTCAGTCCCGTGCCACCTGTCTGGGGACCGAGCGCCGTCTCGCTTGGATTGGGGCGGATGGGCTTCTTTCGGCAGCCGGCCAAAAGGGCGGCGCTGGCGGCAACGATGCAGAGCGACTTGGAGGCTAGTTTCATGTTTTGGTAAAACGTCCGTAAGCGGATGAGAATGGCTGCCACGAGTGTTTGCCAACCTTTCTGGCGCCGCAAGGAATTAACGTCGCCTGTTATGGCCGCTTCTTGCTGTCGAGGAGGCCGCTCTCGAGCGCGTGGCGGGTGAGGCTGGCGATATCGTGGATATTGAGCTTGCGCATCAGGTTTGTCCGGTGGTTGTCCACGGTCTTTGCGCTGATTCCGAGCTTCGAGGCGATCGCCTTCGTGCTGTTGCCCTCTGCCACGAGTTGTAGGATTTCGCGCTCGCGTTCGGTGAGGAAATCACGCGAGCCGCTCGTCTCGGGGTGGGCCACGACGTTCCTCAGGACGCTCGCGACCGCGGGCCCGAAATACGTGCCGCCCAACGCGATGGTTGCCAGTCCCTTACGGAACTCGTTAATTCCCGCGGTCTTCTCCACGAACCCTCTTGCCCCGGCTTCCAGCATCTGGCGCACGACGATGGGGTTCTCGTGCCCCGAGAAGACAAGGACGCGCAGCCCGGGAAGGCGCTTGGTAACCCTGCGCAAGAGGTCGACGCCGTTAAGACCCGGCAGCATGGCGTCCAGGACGAGCAGGTCGGGCTTGAGATCGAGGCACATCTGCAGCCCGGTTTGGCCGTCGCCGCACTGGCCCACCAGCTGGTAGCTCTTGTCGTTGGCGAGGATCTCGACCAGCATTTCGCGGATCGCGGTTTGGTCCTCTATTATTACAAGCCGATGCATCGGGTTTCGTGCGCTCTTGAAAAGTTGGTGGGCTGGCTGGGATTCGAACCCAGAACCAATTGCTTAAAAGGCAACTGCTCTACCGTTGAGCTACCAACCCGTCTTGGTGTTCCTTAACCCGTCGCCGAGGCGGCCTGGCGTTTCTCCTGGACCTTTACGCAACCGGCTCCGCACGTTGGGCGAACCGAGGTATGCCGCCTGAAAACGCGCGAAGCCGCACGAGAGCCAAATCTCCAAAGGAACGGGTTGAGTGCCAGCTTGTACCGGCGATTCGCCACGCGCGGCAAGACCAAATGGACCTTGGGGGGGGCGGGCGCCGCGACCGCCGCCGCCATCGGGCTTTCGACGGAGCGCGTTTGGGCCAGCCGGCCTGGAGACCCGGCCTGCCCGCCTGCCGCCGGAATCAACGGCCGGCGGACTTCATACCGGCTATCAGGCGATCGATCGCTTCAAGGTTCGCGTCGACGGCCGCCAGATAATCATTCCGGCCCGAGGGCAAGGGCCGTGCAAGATAGCAGTAGACGCCCTGGAGATCGCTATCCAGCTTCGGCCTGACAAAGTTGGCCCAGAACCCCGGCGTGCGACAGATCAGGTCGCTCTCCGACTTGAAGACGCGCCTTTCAACGGGCACGTGCGTGAAGTCGTCGGACTCGCGGAATTCCTGGAATAGGTCCCCGAGCTTGCTCGGATATTGGGGATCGGACAACTGGCCGAGGTAGTCGGCCGTCGCCAGGGCGCAGCCGACCACGCGGCTAACGGGATCGCGGAATCGCAGGCGGCTGATCTCGGAATTCGGGCCCGTGCAGTTTATCGCCGAAAGGACGTTCTCGATTTCCACGTCGGTGGCGCCCAGCTCCGGCAGAAACGAGGCCGCGAATGCGCAACTCCTCAGAATGTGACAGAATGTGTACTTGGCACCGGTTCCCCCGGTGTCGCCCTTCAGCTTCAGGTATCCTGAGTCGTGCAACAGCACCCCGGCAATCGCCAGCTCAAAGTCCCGGGCCGTGAGAGGCACGCCGTCTCGTGCCATGTGCCGGCCCTCGAGAAGGACGGCCATGCACACGACGGCCATCAGCGTGTGGCGCAAGTTGTGGTAGCGCAGGTCGTTCCTGGCGTACGCCGGATGCTTCCCAGCGAACAGGGCGTCGACGTCGTCAAACAGCTGTTGGAGCCAGGCATCGCTGGCCTCCGGATACATCGCACCGAACTTCGCCCGCACGAACGCGGAAACGGCAATGCTCTGCTCGAAATCGACGGTGGGCAGCATTTGCGGTCGGCGAAGCCGATGGGTTAAAGGATCTAAAGGATCTGGCGAATTGATTCGCAAGTCCAAATGAAGCGGGTGCAAATCGGCCGCCGCGAAGGGGGCCACGGGCGTCCCATCCGCGGGAATTTGCCTATTTCGATTGAGCTTTTCCGTTCGATCCTGGGTCGAAGACGTTGACCGGAAGGCACGAGCGCATTTGCTTCGTTCGCCCGTCGCTAAATCATTGGGAACAATTCACAAATACGCCCGTCAGAGCAAGGAAGACCGCATGTCGACCAAAGCTAATGAGGTGGCCATGGACCGCGTTTTAGTGGATCGCTTTAAGAGCGGTGACGCGTCAGCTTTCGACGAGATGGTGTCCCGGTACTGGGACCGCATCTACTCGATGGTGAACCAGCTTCTGCGCAACTCCGAGGATGCGGAAGAGGTTACGCAGGACGCATTTATCAGGGCCCATCGGGGCCTTGCAAACTTTCGCGGAGACTCTGCCTTCTCGACGTGGCTTTACCAGATAGCCACGAACCTCGCGCGCAACCGGTATTGGTACTGGTGGCGGCGCAAGCGTGACAAGTCCGTATCGCTCGACGCCCCGATTGGCGCCGACAACAGCACCACCCTTGCCGAGATGATCCCCGCAGAGGTCGCTACGCCCGACGACATCACGGTCACCCGTGAGTTCGTCTCGCGCATCGGCAGCAGCATGGACCGGCTCGGCGCCAAACACCGCGAGATTCTTATCTTGCGCAACATCAAGAACCAGTCCTACGAGGAAATCGCCAAAATCCTGGGCATCTCCGTGGGAACCGTAAAAAGCCGCATAGCCAGGGCGCGCGAGAGCCTGCGCTCGAAGCTAGGCGACGACTTCAAATGAACGACCGAGAATTCATAGAACTCCTCAACCTCTACGTCGACCGGGAGATCAGCCAGGAGGACGCGCTCAGGCTCGAGGCCGAGGTTTAGGCCCGCCCCGAGCGCCGCAGGGTCTACGACCAGTACTGCAGGATGCAGAAGGCCTGCGCGATGCTTTCCGCTCAGCTTGCCGAATCCGACGCCAAAGAAACGGAGGGGTACGTGGCAGAGTTCCCCGCGCCCCGGCCCTGGCCGCTTGCACCGATTCTTGCCGGCTTGGCCGCTGCCTGCGTCGTCGCCGTCGTCGGCCTCCGCTATCGCGCTGCCGTGCCCGTGAGCGGCGCCCCGGCCGTGGCCGCCGACTCGGGCGGTTCGCGCTCGATCCCGGACACCATGGAGCTTTCGCGCCCGGTCGATCCGATGAGTTCTGTCTTCTCCATTCGCCCTGCGGCAAGCCAGCCGGAGCGATCCTCCGCGAGGCCGATGTTCGCCATGGACGACACGTCTCCCCAAGTCGCCCCGCTCAACTGGATCGGCGACATCCACATGGCGCCGGTCTTCTCGGCGGCAAACGCAGATTTCCTGCTGACCCCGAAGCCTGACCTGAAGGCGCCGATTTCAAACGAGGCCCAAGGCGGCCGTTATCCCCAGGAACAGGCCGAGATGGCGGCGTTCCGATTCCAGCGCTGAATCCGCCCGGATGCGAGCTCCCGAGGTCCGTTAGCCGAGCGCCTTCTTGACCAGCGCCTCGGTCGAGACCGCGGCGCCTAGCGCCAGCGATGCCCGGCGGACCGCCTCGTCCGCGTCATTCACCCTGTAGCCCAGGGCAACCAGCGCGGCCACCGCGTCCGCATGGGGCGTTCGCGCGGGCTGCGAGCCGTCGGCCGCCAGGCGCGCGTGGAGCGCGCCCCCCGGCGAACCGACCCTGGCCCTGAGCTCGACAACCAGCCTTTCCGCTGTCTTCTTGCCGATTCCCGGGCACTTGGCCAGAACAGCGACGTCGCCCGCGCGGATCGCGGCCACGAGCAGGGGCAGAGACAGCCGGCTCATGATCGAGAGGGCCACCTTGGGGCCTACGCCGGTCACGTTGTCGATCATGAGCCGGAAGAAGTCGCGGTCCTCCGCGGTCGCGAAGCCGTACAGGGTCTGAGAATCCTCCCGGTAAACGACGAGGGTGTGAAGCCGGACGACCGATCCCGAGCGCGGAAGCCGCTCGGCGGTGGTCAGCGGCACGTTGACCTCGTAGCTGAGGCCATTGACGTCAATGACCGCGCGAAGCGGGGTGGCCTCGGCGAGGATTCCCTGGATCGAGGTGATCATCCGGGCGGCCTCACGCGAGCCCGAGAACGTCCTGCATGTCGTAGACGCCGGGCTTGCGCGTAGCGACCCATTGGGCGGCCGTCAGGGCGCCCCGCGCGAACACGGCCCTGTCACTGGCCTTATGGGTCAGCTCCAGCCGTTCGCCGATTCCCGCAAAGATGACCGTGTGGTCGCCGATCACGTCGCCGCCCCGCAGCGAGTGGACGCCCACCTCGGCGCGCGCCCGCTCCCCGGTGATCCCCTGGCGGCCGTGGCGGAGCGCTGCCCGGTCGAGCCCGCGCTCCTCCAGGATTATCTCGAGGAGCCGCGCGGCGGTGCCGCTGGGCGCGTCCTTCTTCATCCTGTGGTGCATCTCCACGACCTCCGCGTCATAGTCCTCGCCGAGCGCGCGCGAGGCCCTCCTCGTCAGCGCGAAGAGGAGGTTGACGCCGATGGAGAAGTTGCCGGCCCACACGCAGGGGACGCGGGCGGCGAGCTTGAGCAGCCGGGCCTTGTCCTCCGCGGAATGCCCCGTCGTCCCGATGACGACGGACTTGCCGCAGGATGCGGCGAGCTCGAGGAGCGCCCGGGTCGCCTGGTGCGAACTGAAGTCGACGACGACGTCGGCCGAGCGGATCGGCTCGCGCAGGTCGTCGCCCAGGTCGGTGGAGGCGGCGATCGCGATGCCCATGCCCGGGGCGGCAGCGGCGACGGCGTGGCCCATCTTTCCCCTGGCCCCGTTCAAGAGGATTCTGAGGGCCATGGCGGGATCAGCGCAGGAGCAGGGAAAGGGCCCTGGCGAGGATGGCGCGGTTGGCGGGCGCCATGCGGCAGAGCGGAAGGCGGACCTCCTCGCTGCCGATGATGCGCGCGAGCGCGAGCGCCGCCTTGACCGGCACGGGGCTCGGCTCGATGAAGAGGGCCTTGAAGAAGGGGTAAAGCCTGCGGTGAAGCCTCAACGCCCCGGCGAAGTCGTTCCCCTGCATGAGGCGCACCATCCGGGTGACGTGCCCGGGCACCACGTTCGAGGCGACGCTGATCACCCCCTCGGCGCCGGAGGCCATGAAGGCAAGCGTGAGGGCATCGTCGCCGCTCAGCACGACGATGTCGTCGCCCATGGCACGCTTCAGCTGGTCCACGCGGTCGACGGAGCCTCCCGCCTCCTTGATCCAGCGCACATGCGAATACTTGCCTCTCAGGCGCTCGACGAGCGGGACGCCGATCTCGACGGCGCAGCGCGACGGAATGGAGTAGAGGATGATCGGCAGGTCGGTCGACTCGGCGATCGCCGCGTAGTGGCGGAAGAGGCCCTCCTGGCTGGGCTTGTTGTAATAGGGCGCGACCACGAGCACCGCGTCGGCGCCGGCCTCGTCGGAGAGCCGGGTGAGCTCGAGAGCCTCGGCCGTGGAATTGGAGCCCGTGCCTGCGATCACGGGAACGCGCCCCCTGGCGTACTCGATCGTTGCGCGAACCACGTCCATGTGCTCCTCGTGCGACAGGGTGGGGGACTCGCCGGTCGTGCCGACGGGGACGATCCCGTCGACACCGCCCCTAACTTGGTGATCGACCAACCTCTTCAGATCCGCGAACGAGACGTCCCTCCCCCTAAAGGGAGTGGCGAGTGCGGTGATCGCGCCTGTGAGGGTTCGTGGCTTCATATTAGGGGGCTTTGGACCGTGGCAAAGATGCCTTGCCGCGTGAAGCAGGCCAAGCTACAAAATTCGGAGCAACGCAATTCCGTCCATGAACGTAGTCACCCCACACACGGAGATCTTTAACGATCTGCTCAAGCTCGCGGTCGACAGCGGCGCAAGCGACGTTGTCATCAAGTCGAACAAGCCCGGGTACGTGCGCATCGCGACCAGGCTCAAGGCGGTGGACATGGATCCTATCTCGAGCCCCGAGGCCCAGGCCTTTGTCGATGAGCACGTGCCGGAGGTCTTCAGGAAGAAATGGGAGGAGCTGGGCCAGATCGACTTCGCCTACGCGGCGGAGGGGATTGGCCGATTCCGGGTCAACGCATTCCACCAGCGCGGCCTCGTGAGCATCGTCTTCCGGCATGTGAGGAGCCGCGTGCCCAACTTCGACGACCTCAGGCTCCAGGCCGAGCCGCTGCTCCGGCTTGCGAGGGCCAAGGACGGGATCCTGCTCTTCTGCGGCGCCACCGGCTGCGGCAAGAGCACGACGATGGCCGCCATGCTCAACTGGATCAACCAGACCATGGACAAGCACATCATCACGATCGAGGACCCGATCGAGTACACGTTCCAGGACGACAAGTCGGTGGTGCAGCAGCGCGAGATCGGCCTTGACGTCCCCACCTTCGAGCAGGCGATCAGGTCGGTCCTGCGCCAGAATCCGGACATCATACTGATCGGCGAGATGCGCGACAAGGAGACCTTCGATACCGCGATCTCGGCGGCCGAGACCGGCCACCTCGTCTTCTCGACGATGCACGCGGCGACCGTGGCGCAGTCGCTCACGCGCCTGTTCGAATTCTTTCCGGCCGATCAGACGGCGCAGGCGCGCAGGCAGGTGGCCGGCTCCATTCGGGGATTCGTGTGCCAGCAGCTGATCCCGAGCCTTGAGGGCGGCGGCCGGGTGCCCAGCAACGAGGTCCTGAACGCGGACGCCACGATAAGGAACCTGATTCTGGAGGGGCAGTTCGACAAGATAAACACGCTTTTGGAGAGCGGCATCGACGGGACCAGCTTCTCCTTCAACAAGGACATCTACCGGCTCATCAAGGGCGGCTTCATCAGCAAGGCGGACGGCTTGCGATTCTCCCCGAATCCCCAGCAGCTTGAGATGAACCTCAAGGGGATCTTCATCAAAGGCCAGTAGCCGGAGGCCGGGACCCCCCCATGCGCGTGCCGGGAGCCCTCCTCCTTGTCGTTGCGATTGCATCGGCGCGCGCCGGGAATCCGCCGGCCTCGGCTGGCGATTCGATCGCGGCGGCGAAGAAGGACCTGGCTTCAATCAAGGCGCCGGCTTCGACCATGGATCCCGGCCCAGGGATTGCCGGCATCGGCCTGAGGGAGGACGCCCCGGTGGCGGCCGCCGGCCGAGCGGACGCTGCCGCTGCGCTGGCCGAGGCCGGGCGGCCCGCGGTCGATCCGCCCAGGAAGAATGCGGGAACCGGCAACTGGCTGGTGGATGCCATGGAGCGCAGGTCGGACCATTTGCAATCCGCACCGGCTAGGGACGGCCTCGTCCGGGGCGACATCGACTTGCCCATGGAGGCCGCAAGGCCCAACGGCCGGGGCGAAAACGGGGCCAAGCCCGGAGAGGCGGGGGGGAAGGCCGCATCCCGGGCGCTGGCCGAATCGGTCTACAATCCGCTCGACGCGTTCATGGAGGGCTGGATATCGGCCCAGGACCGCGAGCTTCTCCTGCCCTCGACCCGCGGCGAGAGTCCGCCGGGCGCCTACCAGCGGGGCAGCCGCGCGGAAACGCCCTCCGGAATCGACCTCGGGCCTCAGGGTGCATCCGGCGGGGGCGTGCTGCAAACCCGCGGCGCCGGCCCCGCCGACCTTAGAACGGCCGCCAATCCCTACATTGCGGACCTGAGCCTGGCGTCAACGCCGCCCCTAAAGCCCTTTTCCGCCCCTGAGCTCCCGGGAATTGCGCCCCCATGGCCGCTGGACCTTTCCCGCGGGATATCGCCCGGCGGCGTGGACCCCAAGTCGCTGGACGGATCGAAGTCCCTGATCCCGGATTTCGTGCAGCCGCCTGACGACGACAAGTATTTCAAGCAGATCAAGCGGTTCTGACCGGCCTAGCCGGGCACCGCGGCCGCTCCGTTGGCCGGGCGCAGTTATTTGGCTTGGATTCCCGGCATTCGGGGGATTGCCTAGTCGGTTCTCCAATGCCGTTGGCACTTCTATTCGCAGGTCAGGGCGCCCAAAGGCTCGGCATGGGCGGGACCCTGCACCAGTCCTCGGAGGCTGCCAGGGCGCTCTACGCCGAGGCCAGCGGGGTGCTCGGCTGGGATCTGGCCAAGGTGAGTTTCGAGGGCCCCGAATCCGAGCTGACCGAGACGCGCGTGTGCCAGCCCGCGCTCTTCGTGCATGGGCTCGCGCTCTTGGCGGCGCTCAAGGAAGGGCGGCGACTCCCGACCGTCGACATGGCGCTGGGATTGAGCCTTGGCGAGGTCACGGCGTGCGCGGCTGCGGGCGTGTTTGATTTCCCGACGGGCCTGCGCATCGTGGCCGAGCGGGGCCGCCTGATGCAGGGCGCGTGCGAGAGAAGCGCCGGGGCGATGGCCGCAGTCATCGGTGAGGCGCGCGACGCGGTTTTGCGCCTCTGCCTGGAGTTTGACGTCGAGGCGGCGAATTTCAACTCGCCCGGCCAGATCATCATTTCGGGAGAAAAGGCGAAGATCGAGGCCGCGCTGACTGCGGCAAGGGACCGCGGAGCAACCGTGAAGCGGCTCAACGTGGCGGGCGCCTACCACAGCCGGCTGATGGAGCCCGCGCGGGCGGCATTCGAGGCGTTCCTCGGGGGCATCCCCTTTTCCAGCCCCCGCTTTCGCGTCTTGTCGAACACGACGGGCGGTGTCATTTCCGATCCGGCCCAGATCAAGCGCGCGCTGGTGCGCCAGGTAGTGTCGCCCGTCCTTTGGGAGGACTGCATGCGCAGCGCCGCGGCAGCCGGCGCCACGGAGTTCTGGGAGCTCGGGCCGGGCGGCACACTTGCCGGCCTGGCGCGCCGGATCGAGAAGTCCTGGGCGGTGCGCAGCTTGTCCGAGTACGCGGACCTCGCGGCCTGAATGGGCGTCGCCGACCGACGATGGACGCACCGCTAACACGAAATTTCTGCATCATCGCCCACGTCGACCACGGGAAGACCACGCTTTCCGACCGGCTGCTCCAGCACACGCACACGGTTTCTGACCGGATGCTCCACGAGCAGCACCTGGACTCGATGGACCTCGAGAAGGAGCGCGGGATCACGATCAAGTCCCACCCGGTGACCATGAGCTACCCGGCCAAGGACGGCCAGACCTACAAGCTCAACCTCATGGACACGCCGGGACACGTGGACTTCTCCTACGAGGTCTCGCGCTGCCTGGCGGCGTGCGAGGGGGCCGTGCTCTTGGTCGACGCGTCGCAGGGGGTCGAGGCCCAGACTGTGGCCAACGCCCACCTGGCCTTTGCGCAGAAGCTGAAGATAATTCCGGTCATCAACAAGATCGACCTGCCGAGCGCCAATCTCGAGCTCTGCCTGAGCCAGCTCGAGGACATC
>DATNHT010000012.1:0-33110 GCA_035604815.1 Opitutaceae bacterium
GACGGTCAGCTTTCCGACCGCGGGCCGGCCGAAGAGGAACACAAGCTTCATGCCGAAAAAAAAGCCGGCGAGCGTCGCGCGGGCCGGCTTGCTGAATTGGACCCGGGCCGTCTACTTCCCCAGCGACTTGCGCAGGTCCGCGAGCTGGCCCGACGAGCCCAGCTTGTCGTTCCTGCTCGCGATGAACTTCGCGTACTCGTCCATGAAGATCTTGCCTGGCGGGCGGAAATCGAACTCGCCCGGCTTGTCCCTGAAGAACTCGCGGTGGACGCGCGTCCACACGAGGCGTCCGTCGGTGTCGATGTTGACCTTTGTGACGCCGAGCTTGGCGGCCGGAAGGTATTCGTTCGGATCCACGCCCGTGGTGTCGGCCATCTTGCCGCCCGCCGCGTTGATCCGGTCGACCTCTTCCTTCGGAACCGAGGAGGAGCCGTGCATGACGAGAGGGAACCCCGGGAGGAGCGCCTGGATCCTCTTGAGGACATCGAAGTGGAGCGACTGGCGGCCCTTGAACTTGTAGGCGCCGTGGCTCGTGCCGATCGCGCAGGCGAGCGAATCGCAGCCGGTCTTCTTGACGAATGACTCGGCCTCGACGGGGTTTGTCAGGGTCGCGTGCCCGTCCTCGACCTTGATGTCCTCCTCGACGCCGCCAAGCATTCCAAGCTCGGCCTCGACGGAGAGCCCCTTCTTGTGCGCGGCGTCGACGACGCGCTTGGTGATGGCGACGTTCTGGTCGAAGACCTCGTGCGATGCGTCGATCATCACCGAGCTGTAGAAGCCCGACTTGATGCAGTCATAGCAGGTCTCCTCGTCGCCATGGTCCAGGTGCACCGCGAATATGGCGTCGGGGAATATCTCCGCCGCCGTGCGGATGATTGCCTCGAGCATCCTCTTGTCCGTGTACTTGCGAGCCCCCTTGGAGATCTGGATGATGAAGGGTGCCTGCGACTGGATGCAGCCGCGGAACAGGCCCATGGCCTGCTCGGCATTGTTGATGTTGTAGGCACCCACGGCATACCTGCCATAAGCGTGCCTGAAGAGCTGCGCTGTGGTTACAATCATGGAGCGTCCACACTACGCTCCCGGTTGCGACGCGACAAGCGTTTAATGGGCGGGACTATCCCTTGCCGCCACTGGTCCCCGGCGCGGGCGCCGCGCCCGGCGCAGGCGCCGCCGCCGCCCCGCTTCCGGCCGACCCCTGGTTGGCGGCCCGCATGAGCTGCTGCATCTGCTGCTGGGCCTGCTGCTGCTGCTGGATCTGCTGGAGAACGGAGAGCTGCGGCGCGGAAAGCACGCCTTGGGCCTGGGCGATGGCGTTGTCGGTGACCCGCGCGTTGCCGCCGCCGTTGATCAGGCTCATGAAGCCCGGGCCCGAGTCGCCGCCGTTGCCGGTTCCCGCCGTGCCGCCCCCGGCGCGCTGAGGCTGCGTCTGGGCGAGGAGAGAAACCATCGCGTTCGCCTCATCGTCGGTGAGGGGAGTCTGGGTGTAGCTCAGCTGCTGCTGGAGGCTGTTGACAACGTTTCTTTCGGGCAGCGTTTGCTGGTACTGCTGGTACTGCTGGTAGCCCGCGTCTCCGAGCGTCTGCTGGATGCTCTGGTCGACCTGCGAGACCGCCTGGTTGACGAGTGTCTTGAAGCCCTCCGGATCGGCCCTTGGATTGATTCCCTGTTCGCGCGCCGCCTGCATGACGTCCATCATGGCCTGCTGCTTGTCCGCAAGGAGCGACTGGAACTGCGCAAGCTGGTCCGGGCTCAAGTTGAGCGACTTGAACAGCGGGCCGTAGGTCTGGCTGACGCGGCCCTTCATCTGAATTCCGAGCAGCCGCTGGAAGTCCGCATTCCCGGCCAATTGCTCGAACGCGCCGAACCGGCCTCCCGGCCGGCGCCCCGGGCCGCCCGCACCTGCATTCTCCCCGTCGGCGCCGTCGCCCGCCAGGTCTAGGCCCAGTGCGCCGCGCCTGCCGCGCAGCGCGGCGTTGCGGTCCTCGAGCGCCTTGATCGTCTTCCGTGCATCGGCGAGCTCCCTTCTTAATGCAACATTTTCGGTGTCAGCAACTTGGGCCCTAAGGGCGATCAGTTCCCGGTACTGGCGCCATGCCAGCGCCGCGGCGGCCAAGATGGCCAGGGCCAAGATGGCGATCAGAGTGTTCTTAGGAGATTTCAACTTGGGTGGCAAATGGGCTAGACGCATCGCGGCGGCGAAGGTTGCCCGCGGGCGAGACTGCAGGGCTCCCTAGGCCTCCTGAGCGGTCTTCCTCGGCCCCCGCCGGCGGGCGGGTGCATTCGGGTCCTTTGGCGGCCGCGGGGCGAACTCGAAGCCGGTGCTCCCGTCCTCCTTGAGCACGATGAAAGCGTTGAAGGGGCGGCGCGTGCGCAGGCTCCAGAACTTGTCGAGCAGGTCCGTCTTGCCCGTCTCCAGCATCTTGAGGAATTGCTCGCGCGGGATGTCGCGCGACAGGATCCGGCGCGAGCACCGGGCCAGGATCCTGTCCTCGCCGTTCTCCACGCGCCTGACGACGTAGCTCTGGGGGGTCTCATACACCTGGGAGCCTGCGCCGAACCGCGCGGCCGGGGCCTCGGCCACCGGCGCCAGGCCGGTGAAGTCGATCTTGATCGCCCCCGTCGCGTCCCTCTGGCCGTCAAATACGAACTCGGCCTTCTTCTCCTCCTTGTTGTAGCGAAGCACGGCGCTGAAGGGCTTGCCGGCCCTGGAGCGGAACCCGTCCAAGGGGCCGATCTGACCCTTTGCCAGGAGCTCCCGCACCTCGGACTCGTCCATCTTTCGGCCGCCGATGACCTTGTAGATCATCAGTTCGCCGTCCCTGGACTTGTACCCGCGCAGTGTCTCGATGAGCGGCTTGCCGTCGGTGGGGGAGGGGATGTCGGTTTCGCGCGCCGCCGAGTCGTCCTCCTCGAAGCGCTTCACCCGGTTGACGATCCCCTTGGTCGTGTCGATCACCTCGGCCATGAATTTCTCGCGGGCAAACTTTCCGTGCTCCATCTGGCGGAGCTTGAATTCCCATTCGCCCGTCATGGCGGGGCTCGTGACCTCCTCGGCCTTGACCGCCGCCAGGAACTGGAGGATCTGCTCCGCCTTCGGCGTCGGCACGAGCTCGCGCTGCTGACGCTCCACGTAGCGGGTGTTGATGAGCCCGTCGATCGTCTCGGCCCGCGTCGCCGGGGTCCCCAGCCCGTGCTCCTTCATCGCCTCGGCCAGCTCCTCGTCCTCCACGAGCTTGCCCGCGCCCTCCATTGCGGAGAGCAGCGTGGCCTCCGTGTAGCGGGGCGGCGGCTTTGTGGCCTCCGCGTGGAGCTGCGCCGCGGCCGTCCTTGCGCGCGGCGGCGCGCCGTCCGCAGGGTCGAGGGCCGGCAGCGCCTTCGAATCCGGGGAGTCGTCCTCCACTGTGTTCTTCCCGTAGACGGCGAGCCAGCCGGGCGAGGTGAGAACCTTGCCCTCGGTCTTGAAGCTGTGGGCCCCGACGGCGCTGATCCGCGTCGTGACGTCAAATTCCGCCGAAGGATGGAAGACGGCGACGAAGCGCCGGGCGATCATGTCGTAGACCTTCGCCTCCATGTCGTCGAGCAGCCTGTGCTCATGGACGGTCGGGATGATCGCGAAGTGGTCGGAAATCTGGGCGTTGTTGAAGATCCGCTTGTTCGGCGCCAGCCACCCGGCCTCGAGCACCTTGGCCGCGTGAGCGGCCAGGTCTCCCTGGAGATTGGAGAGCGTCTGCCTGCAGATCGGGATGTAGTCCTCGGGGAGCGCGCGCGAGTCGGTGCGCGGATAGGTGATCATCTTGTGCCGCTCATAGAGGGCCTGGGCGATCTGGGAGGTGCGCCGGGCGCTCAGTCCGAACCGGTTGTTCACCTCGCGCTGGAGGGTCGTCAGGTCGTACAGGCGCGGGGAGACCTGCGTGCTGGCCCGCCTCTCCTCCGACACCTCCGCGGCGGGACCCGTCCCCGAGCCCGCGGCGTCCGGCCCGCCCGAGCAGGCGGCATACACCGCCTCGGCGTGCGCCTTGTCCCAGATGCGGTCGATCCGGTCGTGCTCGTCCGCGTCGGCCCGCTTGAAGTCGGGCCTCTGGTAGACGCCCTGGTACGTGCCCCGGGTAATCTCGAACTCGGCCGTCACCCTCCAGAAGGAGCGCGGCTTGAAGTTTCGGATCTCCAGCTCGCGCGCGTAGACGATCGCGAGCGTGGGCGTCTGGACGCGCCCGACCGAGGCGACGTTTCCGGCGCGCGATCCGAACATGCGCTTCGTCAGCGCGCGCGTCCCGTTGATCCCGATCAACCAGTCGCTCTCGCTGCGGCAGCGGGCGGCGTCGGCCAGGCCGCGCATCTGGGCCCCGTCCCTCAGGTTGAGGAACGCCTCGCGGATGCCCTCCTGCGTCATGGTCTGCATCCAGGCCCGCTTCACCGGCAGCTTGCACCTGCAGAGCTGGTAGATGTACGTGAAGATAAGTTCTCCCTCGCGGCCCGCGTCGCAGGCGTTGATCACCAGGTCGATGTCCTTGCGCCCGAGAAGCTTCCTCAGGAGGTCGAATCGCGCCTTCGACTCCTCGATGGGCTTCAGCTCGAACTTTTGCGGTATGATGGGGAGCGCGTCCAGCCTCCAGAACCCGAACTTCTTCTTGTCGATGTCCTCCGGCATCTGCAGCTCGACAAGGTGGCCCACGGCCGAGGAGACGACATAGTCGTTGTTCTCAAAGTGGTCGCCCTTCTTGGGGATTTTGTCGAGGGCGCGCGCAAGATCCGCTGCGACGGACGGCTTCTCCGCGATGATGAGTGACTTCATGAAGCCGCGAGCCGATAGGCCCCGCGAGCTGAGATTTCAAGGTTTTGTTTTTCGGGCGCGCCGTCAGGCCTCGGTCTTTGGGGTCTCCGCGAGCGCGCTGTCGAGGGCTGTGATCAGGCCGGCGATCGTCGCGTCGGTTTCGTCGCCCATGTTGGAAATGCGGAAGGTCTGGCCCTTCAGTTTGCCGTAGCCCCCGTCGATCACGAGCTGGTGCTTCGCCTTGAGGACCTTGTTCAGGGCCGGCAGGTCGTAGCCCAGGTTGTTCGCGAAGCAGTTGAGCGTTAGGGAGCCGTGGCCCTGCTTTGGGAAGAGCCTGAAGCCCTTGGCCAGGGCCCAGTCGCGGACGGTCTTGTTCAGCCTTGCATGGCGCGCGTACCGGGCCTCGACGCCCTCGGCCCTGATGTCCTCGAGCTTGGACTTGAGGGCGTAGATGATGGGGATGATCGGCGTGCTCGGGGTCATCCCGTTCTCGTGGTTCTTCTGGAACTCGAGCAGGTCGAAATAGTAGCCGCGGTCGGCCACGCTCGCGGCGCGCTCGAGCGCGCGCTTCGAGACGCAGACGAGCGAGAGGCCCGGCGGGAGCGCGAGCGCCTTCTGCGACCCGGTGATCATCACGTCGATCCCGAGCTTGTCCTTCGGGATGGGCATCGCGCTGAATGAACTCACGGTGTCGACGATGGAAATGACCTCGGGGAACTGGCGGATGACCTCCATGAGCGCGGGAAGGTCGCTCATGCATCCGCACGAGGTCTCGTTGTGGATGAGGGTGACCGCGTCGATTCCTCCCTTGGACAGCTCCCTGCCAACGGCGTCCGGTTCGACGGGCTGGCCCCACTCGAACCGCAGGGCCGTTGCCTGCTTGCCGCAGCGCAAGGCGACGTCGTTCCACTTGTCGGAGAACGCCCCGTTCATGCAGGTGAGCACGCGCTTCCTGACGACGTTGCGTATGGAGCCCTCCATCGCGCCCCACGCGCTGCTTGTCGAGAGGTAGACCGGGTCCCGGGTGCCGAAGAGGGCCTGGAGATCGGGCTGCAGGGACCGGTAGAGCGCCACGAAGTCCGCGCTGCGGTGCCCGATCATGGGCTGCGCCATGGCGCGGAGCGTTTTCTCCGAGACGGCGGTGGGACCGGGAATGAAGAGCTTGTAGGCCATGGGGGTTGCGCGTGAACTGTTGAAAACAGTTTACGAAGCCCGCGGCGTCAACCTTCATTGCCGCGGGAACCGGATCCGGTCCCGCCCCATGCCGCTCTCCTGGCTCAGACGAAAATTCCAGAACTTCGAGCTGTACACCGTCGATGTCGTTCTCGGACGGCGCGCCGACACCGGGGCGGCCATCTTCGGGGCGCTCCTGCAGATGCTCTCCTGGCTGTTCAACTGCGGCGTCCAGCTTCGCCTGTGGCTCTACCGCAAGCGGATCCTCCGCGACCACCCGCTGGGCTGCCTCGTCGTCGTCGTCGGCAACCTGACCGTCGGCGGAACGGGCAAAACGCCTGTGGTGGAGATGTTTGCGCGTGCGCTTCGGGACCGCGGGCGCAAGGTGGCGATCCTGAGCCGGGGCTACAAGAGCAAGGCGCCCCCGATCTGGAAGAAGGCCTGGTACGGGATCACCCACACCGATATGCCTCCGCCGCGGGTCGTGAGCGACGGCAAGGACATCTTCCTCGACAGCGAGCAGGCCGGCGACGAGCCGTACATGCTCGCGCGCAACCTGCCGGGCGTCGTCGTCCTGGTCGACAAGAACCGCGTGAATGCGGGCGCGTACGCGATCAAGAGGTTCGGCTGCGACACCCTGGTTCTCGACGACGGCTTCCAGTACCTCCCGCTCAAGGGCCGGCTCAATCTGCTGCTGGTCGACAAGACCAACCCGTTCGGAAACGGGCACCTGCTCCCGCGGGGGATCCTGCGCGAGCCCGTCAAGCACCTCAGGAGGGCGAACTATATCTTTCTCACCAAGTCGAATGGCCGGAGGGATTCCGACCTCGAGGCGGTCATCGCAAGGCACAAGCCGGATGCCGACATCATCGAATGCGCGCACAGGCCCCGGTACCTGCAGCGGATGGACGCGAAGCCGGGCGCGGCGGCCGGCCGGGAGCCGCTGTCCTGGATCAAGGGCCGGCGGATCTTCGCGTTCAGCGGGATCGCGACGCCCGAAAGCTTTGAGAAGTTCCTGCGGGACCTGGGAGCTCTCCTCGTCGGCCGCGAGCGCTTCCTGGACCACTACCGCTACGCGCCCGAGGACCTGGAGGAGCTCTACGACGCCGCGGAGCGCGAGCAGGCGGAGTGCCTCGTCACGACCGAGAAGGACGCGGTGCGGATCTCCGATCCGGCCGGGAGCCCCCTTCCGGTCTATTACCTCCGGCTCGAGATAGAGATCATACGGGGCGCCGCGGACTTCGACGAGGCCGTGGGCCGGATCTGCTTTCCCCAGAACACGCTTGCCGGGCGCGCCCCTCCCGGCGTTATTGACCGGACCCCATGATCATTGACCCAAGGTTCACGCAGCTTGCCGAAGGACTTACAGGATTCTCGACCGCCCTCGGGAAGGGGGAGCGGGTCCTCATCGACGCCTACGACGTGCCCGACACGATGGTGATCGCGCTCATCCGCGCGGCGCGCGCCAGGGGCGCCCTTCCGTACGTGCTGATCCAACGGGCCCGCGTCGCCCGGGAGTTGGCGCTCGGCGCCGAGCAGGCGCAGTACGAGGCCTACTGCGAGGTCGAGCTTGCGCGGATGAGGCAGATGGACGCCTACATCGCCCTGCGCGGGTCCGAGAACATCTTCGAGTCGTCCGACGTGCCGTCGCCGCGGGTGCAGCTCGTGAGCCGGATCATGAAGCCCGTCATCGACCACCGGGTTAACAAGACAAAGTGGGTCGTGCTCAGGTGGCCGACGTCGGCCATGGCCCAGCAGGCGTCGATGAGCACCGAGGCCTTCGAGGACTTCTATTTCCGGGTCTGCACGCTCAACTATGGGAGGATGAAGCCCGGAATGAAGGCGCTCGCGGACCTGATGGCCCGCACGGACCGGGTGCACATAACGGGCCCCGGCACGGACCTGCGGTTCTCGATCAAGGGGATCGGCGCCAAGGAGTGCGGCGGTCGGCACAACATCCCGGACGGGGAGGTCTTCTCGTGCCCGGTCAAGGACTCCGTGGAGGGCACCGTCCAGTACAACGCTGCGTCCGTCTATCTCGGGTCGCAGTTCGACAACATCCGCCTCACCTTCAGGAAGGGGCGGATTGTCGAGGCGTCCTCCAGCAGCACCCGCCGGCTGAACGAGATCCTCGACAGCGACGCGGGGGCCCGCTTCGTGGGCGAGTTTGCGCTCGGGTTCAACCCGCACATTCTCGAGGCGATGCGGGACATTCTGTTCGACGAGAAGATTGCGGGGTCCTTCCACTTTACCCCCGGCCAGGCGTACGAGGATTGCGGCAACGGGAACAAGTCCCAGGTCCACTGGGACATGGTGTGCATCCAGCGGCCCGAATACGGCGGCGGGAAGATATGGTTCGACGGCAAGCTGGTCCGCAAGGACGGGCTGTTCGTCCCGAAGGCCCTGCGCAAGCTGAACCCCGACTACCTCCTTGCGGGTTGAGCGCGGTCGCGCCGGCGCATGCGGTCCCAATAATCGAATGACCCCCGATCAGGCTGGATCCTTGGATGCCTTTATCCAGGCGCTCCCGAAGACGGAGACCCACCTGCATATCGAGGGCGCGCTGCCGTACCACGAGCTGCTCAGGACGCTCGACCCGGCCGCCTACGCAGCCGACCCGGAATTCCGGCGGAAGACCCACCGGTACCCCTCATTCCCCGACTTCGAGCAGACGCTCCTCAGGCACGCGCTTCCGTGGTTCACGACCGCGGAGCGCTACCACGAGGCGGCCCGCGTGATCTTCGCGGGGCACGTCCGGCAGAACGTGCGGTATGTCGAGACGAGCTTCCACCTCCACGTCACCGAGTTCATCCAGGTCCCCGGCCCGGTGATCGTCGACGCGATCCGGTCCGCGGCCCCTCCCGGCCTCGAGGTGCGCGTCTTCGCGGGGATGCTTCGCAACGCCTACGACGGCCCCCTGCGCAACACGATAGACGGGATGCATGCCTGGGAGGCCCTTGCGGGGGTCGACCTTCACGGCTTCGAGCAGCTGCCGACCGAGCCCTGGGCCTTTGGCGTCTGGGAGCGGATGAGAAGGGAGGGAAAGGTCACGAAATGCCACGCGGGGGAATTCGACGGGCCGGCGCGGGTCCGCGAGGCGATCCAGCAGCTCGGCGTCCGCAGGGTCCAGCACGGGGTGCGCGCGATAGAGGATCCCGCGGTCGTCAGGCTCGCCGCCGACCTCGGGGTCACCTTCGACACCTGCCCGCTGAGCAACGTCCGGCTACGCGTCGTCCCGGACATCGCTTCCCATCCGATCCGCCGGCTGATGCACGCGGGGGTCAACTGCACGGTGAGCACGGACGATCCGCTCTGCTTCGCCAACTCGGTAAGCGAGGAGTACGCCGCGCTTGCGCAGGAGGCGGGATTCACGCGGGCCGAGCTCGCGCGAGTCGCCCGCAACGGCTGGGCCGTGGCCAGCGTCGCGGAGTCCGACAGGCGCGCGTGGCTCGCGGAGATCGACCGGCTCGCAGGCGCGTGAGCACGCCTCTCAGGCTGGCGATTGCCGAGGGGGTCCGGCGCGCGCGCGCGGACAAGGCGCTCGCGTCGGCGTTCCCCGGCCACAGCCGGGTCGCCTTCCAGAGGGCGTTCGACGCGGGCTTGGTCACGCTGCGCGGGCAGCCGATAAAGCGCTCCGCGACGGTGCGCGCGGGCGATGTCCTCGAGTTCTCGCTGCCCGAGGTCAAGCCGGCGGCGCTCAGGGCCGTCGACCTGCGGCTCGACGTGTTCTTCGAGGACAAGTGGCTGCTGGCGGTCGACAAGCCGGCCGGAATGGTCGTTCACCCCGGGGCGGGCACGCGCGAGGACACGCTCGTCCATGCGCTGCTCGCGCACTGCGCCGGGAGCCTGAGCGGGATTGGCGGCGTGGCCCGGCCGGGGATCGTCCACCGGCTGGATCGCGAGACGTCCGGCGCGATCATCGTCGCCAAGACGGACGAGGTGCACCGCGACCTGGCGAGGCAGTTTGCGGCGCGCGCGGTGGTCAAGGAGTACCTTGCCCTGGTGTCGGGGGTTCCGCGCCTCATGAGCGGGACGATCCGCAAGTCCATCGGTCGCAACCTGAGGCAGCGGCACAAGATGGCCGTCGTCGGGGACGGGCAGCGGGGGCGCGCCGCCTGGACCGATTGGGCGATCGTCGAGCGCTACGGGGACCTCGCCGCGCTCGTCGCTTGCACGCTGCACACGGGAAGGACCCACCAGATCCGCGTGCACATGGCTTCCCTGGGTCATCCCGTTCTGGGCGACTCGGCCTACGGCTGGAAGGCCAATCTGAAGATGAAGCTGCAGCCGGGACGGGTGATGCTCCATGCCGGGCGCCTCTCCCTCGTGCATCCCGGGACCGGCGGGACCCTCGACCTGCGCGCGCCGCTCCCCGCCGACTTCAAGGCGCAGATAGCGGCGCTAAAGGACGGCTGAATGGACGGGGTGCGCATCGAGAGGTCGCGGCCCGAGGACGCCCCGGAGCTGACGAGGATCGCCTTTGGGGCGAAGAGGCATTGGGGCTATCCGGAGAGCTGGATCCAGCGCTGGAGGGACGTGCTCACCGTGACTCCCGAATTCGTGCGGGAGAACCCGACCTATTGCGCGATCAAAGGGGGCAAGATGATCGGTTTCTGCGCGCTGCGGCTAGGCGGAGACGAGGCGACCGTGGACCACCTCTGGGTCCTGCCCGCGGCGGCAGGCGAGGGGGTGGGAGCGTCGCTTTACCTCCGCTGCGAGGAACGGGCGAGGGAGGCAGGGGCGTCCCGACTCAAGGTCGAGTCGGACCCCCATGCGGAGGGTTTTTACCAGAAGATGGGCGCCGTGGCAGTCGGGCGCCGGCCGGCGCCGATGGACTGCGCGGAGCGGTTCCTGCCGCTGCTTGAGAAGACCCTGGCTTGACCCGGACCCCTCCCGGCCCCGGCGGCCCGAAGGGGCGCTGGCGGGGCGCCCGCCCGACTCAGCCGAGGCGCTCCGCGGCGAGGCCCCAGCGGAGGTTGCGCAGCGAGTGGCGGAATGCCTGGATCCCGCCCACCTCGGCCAGCGCCAGTAGCGTGGCGAGCGCCGTCGGGAAGACATCCGCGCGGGCGGGGGGTAGCCCCGGAATCCTCCGGCGCCCGGCGAGGTCCAGGGGGCCGAGTCTCGCCAAGAGTTCGCGCAGCAGCGCGACCCCGAGCAACGGGTTCGCCCGCTCAAGGGGCACGGCGCTTTCCGCCGCAACCATGGCGCGGACCGTCGTCAGCGTGCCCCCGGTCCCCACGACCGCGACCCCGGGGGGGACAGGCAGGGCGAATCCGCAGTGCAGGAGGACTTCCCTCACGTGCCGGCCGATTGCCCGCGCGTCGGCCTCGGCGAGCGGGAGCGAGGGCCTTGCAACGAACTTCTCCGTCAGGCGCACGCATCCGAGCGGCACGCTCGCGGCGCCCTCGACGGCGCGGTCGCGGAACGAGAGGCATTCGAGGCTGCCTCCTCCAAGGTCGTAGACGTGGAAGTCGCGCAGCCCCTCGAGCGCGGGGTCGGTGGCGAGCCCCCGCCCAATGAGGCCCGCCTCCTCGAGGCCCGTGAGCGTTCGAACCCGCACGCCGGCCGCGGCGCTTGCCCGGTCCAGGAACACCGGCCCGTTGGAGGCGTCTCGGACGGCGCTTGTCGCGACGGCGATGATCGCGCCCGCGCCCAGGCCCCTGGCCTCGGCGACGAGGTCGGCGATCGCGGCTATCCCCCGCTCCATCGCGCCGCGGCCAAGCCGGGGCCGGTCGGAGCCGATCCCCCGGCTGATCCTCACCTCGAGGGTCCGCGATCGGATCTCGTTCAGGCGCCCGTCGGGCGCGCGGGACGCGACCAGGAGCTTGATTGAATTGCTCCCGACGTCGACGACGGCGACTCGCATGGCCCGGGGCAAAGGCTAGAGACGGAAGTCCGAGGGCGCGACAAGGACCGTGAACTCGCCCTTCAGGCTCGCCTGGGCGAGCCGGTCCCGGACCTCGCCGGCGGGGCCCACCCAGAAGGCCTCGTGCACCTTTGAGACTTCCTTGGCCACGCAGACGACCCGGTCGGCGCCCAGCGACGCGACGATGTCGTCCAGGGCCTTGGCGATCCTGTGGCAGCTCTCGTACAGGGCGATCGTGTAGCCGAAGTCCCGGTGTCGCCCCAGGAACGCCATCCTTGCCGACGACTTCGGCGGCAGGAATCCCGCGAACAGGAACCCGTTCGTCGGAAGGCCGCTGGCGCTGAGGACCGCGGCAAACGCTGCGGGCCCGGGAACGGGGACGACCGGAAAGGCGCGCCGGCGGCACGCGCGGACGAGGCGAAACCCCGGGTCGCTCATGCCGGGCGTGCCCGCGTCGGTCGCGAGGGCGACCGATCGGCCCGCGGCGATCGACTCGGCGAGGCGCTCGGCGGCCTCGCTCTCGTTGTGCTCGTGGTAGGCCACGAGCTCCCGCCGTATCCCGAGCCGGGCGAGGAGCGCCCCCGTGGTGCGCGTGTCCTCGCAGGCCACGATGTCGACAGATCCCAGGATGGAGCGCGCGCGCTCCGTCAGGTCGGCGAGGTTGCCGATTGGTGTCGCAACGACGTAGAGATGGCCCGGCTGGGCCGCGAGCGACGGGTTAGTCGGCTCGGAACTCAATGCACATTGCTTCCGCTGCCGGTCATCCCGGGGATCTGTCCCTCCCAGTCGGCGGGGCGGTTCCAGGGGATCGACGAATCCGTCGGCGCGTCCGTCGTGCACCCGGCGAGAAATGCGCTGAGGGCGATGAGGAGGAGGGCCGCTGCGCGCTTCGTGGGCGAATTCATTATGGCCCGGAAAATACGCGCACCGCGCGGAGATGCAAGTCGCCTCTGCTCATATGCCGTAGGTGGACTTGAACCAGGGCTCCAGGGGGGTCTTGCGCACCTGGCCGTTGGCCGACAGGTGCTCGAGGATCTTGTGCGCGATCTCGGGGTCGCCGCCCGCCGCGACGGCGGCCTCCTCGGCGGTGAACACCTTGGCCGGGGCGGCCTTGAGCGCGGCGACAAGCCGCGTCTGGAGCGCGATGACGCCGCCCGCAGCCTTCTTGCCCGCCTCGACCCCCGGCTGGTCGTAGGCATTGATCCCCACGAGGGAGGCGTAGAGGCCGACGACCCGCTCGTAGAGCGCGATCAGCATGCCCACGGAGCGGGCCGAAACGTCGGGCAGGGTGAGGGTTATCGACGCGCGGTTCTTCTCGGTCAGCGCATCGCGCGTGCCGAGATAGAAGCCCTGGAGGTAGTCGCCGCTCGTGATTCCGGGCTCGACCTCGATCGCCTTGCCGGCGCGGTCCTTCATGACGTCGATGAAGGTCACGAAGAAGTTGTTCACGCCCTCGCGAAGCTGCTGGACATACGCGTGCTGGTCGGTCGATCCCTTGTTGCCGTAGACCGCGATGCCCTGGTTGACGACGCGCCCCTCGAGGTCGCACTCCTTGCCGAGCGACTCCATGACGAGCTGCTGGAGGTAGCGCGAGAAGAGCAGCAGGCGGTCCTTGTAGGGGAGGACGACCATGTCCTTGGCGCCATGCCCGCCCGTCGCGAAATGCCACATGAGCGCGAGGAGCGCGGCCGGGTTCTCGCGGGTGACCGTCTTTCGGGTGACGGCGTCCATCGCCGAGGCCCCGGCGAGCATTGTATCGATGTCGAAGCCCTGAAGGGCGGCGGGCAAGAGGCCGACCGCGCCCAGCTCGCTCGTGCGGCCGCCAACCCAGTCCCACATGGGGAAGCGGGCGATCCATCCCTCCTTCTTCGCGAGCTCGTCCAGCCTCGAGCCGGCGCCCGTGACCGCCACGAAGTGCGCGGGATAGGAGAGCCCCGCGGCCTTGAAGGCGGCGGCGGCCTCGAGCTGGCCGTTGCGGGTTTCCACGGTGCCTCCCGACTTGGAGATGACGACGACCAGCGTGCGCGGGAGGTTGGCCCCGATCTCGGCCAGAACAAAGTCGATCCCGTCCGGGTCGGTGTTGTCGAAGAAATGGGGCTTCATCCGGTCGAGGCGCGGGGTGCCCAGGGCGTGGCTCACGAACTGGGGGCCCAGGGCGGAGCCGCCAATCCCGATGACCAGCAGGTGCGTCAGGTTACCCTTGGGCCCGGTGATCGCGCCGGAGTGGATCTTGGCCGAGAACTTCTTTATCGAGGCCAGGGTCGAGATTATCTCGGTCGCGATCTCCTTCGACGGGGCGAGCACGGGCGCGCGCAGCCAGTAGTGGCCGACCATGCGCTTCTCGCTCGGGTTCGCAATCTCGCCCCGCTCGAGGGCGGCCATGCTCGAGAAGGCCTGCTTGATGCGGGGCTCCATCGCGTCCATGAAGCCGCCCGGAAACGGGATGCGGCTTATGTCCAGGGCGATCCCGAGGGCGTCGTCGTTGAAGAGGTACTCCTTGTAGCGGTTCCAGCTCATTTGAAGAGGTGCTTGTCCGTGACGGCTCCCTCGGAGGCGCTCGTCACGAGCCGTGCGTACTTGGCGAGCGCGCCGCGGGTCGCCTTGGGCTTGCCTGGCCTCCACGCCCTGAGGCGCGCCCTTATCTCGCCCGCCTTCAGGCCGAGGCTTATCGTGTTGGCGACGGCGTCGATCGCGATGGGGTCGCCATTGGCCACGACGGCGATGGGCCCGCCCACCGCGGCCTCGGGGGTGATGTGGCCGACGACAAAGCCGTGGCTGCCGCCGGAGAACCGCCCGTCCGTGATGAGGCCGACCTCCTTGCCGAGCCCCTTGCCTACGATGGCGCTGGTCGGGGACAGCATCTCGCGCATCCCGGGTCCTCCCACGGGGCCCTCGTTGCGGATGACGACCACGTGCCCCGCCTTCACCCGGTTGGCCAATATCGCCTTGAGCGCGGCCTCCTCGGACTCGAATACGATGGCCCTCCCGGAGAACCGCAGGCCCTCCTTGCCGGTGATCTTCGCGACGGCGCCCCCGGGGGCCAGGTTTCCGCGGAGGATGCGCAGGTGGCTGTCGCGCTTAACCGGGTTTGAGAACGGCCTTATGACGTCCTGGCCCGCTGGGTAGGGCTTCGCGTCTCGAAGGTTCTCCGCGACCGTCCCGCCGGTGACGGTCAGGCAATCCCCGTGGAGGAGGCCCCTGTCCAGGAGCATCCTCATCAGGGGCGGCAGGCCCCCGATCCGCACCAGGTGGGCCACCCCGTACTTTCCCGACGGCTTGAGATCGGCGAGCACGGGGACGCGCCTTCCGATCCGCTCGAAGTCGTCTATCGAGAGCCTCACATCCGCGGCGGAGGCGATCGCGAGAAGGTGAAGGACGGCGTTCGTCGAGCCGCCCAGGGCGGTCACGACCGCGATCGCGTTCTCAAAGGCCCTTCGCGTGAGGATGTCCCTCGGCCGGATGCCGGCCTTCAGGAGCGAGAGCGCCGCCCGGCCGGCCCGCCGGCAGTCCTCGCGCTTCTCCGGGCCGACCGCCAGCTGCGTCGAGCTGTTCGGCAGGCTCATTCCCAGCGCCTCGATTGCGGAGGCCATCGTGTTGGCTGTGTACATCCCGCCGCACGAGCCGGCGCCCGGGATCGAGCACACCTCGACCGCGTGCAGGCCCGAGTCATCCAGCTCGCCCGCGCTGTGCTGGGCCACGGCCTCGAACACCGAGACGATGTCGCATTCCTTCCCGGTCTGCGGATGGATGCCGGGCAGAATCGTCCCCCCGTAGACGAAGACCGAGGGCCTGTTGAGGCGGGCGAGCGCCATGACGCAGCCGGGCATATTCTTGTCGCAGCCGCCGATCGCCACGACGGCGTCGAAGCCCTCTGCGCCGGCCACCGTCTCGATCGAGTCGGCGATGATCTCGCGCGACACCAGGGAATAGCGCATCCCGGGCGTTCCCATGCTGATGCCGTCCGAGACCGTTATCGTGCCGAAGATGACCGACTTGGCTCCTGCCGCGTCCGCGCCGGCCCCGGCGTCGCGGGCCAACTGGTCGATATGCATGTTGCACGGGGTCACCATGCTCCATGTGGAGGCGATCCCCACGACCGGCTTGGCGAAGTCCTCGTCCGTGAAGCCGACCGCCCGGAGCATGGAGCGGCTGAAGGCGCGGTCGGGCCCGTCGGTCACGACCGAGGACTGCGGGCGTAGCGGGTCTTTGGAAGCGCTCATGGACACACAGCCAGTCCACCAGAGGGCAACGGGGCGGGCAAGAGGTGTTTTCATGGTTGCATGGCCCGTCGGGCAGGCCATTCACTTCGTCCGCACCCTCCGCATGCCGTTCAACCTGAAAAAAGTGCTCAAGGCGCTGCTTTACTCCTCGACCCAGCCCCTTGCGACAAAGGACATCCAGGCGGTTTTTGAGCGGTTTCACCGGCAGTCCGCGCCGCCTGTGGCCCCGGACGTGGCGGCGTCCGCGGCCGCCGCCGAAGCCGAGGCGCCGGCCGAAACGCCGGATTCGGCCGATCTCTACGAGGAGGTCCCCGCCTTCGTGACTGCCTCGCAGATCCGCGAGGCCATGGACGAGATCGCCTCCGAGCTGACCGCGGCGGACGACGGGCTTGTCCTCGTCGACGGCGCGAGCGGCTACCGCATTGCGACGCAGCCCCGCTTCGCGCGCTGGATTCGTATCCTAAGGGAGGAGCCGGTCCCCGTGAAGCTGAGCCAGTCATCTTTGGAGACGCTGGCCGTCGTGGCCTACCGGCAGCCCGCCACGCGCGCCGAGATTGAGTCGGTGCGTGGCGTTTCCGCGGACGCCGGCCTGGCAAAGCTCCTCGAGCGCGAGCTGATAGAGATCGTCGGCCGGGCGGATCTGCCCGGCCGCCCGATCCAGTACGGGACGACCGCCCGCTTCCTCGAATTCGTCGGAATCAGGTCGCTGGACGAGCTTCCCGCCTCCGATGTCCTCTCGTCCCGCCAGATTGACGATTGGCTCAGGGGCGGCCCCTCCGGGCACACCCCCAACGACGCCGACATGGGCCTGGACGAGAATGAGCTCGCCGTCGGACGGCCCGCGGAGGCTCCGCAGGGCGCCCCCCAAGACGCCGCGCCCTGATGGAACTCAATCCCATACGAGAGAAGATCGACAAGCTGGACAAGAGGCTCGTCGAGCTCGTGAACAGGCGCCTCGCGCTCGCCTCCGAGATCGGAAGGATAAAGCGCAAGACGGGAGGCGAGATCTACGTGCCCGAGCGTGAGGACGCCGTGATCCGGAAGGTCAGCGAGCAGAACAAGGGGCCGATAAAGAACGAGGCCCTGTGCGCCATCTACCGTGAGATCATGTCCGCGGCGATAGCCCTCGAGAAGCCGCTGCTCGTCGCCTACCTCGGGCCGGAGGCGAGCAACACCCATGCCGCGGCGATGAAGAAGTTCGGGGCCAGCGTCGACTACCACTCCATGGGGACGATCGAGGACATTTTCATCGCGGTGGAGAAGGGCGAGGCCGACAACGCGGTCATCCCGATCGAGAACTCCACGGAGGGCAGCGTGCGCGAGGCGCTCGACAGCTTCGTCGAGAGCGACCTGAAGATCGTGGGCCAGATTTATCTCGAGATCACCCACGCGCTCATCTCGCAGGCGCCCCTGGAGAAGATCGAGCGGGTGTACTCGAAGGACCAGGCCCTGGCCCAGTGCCGCCATTGGCTCCAGCGCCACCTGCCTCACGCACAGCTGGTCGAGGCGCCGAGCACGACCCGCGCCGTGCAGATCGCGAAGGAGGATCCCAACGGCGCCGCGGTCGCGAGCGAGGCGGCGGCCGCCTACCACGGCGTCCCGGTGCTCGTGCGCAACATCCAGGACAAGGCCGACAACACGACCCGGTTCTTCGTCCTCGGGCGCAAGCCCGCGGGGCCGGTCGGGGGGGGCAAGGACATGACCAGCTTCCTGATCTCGCTCGGCGACGAGGCGTCGTCGCATTCCGGCTCGCTCCTCAAGATGCTGATGCCTTTCGGCGAGCGCGGGATCAACCTCTCGAAGATCGAATCGCGGCCGAGCAAGAAGCGGCCCTGGGACTACTACTTCTTCATCGACGTGACCGGCCACCACAACGACCGGGCGATGAGGGCCGCCGTCGGCGAGCTGAAGAAATTCTGCCCGCTGGTGAAGTGGCTCGGGAGCTACCCCGCGGTGACCTGAAGCCGCGCGGCGGCCGTCAGTGGCCGTGGGCCCTCTTGAAGAGCACGTACAGGAGCACGGCGGCGAGCGCCATGAGGGCGAGCGCGGCAAAGAAATAGAGGAGGCAGCCGGCCTTGGCCTGCTTCTGGATGGAAACGGAGGGCCTCCGGTACTCCGCCAGAATGGCCTCCGCCTCGGCGTCGACCACAGGGGGGACGGCCGCGGCCGCGGGCTGCGCAGCGCCAGGAGCCGGCGGGGCGCCTCCCTCGAGCCCGGCTATTTCGCGGTCCAACCAGGCGAGATGCTCCCTAAGGAGGGTCCGCTGGCGCCGAAACTCGTCGAGGCGATCGGACACGGGAGCCCGGCCCGGGACTTCAGGGCGACGAGACTACCGAGACCCTGCGGTGCGGCTTGTCGAATTCGACCACGCCGTCCTTCAGCGCGAACAGGGTCCAATCGCGCCCGACGCCGACATTCTTGCCGGGGTGGAGCTTCGTGCCGCGCTGGCGGACCAGGATATTGCCGGCGACAACCACCTCGCCGCCGAATGTCTTGATGCCAAGACGCTTCGAATGGCTTTCGCGGCCGTTTGTGGATGTTCCCTGACCCTTCTTGTGCGCCATAAGGTGGTTCTCCTCAGATTTTGATGGACTCGATCTTTATCACGGAAAGCTCCTGGCGGTGGCCCTGCTTGCGCTCGTATCCCTTGCGCTTCTTCTTCTTGAACACGATGATCTTATCCCCGCGCCTGTTCTCGAGAATCTTTGCGGAAACCGTCGCGCCGGGAAGGGTGGGCCTTCCAACCTTGAATTCCGCGCCCTCGCCCGCGGTCAGCACGTCCCTTATCTCGACCGTGGCGCCGGCCTGCGTGTTCGGAAACCGGTTCACGATGAGGATATCGCCCTCAGTTATGGTGAACTGCTGCCCCTGGGTCTTGATCGTGGCTCTCATGAAATAAAACCGCTAACTAAGCGGTTGGGCGGAATTCAAAGCAAGGCTATTTTGGCGGCGTGTAGTCCATCAGCGTCGCCGTGCCGGAGCCAAACCTGAACCCGACCTCGAAGCGCACGGGAAGATGGCGGTCGTCGTCCGTCTCGATCCAGACCCGGACGGTCGAGCCCCGCTTGAACATCCCCAGAGGGGCGGTCTTCTCCATCCGCGGGACGAGCACCATCGCCTTGAAAAAGCCGAGGGCGGTCAGGACGTAGTCGGTGTCCTCGGCGCGGATCGTGATCGGGAAGAACTGGTCCTCGAAGATGACCAGGGCGTCGCGCTTCTCTCCGAGCCTGAGGTTCCAGAAGCGGGTCTGAATGAGGGCCAGGATGAGATCGGACGGGACCCCGTCGGGCATGGGAAGCACTCGCGTCTTGCTCGGATGTATGTCGTCGCTGTACGTGGCCTCCAGCTTGTCGTAGTCGAACTCGACCGAGTTCTTGACCTCCTTGTTGCGGAACGTGCTCCATTCGCTCGTCGAGACGAGAACGCCGCTGGGCAGCTTGTAGACGGATTCGCCCCGGCCGTCGAACGGGAAGATCCCCCGCGCGAGGCCCCACGTCCACGTCGTCGTCGTGACGCGCAGGACCGCGCTGCCGCCGGTGCCGAGCGAGTCCGCGGTAATCTTGATCCTTCCGACGGAAGGAATGAATCCCCAGCGCACGCTGTACGTGAAGCTCTCGCCGCTGCGCAGTCCGATCGCCGCGGCCGGAGCCACCTCGGCCCCACAAGCCGCGGCCGCGGAGCATGCCAGGGCGAGGGCCCCTAGAATACGGCATAATGCGTTTGCACCCGCGCGCTTTTGGGTACGTTTGAAGTTTGCGACCATGGAGGCGGTAAACCATATACACGTCAAAGGCGCGCGCGAGCACAACCTGAAGAACCTGGACCTGCGGATCCCCCGGGGCCGCTTCGTGGTCATCACGGGCCCGAGCGGGTCGGGCAAGTCATCGCTGGCATTCGATACGATATACGCAGAAGGCTACAGGAAATACATGGAGAGCCTGTCGACGCAAGCCCGCCAGGTGCTCGACCAGCTGAAGCGCCCCGACGTCGACTTCATCCACGGGCTCTCGCCCGTCCTTGCGATCGAGCAGCGCTCCGGGGGCGTCTCGCCGCGGACAACGGTCGCGACCGTGACCGAGGTGTCCGACTACTCGCGCCTGCTATGGGCCATTGCCGGTGAACAGCGCTGCCCGAAGGACGGCGGCCCCGTCGTCCAGCGCTCGCTCGACGACAACGTGAATCGGGTGCTGGAGGCGTGCGCGGGCGAGCGGGTGATGCTGCTCGCGCCGGTCATGCGCGCCAAGCCGAGCGTGCTGCGCGGCGAGCTGCCGAGGCTTCGCCAGCGCGGATTTCAGCGGGTCCGGCTCGGCGGGCGCATACGGGAGCTGGACGAGGCCAACCTTGTTCCGACAGGGGCCGCGGAGCTCGCGGTCGACGTGGTCGTGGACCGGCTGGTCGCCGGTCCCGAACACCGCAGCCGGATCGCCGACTCGCTCGAGCTCGCGTTCCGCGAGGGCCGCGACCGCGCATTCGTTCTCGCCCAGAGGACCGCCGACGATCCCTGGAGGGAGATTGCGCTCAGCCAGCACCTCGCGTGCGATGTCTGCGGGGACGTCTTCGAGAAGCTGACTCCCCGGCACTTCTCCTTCAACCATGCCGAAGGGGCCTGTCCCGAGTGCGGCGGCCTCGGCCGCAAGCTGCGCCCCGTCGCGGAGCTGATCGTCCCGGATCCCGCCAAGTCCGTCCGGGGGGGGGCCATAAAGCCGTGGCGGATCGGCGGCAAGAATCTCATCATCAAGCACAATGCCATCCTCAAGCAGCTCGCCGAGCAGCTGCCGTTCGACCCCGAGACGCCGTGGAAGGACCTTCCCGAGGAGGTCCGGTCCTCGCTCCTTGACGGAACGGGCGGCCGCCTGTTCGCGTTCAAGCTGCGCCGGATGCGCGAGTCGCGCGCGATGCCTTTCGCGGGCGTCATCGCGGACATCGAGCAGAGTTTCCGCAACACGGAAAGCGAGGGGTTCCAGGCCCGGCTTTCGACCTTCATGGTGGCGGGCCCGTGCCCGGAGTGCCGGGGATCGCGCCTGAACAGGCGCAGCGCCGCGGTCCGGATCGGGCCCGCCGGCGCGCCGCTGGGATTCGCCGGGTTCATGGCGATGGACATCGCCGCGGCCCACGGGTTCGCGGGGAGCCTCGTGGAGGCGCTCGGGTCGAACGAGGCGCTGCGGGAGGTGGTGACCGGGATCGAGCAGCGCCTCAGGTTCCTCCTCGATACGGGGCTCGGCTACCTGAGCCTCGACCGCGACTACGCGACGCTCTCCGGCGGCGAGGCGCAGCGCGTGCGGCTCGCGACCCAGCTCGGCATGGGCCTTATCGGGGTCATCTACGTTCTCGACGAGCCGAGCATCGGCCTGCATCCCAAGGACAACGAGAGGCTTCTCGAGCAGCTGCGCGGGCTGCGCGACCGGGGCAACACGGTCCTTGTTGTCGAGCACGACGAGGAGACGATGCGCGCCGCCGACGAGATCATCGAGCTGGGGCCTGAGGCGGGCGTCGAGGGGGGCCGTCTGCTGTTCCAGGGCACGCCCTCCGCGTGCGCCGCGCTGCCGGCGCGCCTGTCCCAGACAGGGCCGTTCCTCGCCGGGAAGCTCTCGGTCTCCAAGGACGCCGCGACCAAGTCGCCGGACGGGGCCTGGCTCACGGTCCGGGAGGCGAGGGAGCATAACCTGCGCGGCATCGACGTCCAATTCCCCGCGGGGCTCCTGACCTGCGTGACCGGCGTGTCGGGCTCAGGGAAGAGCACGCTCGTTAACGACGTCCTCGCCGCCGCGGCCGCGCGCAAGCTAAACGGCGCAAAGACCATTCCCGGCAGGCACAGGCACATCGAGAACCTCGAACTCTTCGACAAGCTCGTCCAGGTGGACCAGGAGCCGATCGGGCGCAGCCCGCGGTCAAACCCCGCGACCTTCACCGGCCTCCTCGACCTGCTGCGCGACCTGTTTGCGCAGGTGCCGCTCGCCCGGGTGCGCGGCTACAAGGCCAGCCGGTTCTCGTTCAACGTCCGGGGTGGGCGCTGCGAGCGCTGCCAGGGTGACGGCGTCATCAAGCTGGACATGCAGTTCATGGCGGACGCCTACGCCCCGTGCACAAGCTGCGGGGGGCGCCGGTACAATCGCGAGACGCTCGAGGTGCT
The DNA here is from genome assembly GCA_035604815.1 of Opitutaceae bacterium. Taxonomy (GTDB): domain Bacteria; phylum Verrucomicrobiota; class Verrucomicrobiia; order Opitutales; family Opitutaceae; genus Palsa-1447. The sequence goes on from DATNHT010000012.1 coordinate 22,164, forward strand.
GTTTCACGGCAAGTCGATCGCGGACGTGCTCGACATGACCGTGCGCGAGGCGATCCAGCTCTTCAGGAACATCCCGCGCGTGCTCGACAAGCTGGAGACCCTGGATGCGGTCGGGCTGGGCTACCTGGCGCTCGGCCAGTCCGCGGTCACGCTCTCCGGCGGCGAGGCCCAGCGCCTCAAGCTCTCGCTCGAGCTGAGCAAGCGCCAGCAGGGCGCCAACCTCTACATCCTGGACGAACCGACCACCGGGCTTCACTGGGTCGACATCCAGCGCCTGATGGACCTGCTCTTCAAGCTGCGCGACGCCGGCAACACCATCCTCGTGATCGAGCACAACCTGAGCGTCATCGGCCTTGCGGATTGGATCATCGACCTTGGCCCCGGCGGCGGACGAAACGGCGGGGAGCTTGTGTTCGCGGGGCCCAGAAGCGCGATCGAGGCGTGCGAGCGCTCGGAGACCGGCGCGGCGTTGAGGCGCTGGCGCGCCCGCTGAGGCGGGCGCCGCTATTTTCTGACGAGGCCGAGCCCGGCCGCCCCGCAGGCGAGCAGCACGATGCCCGCCGCGTAGTACCTGACGTGGGCGGGGGTGTGGTCCCCGCCGTCCATCTTCTGGCCGAGCTTGGACAAGGAATCATCGGCCTTTCCGGCGAGCGAATGCTGGCGCTCGTAGCCCGCGTAGATCAGCCAGATGCCCGCGACAAGCGCCAGGACCGAGAGAAGCTTGGACATGTTCTCAGGGTGGGGATTGCGCCCGGCGATGGCAAGGGCGCGGCAGCCGATGGAGGTCGCCCCTTCGGGTTGTCACCGCGGCGCGCCAGGTCGCTCGCCCAGCCAGACGTCCTTGTAGGGATGGTGGTCGAGCCATGTCGGGTTCCAACCGCGCACCGACGGCTGGATCAGGAAGACGTGGGTGTAATGGTAGAGGGGGATGATCGGGGCCTCCTCCATGAGGATCCGCTCCGCCCTTGCGTAAAGGGCGCCGCGCGCGGCGGCGTCCGGCGTCCGGGCGGCGTCGTAGAGGAGCGCGTCGTAGCCCGCGTTCGACCACCCCGTGAAATTGTTCCCGCTGTCGGCGCGCCAGATATCCAGGAATGCGGAGGGGTCCTCGTAGTCGGCGATCCACGAGGAGCGAAGCAGGTCGAAGGCGCCCGCCCGCCGGGCCTCCTCGGTGCTCTTCAGCTCCTCGTTGACGAGGTTCACGCGCACGCCGAGCTCGCGCCGCCACATCTCCTGAAGGGCCTCGGCGATCACGCGGTGGGTCTCGGAATTGTTGTAGAGGAGGTCGAACACGGCAAGCCCCTCGCCGCGCGGGTGGCCGGACTCCGCCAGCAGGCGCCGGGCCGCGTCGGGGCCTCCGCGCGCGGCGGGGTCCGGGGCGAAGCCGGCGAGTGCCGGCGGCGTGAACGAATAGGCGGGCGTCTGGCCGCCGCGCAGGACCTTCTCGACGATCGCCGTCCGGTCGACCGCGAGCGCGAGCGCCCGGCGGACGCGCGCGTCGTCCAAACCCCGCCGGCGGACGTTGATCCTCAGGAAATAGGTCCCCAGAAGGGGGTCGATGCGCAGGAGCCCGGGGGCATCCCGCCTGTAGGCGTCGATCCTGTCGGGCGGAATCGTCTCGGTCACGTGCAGCTGGCCGGAGCGGAAGGCGCGCTCCTCCGCATCGATGGAATCGAAGACGTGGAAGTGGATCTCGCGCAGCCTCACGCGGGCCGAGTCCCAGTAGGTCGGCGACCTGGCGACCACGATCTCCTGGCCGCGGCGCCATGACTTGAGGTCGAACGGGCCGTTTCCGACCCAGGTGCCCGGAGCGGCCCAGGGATTTCCCCTCCGGTAAACGGGGCCGTGCCTTGCAACGGTGGGAATGTGGACCGGCATCCACGAGGGGCTGCCAAGCACGGAGGTAAACCACGGGGCGGGGTGCTCGAGGTTCACCGAGAGCGTGCGCGGGTCAGGGGCGAGCAGGCCGACCCGCGAGAAATCGCAGGCGCCCCGGTTGAACGCCTCTGCGCCCCGTATCAGGAAGAGCTGGCTTGCGTTCGTGGCCGCGAGCTCGGGCGTCAGGATCCTGCGCCAGGAGGCGAGGAAATCCTGCGAGGTCACCGGGTCGCCGTTGGACCAGCGGGCGTCGCCGCGCAGGTGGAAGGTGTACGCGAGCCCGTCGGGCGAGACATCCCAGCGCTCGGCGACACCTGGAACCGGATGCAGATCCGCGGGATCCTCAGCCAGGAGCCCCTCCAGCAGCGAGGAAAGGACGGTGTAGTCGGACGACTGCGTCCACAGGTGGGGGTCGAGGTCGGTCAGGTCCGGCCCGATACCGCGGTGCAGCACCTGGCTGCGGTCGCCGGCCCGTACGTTGGTGTCGCCACGGGAGCAGCCCTCGAGCGCCACGCACGCCGCAAGCGCGGCGACGAGCCCGGCGGTCCCCGGCTTCATGCTTTTTCGATAAGGGCGACCGCGTGGGCCGCCATCGCGAGCCCGCGGCCGATGTCGTCAACCCCTTCGTTGGTCGTCGCCTTGAGCCCGATCGCGCTGGAGGGCAGCCCGGTCGTGCCCGCGAGGGCGGCCTTCATTTCCGCGATCCGGTCGGAGATCCGCGGCCTTTCAGCGATCAGGGTCACGTCCAGGTTGACCGGCGTCCAGCCGTCCTCGCGCAGGACCTGGACAATGCGCCGGAGCAGGACCTGCGAATCGGCATTGAGCCAGCTGGTATCCGTGTCGGGGAAGAAATGGCCTAGGTCCGGCAGTCCCGCCGCCCCGAGGAAGGCGTCGCAGATCGCGTGGATGATGCAGTCGGCGTCGCTGTGGCCGGCCAGGCCGAAGTCCGATTCGAACCGGACGCCGGCCAGGACGAGGGGCCTCCCGGCGGCGGTTCGGTGGATGTCGTAGCCGTGACCGATTCGGAGGGTCATTGCGTTGTCCTATCCCGTCAGGACCCGGGCGCCAGCAGGAATTCTACGTAGGCGAGGTCCTGGGGCGCGGTCAGCTTGGGGTTCGGGTGGGGGTTCTCGAGCAGCGCGACAGGGTGGCCCAGCTGCTCGACCGCCGCGGCGTCGTCGGTGACGCGCAGCGCGCGCGACCTGACCCGGGCGTAGGCGCGCTCGATCAGGGCCTTGGAGAAGACCTGCGGGGTCTCCATGGCCCAGAGCCGGGAGCGGTCGATCGTGCGCAGGCGGCCGCCGCCCCGCTGCTCCTTGATCGTGTCGGTGAGCCGGTGCGCCAGGACGACGGCGTGCTCTCGCCTCACGATCTTGTGGAGGGCGACAAGCTGCTCGGGCCGGATGAGGGGGCGCGCGCAGTCGTGGATAAAGACGTGGTCGATGTCGCCCGGCAGCGCGTCGAGCGCCGCGCACACCGAGTCCTGCCGCTGCCGGCCGCCCCTGACAAGGAGGGACGGGGTGGGCGCAAACGCGGACAGCGCCGTCATTTGCGGGCGATCCCTGTAGACGACGACATAGAGGTCGGCGACGCCGCTCGCCGCGAACGCGGCCGCCGAATGGCCGAAGACCGGCCGGCCCGCGAGGGGCGCGAGCACCTTGTCCGGCACGGCTCCCGCCATGCGCTTTCCGGCGCCGGCTGCGAGGAGAATGACCGCTGTGCGGGACATCGGGCTGATCGGGCCTTGTTGGGGGACGTGAAACCTACGGGGGTGCGGGCCGGAGCGCCACACGGAAAATCGTGGCGCATCGTGAATTTTTCGTGAGGATTGCCGCCGATTTGAGCGCCCAAGACGTTCCGGCCCCGGCCAAGATAAACCTGTTCCTCGCGGTCACGGGCCGCCGGCCGGACGGCTTCCACGAACTCCTGTCGGTGGCGGCGCCGCTCGTCTGGGGCGACGCGATCTCGGTCGCGGTGACGGGGCGCTCGTTCTCGGCGACCTGCGACGTCCCGGGCATTCCGACCGACGGCAGCAACCTCGTGCTCAAGGCGGCGGCCGCCTTCGCGGACGCCACGGGCTGGCGGGGCGGCGCCCATTTCTCGATCTCGAAGCGGATTCCGGCGGGGGCGGGCTTGGGGGGCGCGAGCAGCGACGCGGCGGCGGCCCTCGGGGCGCTCAACAGGCTGGCCGGCGCGCCCCTGGACGAGGCGGGGCTTGCCCGTGTGGCGTCCGGCGTGGGCTCGGATTGCGCGCTCTTCCTCTCCAGGGGGCCGGTGGTGATGCGCGGAAGGGGAGAGCGCGTCGAGGCGCTCGGCCCGGCGGCGTCTCGGCGCATCCGCGGCAGGCGCGTCCTCGTCTTCAAGCCCGGATTCGCGATTCCGACCGCATGGGCGTACGGCAGGCTGGCCGAGTCCCCGCAGGACTACGTTTCCGCGGCCGATGCCGAGGCCAGGCTAGCCTCGTGGACCTCGGGGCCCGCAAGCGCGGAGGACCTCCTTTTCAATTCGATGGAGCGGCCTGCGTTCGCCAAGTTTGCGGCGCTTCCCCTTCTCCTGGGCATCGTGCGGTCGCGTTTCGGGGTTTCGGCGGGGATGAGCGGGAGCGGGAGCGCCTGTTTCGCTCTGCTTGCGGAGGAGGCGGACGCCGGCCCCGTCGCGGCCGCGGTCCGCGACGCCTGGGGCTCGTCCGCGTTTGTCGCGGATACGCGGTTCGCCTGAGCTCCCCGGGGCTGCGCGGCCGGTGCCGGAATCTCGGTGAATCGCATTGACCGATCCCCCGGGGGAAACGTTATCGTGGGGCGCCGCCGCCCCCCCCGCCCGACGGCGACACTGCCATGTCCACGGATTCGAGCGCCAAGGAGGAGATCGTCGTGCAAGGCATATCCGCCTCGCAGGGCATCGCCTATGGGCAGATCTTCATCTACCTGCAGAGCAAGGTCGATATCCCCTCCTACCAGGTCGACCCCGACAAGCGGATCGACGAGATCGCGCGCTTCGACAAGGCGCTCCTCGTCACGCGCCAGCAGATCGCCAAGGTCCAGGACGAGGTCGAGAAGAACCTGGGCAAGAACGAGGCGCTCATCTTCGACGCGCACCTGCTGGTCCTCGAGGACCAGGCCCTGATATCGGAGACAATCCGCGAGTTCGAGACGACGGGCCTCAACATCGAGTCGTGCTTCGACAACGTCTCCAAGAAATACATCCAGGCGTTCTCCGAGATCGACGACGAATACCTGCGCGAGAGGGCGGGGGACATCCGCGACGTCGCGCAGCGCGTCCTCCAGAATCTCCTCGGCCAGGCCGAGAACAACCTCAGCCACCTGGTCGAGCGGCGCATCGTGGTCGCGAACGACCTCTCGCCGTCGGACTCCGCGGGCATCGACCGGGGCTCGGGCCTGGCCATCGTCACGGACTCGGGCAGCAAGACGAGCCATGCCGCCATCGTGGCCCGCTCGATGCGGGTGCCCGCCGTCGTCGGCGTGCGCGACCTGACAAAGCGGGTGAAGATGGGCGACTGGGCGCTTGTGGACGGGTACGAAGGGGTCGTCATCCTGAACCCTTCCGAGGGGACCCTTTTCCGCTACGGCAAGATTCAGACGCAGAAGAAGTCCGTGGAGAACCGGCTCCTCGAGGCCAACCGGCAGAAGGCCGTCACGCTGGACGGCGTCGAGGTTTCGCTGATGGCAAACATCGAGAAGGTGGAGGAGGTGGCCCAGGCGAAGGAGTTCTTCGCGCAGGGAGTGGGCCTGTTCCGGACCGAATACCTCTTCCTCAATGCCTCGCGGATCCCCACCGAGCAGGAGCAGTTCCTCGCCTACAATGCGATCGTCGAGGGGCTCGCCCCCAATCCGGTCATCATCCGCACGCTCGACCTCGGAGCCGACAAGCCCATGAGGTCGGACCCCACGATGTTCCCGAAGGAGGACAACCCGTTCATGGGCTTCCGCGCGATCCGCTTCTGCCTCGAGCACCAGGACCTTTTCAAGGACCAGCTACGCGCGATCCTGCTGGCGAGCCACCACGGCAAGACGAAGCTCATGTACCCCATGATCAGCGGCGCCGACGAGCTGGTCCAGGCGAACGCGATCCTCGAGGAATGCAAGGCCGAGCTGCGCCTGAGAAAACAGCCCTTTGACGAGGACCTCGAGGTCGGCGCGATGATCGAGATCCCGAGCGCCGCGTTCACCGTCGACCTGCTCGCGGCGCAGTGCGACTTCTTCAGCATCGGCACGAACGACCTCATCCAGTACCTGCTGGCGATCGACCGGGGCAACGACCGGATCGCCCACATGTACGAACCGGCGCATCCGGCGGTCCTGCGCACGCTGAAGCGGATCGTCGACGACGCCCACCGGCTGGGCGTGCCCGTGGGCGTGTGCGGGGAGATGGCCAGCGATCCCGCCTACGCGCCGCTTCTTCTCGGGCTCGGGGTGGATTCGCTCAGCATGGCGCCGCCGCTGCTGCCGGCAGTCAAGTTTCTCGTCCGGGCGATGAAGATGTCCGATGCGCGCGAGCTCGCGGCCGAGGCCCTCGTCATGGCGTCGGCCGGCGAGATCTTTGCGAAGTGCAAGCAGTTCCACCAGTCGCGGGTCGCCATGGAGTGACGCCGCCACCGCCGGCCGCCGGCCCTAGGCCTTGGTGGCGCTCGCGAGAATCGTCTCGAAATTGGGCTCCACGGCCTCCTTCGCGACCGGTGTGACCTCGATCTTGATGAACCTGGCCTTTTTCAGGAACGCCTCCAGGGCGCTCTCCTTGAAGCCGAGCCATAGGTCCGCATAGAGCTCGCGGGCCCTCTCGAAGCTGTGCTCAGCCAGCTCGAGGATGAGCAGCTGTCCGCCCGGCTTGAGGATGCGGTGCGCCTCGTCGACGGCCTTCTGCGGATGCCGGGCATGGTGGAGGGCCTGGCTCAAGATCGCCAGATCCACCGACCCGTCCGCCAGGGGCACCTGCTCGATGTCGCCGAGCTTGTACGTGAGGTTGGTCAGGTCGTTCTTGCGCGCGAGCTCGGTTCCCACCTCCACCATCCTCGGGGAGTTGTCGATGCACCACACCTGCTTGGCGTTTCTGGCGAGGAGCTGCGAGATCAGCCCCTCTCCCGCGCCCAGGTCGGCGACGACGATCTGCGGCACCAGCCTGAGCGCCAACCGCCCGATGGCCTCCCAGGAGCGCCCGGGGCAGTGGTTGCGGCCCAGCCGCCCCGCGATGAGGTTGAAATACTGCTCGGAGACGCGCCGGCGCTTGGCGAGGACCCGGTCCAGGTGGCGGCCGTCCTCGGTCAGGACCTCGAGACCCGCGACGCTGTCGACGGCCGCCCTGACAAGCGCAAGCTGCCCGGGCTCCAGGTGGGGCCGGAGCGAATAGAAGGCCTTCTTCCCGTCGCGCCGGTCGACGACGAGGCTTGCCTGGCGCAGGAGCGCGAGCTGGGAGGAGATCCGCGACTGGCCCATTCCCAGGATCTCCTGGAGTTCCGCAACGGACAGCTCCTCGCGCATCACGAGCGCGATCAGGCGCAGCCGCGTGGGGTCCGACAGGATCTTGAGCGTGTCCCAGGATGAGTTCACTGCTGGCGCAAGGGTGCGGGTTTCACGCTCCAAGGCAACGCCGTAAGCCCCGCGGGCGAGCCGTTCAGACGTAGCGCTCGATGCTGACGATGGAGTAGGACTCCTCCGTCGCGCCGCTCTTCACCTTGACCGTCTCGCCCGGGCGCCGCCCCATAAGCGCCGCTCCCAGCGGCGTCTTGTAGGAGATGACGTGGTGCTCGGGATCGCCGTCCCAGACCCCGAGGATCGTGTAGCGGGTGGTGGCTCCGTCCGGAATGCGGACCTCGACGACGCTGCCCACGCTGACCTGCTCGACCGTGGCGTCCTTGAAATCCGTGATCCGGGCGCGGGCGAGCTCGCGCTCGAGCTGGCCCTTGTGGGACATGAGCACCTGCTGGTCCTGCTTGGCCATCTTGTACTCGGCGTTCTCGCGCAGGTCCCCGTGCTCGCGGGCCGCCGCGATCGCCTTGGAATTCTCGGGAATGCGCTTTGACACGATCGCCTCGTACTCCTCGCGCCTTCGCTCGAAACTCTGGCGGGAAACGAGCAGCTGCTCCTCCTTGCCCTCGGCCTCCGCGGCGACGAGCGACTGGATGTTGGGGAAGATCTTGATGAAGCGGGCGAGAAGCGACTTCTTGGTCAGTTCCTCGAAGCCCTGGTTCAGGAGAAGGGTGTTGGCGAGGTCTCGCGCGGTCTCGGGGTCGGCCGTCGACAGGAGGTCGGCGATCAGCTCCGTGTCGTCGCTCAGGATGTCGCCGAGCGGAATCCTGCGGGCGCTCGCGGCCTGCAGCGCCTCGTAATCGATGGCGAAGAAGATCGCGCTCAGGAGCCGGGGCGTGATCAGGTCGTTCAGCAGCTTGGCGAATTTCTTGGAGTGGCGGTTCTTGACGATCCAGAGGAGCACCGGCGCGCGCAGGTTCTGCTCGGTCTGCCAGCGCTTGAGCGTGGACGCGAGGTCCTCGGAATAACCGTTCTCGACGAGGAAATTGATGCACTCGGTCGTGAACTTGCCCTGCGACACCTTCAGCAGGCTGAACACGATGTCCCGGCACTCGATCGGGTGCGTCTCCTTGATCAGGTCAAGGAAATGGCCCTGGAACTGGACCGGGACCCTCTCCGCGATCGCGGGGAGATCCCGCAGGTTGGCGACCAGCGAGGCCTGCGAGGGCTCAAACGTCGACGAGTCCACCCCGGCGACCTTTGCGATCTTGTCGCGGACGGCGGCGCCGTAGAGGCGCTCCGCGGCGTCGAGCTGGTTGCTGTCCTTCACGGCGTCCGCGACGCCCTTGAGGACCTCGGCAAGGTTGCCCTTGACCTCCTTGTGGGCCGAGGCCGTGGCGTAGTCCTCCGCGAGCGAGATCCGGCGGCGGGCCGAGCGCGTGGAGTTGAACTGGTCGAAAATCTCGTCCTCGGCCGACACGGGCGTCTCCCGCAGCACGTAGCACTCCGTCTTCTTCTCGGGCACGGAGACGCGGGGGTCCTTCGCGACGGCCTTGCGGGCGTCAGCCCACCATTTCTTGAACTTCTCCTCGCCGACGACCTGCGCGAGCGTGATCTCGAGGTCGATCGCCGTCGTCGCCTTGTTCGGATATGACTCGAGGGCCTCGACGATGAGCTGCGCCGGGTTCTCGGACACGAGCTCGGCCACCTTCTTTGGCTCGGTCTCCTTGCGGACCAGAAGATGGTTCTCCGGAAGCACTTCCATCGTCCCGACGCAGAAGGCAGGGTCCATCGCGTGCGCCTTCTTGCCCTTGAAGTCGATCACCAGGCGCATCGCCGTGTCGTCGAAGCTCTTGATCTGGCCGAATCCCCAGCTCCTGTGGATCACGTACGCGCCTGACTTCATGGACTCAAGCTTGGACTTGGAGGCCTTTAGTGAGGGATTTTTGACGAGGAGCGCGGAAACGGCTTCAGAATTCATAGTTGCTCAAACGAACGAGTGAACCGGAGAGTAAAGCGGATGATGGTGAAGATTGTCAAACCGAGTCTCGAAGGGGCGTGGTCGCCCGCCGTGAGACTGGTTGCGCGATGGCTGGACGCGCGCGAGCGGATCGACATCCTCATGGAGTCGCTGCCCGCGGCGATGACGGGCGCCGAGAGGGCCCGCTGCCAGCACCTTGTCTACGGGGTGGTGAGGCACTTTGGCCGCATCGAGTCTGCGCTCGGCGGCCTCGTGGCCCATCCGCCCCGGTTTGTGACCCGGGCCGCGCTCCACGTCGCCGCATTCGAGCTGATCGAGGCCTCGGCGGAGGGCGGCGACGCCGGCCAGCCGGCGCGGATCGTCCATCACGCGGTCGAGAGGACAAAGGCATTGGCGAGTCCCGCGGAGGCGCGGCTCGTGAACGCCGTCGTCCGCAAGGTGGCGACGATCCTTGCGGGGCAGGGGGCGCCGGGACCGGTCGCGCCCGCCGAGGCCCTCGCCGATTACTTCTCCCATCCGGCGTGGCTGGTCCGGCGCTGGCTCGCGGCGTTCGGCAGGGGGCCCACCCGCAGCCTCCTCGAGTGGAACCAATCGCCTGCGCCTCTCTACGCGCGCTGGAGGGACCGGTCCAGGCCCGCCGCCGAGTGGCTGCAGCCGACCGAATGGAGCGGGTTCTACACGGTGCCCTCGGGCCGGTGGCCGGACGTCGAGGCGCTGCTCAAGTCGGGGTCCCTGTATCTCCAGGATCCGGGGACCCGTCTCGCGGTTGAGTTGCTGCATCCGAGGCCCGGCGAATCCGTGCTCGATCTGTGCGCGGCGCCGGGCGGCAAGAGCCTGCTCATCGTCGACGCGATCGCCACGGGGCGGATTGTCTCGATGGACGTTCCGGCCTCGCGGATAGACCGGCTGAAGGAGAATCTCTCGCGCACCGGGGGAGTCGAGGCCGCCCTTGTCCAGGCGGATCTTCTCAGGGGACCGGCTGCGGTCCTAAGGGAGCACGGGCTGCCGGCCGAATACCCGGCGGTCCTGGTGGACGTGCCCTGCTCGAACACCGGGGTCATGCGCCACAGGGTCGACGTCAAATGGAGGCTCCAGGAGGGCGACTTCGCCAAGCACGCGCGCCACCAGGGGGCGCTGCTCGGGGCCGCCGCGAGGCTCCTTGCGCCGGGCGGGCGCCTTGTCTACTCGACGTGCAGCATCGACTCCGCCGAGAACGAGGGGGTCGTCGAGTCCTTCCTCGACCGCCACCGCGCGTTTGCCCTAAGGGGTAGCGTGGCTGCCGCGCCATGGATTGACCGCCACGACGGAGCGGCGGCCTTCCTGATCCAAAGGGCCTGAAGTCCACGTCCCAACCGAGAAATGACTCCAAGAAACGCGGTGTTCGCCCTGATTCCAGTGGCCGTGGCCCTCGCATCCGAGGCGGGCGCCGCGGCCGGCAGCGACTGGCCCGAATACCTCGGAGGCCCGGAGCGCAACCACTACTCCACGCTCGACCAGATCAACACCGCCAACGTCCGGCGGCTGAGGGTGGCCTGGGAATACCATTCGGGGGACTTCGGGCAGGTGCAGTGCAACCCGGTCGTCATCGGCGGGGTGCTGTACGGGGCGACG
>DATNHT010000013.1:0-29034 GCA_035604815.1 Opitutaceae bacterium
CGTGCCATGCGGCCATGTTCTCCTAGAATCTATTGCCAAGTCCTAGGGCAGTCGTCCTTTGTCCCGACCTATGCGACTGCTCGGCGGAATTAGCGCCTCATTCAATCAAAGTATGGCGCCCCTTCGTTCATGCTAGACCAGCCGGCCGTCCGTTTCGCAGAAGAGTACTTAACACCTTTGGTCCGCCTGGACGACGATGGGGCCCACCATCCCTGACTCGAACGGAGCGCCAAAACGCTCGGGCTCGTCATTTTTCGACGAACCTGCCCGGTGGACCTGTTCCCGGGCCACGACGACCTAGGCCAGGTATTTCGCCAGCGGGCCCCAGTAGTGCCCGTTCCATCCGGACAGGAGGCTGTCATACTCGCCCTCAGGAAAGCCCGTGTGGTCGAATACGACCGTCGTTCCGGAACCCTTTGGCTTCAGTTCAAACCTGGCGACGGAGTAAGTGCCCGAATCCCAATGAGTGGGCCGCCACGCCTGCACGACTCGTAGGCCCGGGACCAGCTCGATGTTCCGCCCGACGATCAGTCCGCCGAACAGGGAGAATGCGCCGCCTTCCTTAGGGTCGATTTCCGCCGGCCGGCCGGTGAAAGCGGCGAACTGCTTGGAATCCAAGAGCGCCTCGTAGATGCGATCGGGGCCCGCCTTGAAGTCGACGTCTTGGTGAATTGAGGTGCGTTTCTGGTTTTCAGCCGGCTCTGGAGTATCCTTCGTGGCGGGCTGAGTTTCGCCCAGAGCTCGTGAACCCGCGGCCAGGCTGCCGAGCGTCATTGCGATGCCGACGATTGCCTGCCTTCGAGTGACGGCATCTGCCGGGGCGCACGGGTTGTTCCTGGGGCTCATAGGTTATGCCTCTTCGTCCTTGGTTGCTGGGGATGATTGAAACATGGAGCCAATTTTTGATCAAGGCGAGCGGCGTCTCATCTCTCTGAGCCTTCAAGCTACAACGATTTCAACAAGACCGCTCCAATTCGGGCGACGCCTTCTCATGCCGATGCGGTGGCTGCCCTCAGCTCCTGAGGCCCTTCTGATTGCGGGCTACGGCGTCGTGCGCGGCCGTGGTTGACGATCCTCGGGTTCCGTTCCAGAACCGGGTTTCAACCCTGACTTCATGAGGTTCCCCCGCCCACCGAGATCGTTCGTCGCCCTCCTGTTTCCGTTCATGGCGATCGCGGAGGCCCAGCCGGAAGTGATTCATCTCTGGCCCAATGGCGCGCCCGGCTTCGAGAACCTCAAGGATGTGCCCGAGGAGGCAAAGGACTATTGGGTGCGCAACATAAACAACCCCTCGGTCACGGTCTTCCTCCCACCGAAAGAAAAGGCCAACGGCTGCGCGGTGGTGGTCGCCCCAGGCGGAGGATTTCGGGAATTGGTCTTCAACGCCGAGGGCAAGCAGGCAGCCCAGTTCCTAAACACCATCGGAGTCACGGCGTTCGCGCTCAGGTACCGCCTGCCTGACGAGGCGCACTCCCCGTACACGCTGGAAAACGTGCGCCAGGATGCCTACCGCGCGATTCGGCTGGTCCGAAGCCGCGCCGGCGAGTTTCGGATCGATCCAAACCGAATCGGCATCCTCGGGTTCTCGGCCGGCGGGGCGGTGGTGAACATGGTGGCCTACGAAAACGGAGACGGCGATGCCGCCGCCGCGGACCCGATCGATCGCGTGAACGGGCGTCCAAGTTTCGAGATGATGGTTTATCCCGGCGGAAAGATCCCAGAGGTCATACCAGCGGACACTCCCCCGGCTTTCCTCCTGTGTGCCACCGACGACGACTATGGCTGCGACAAGGCGACGCTGGACCTCTACGACAAGTTTCGCGCCGCCAAGGTTCCGGTCGAGGCCCACTTCATCGTGCACGGACGCCACGCATTCAACATGGGCGACCGTTCGCAATACGCGGCGATTCGGGGCTGGCCCCAGAGGATGGCCGATTGGCTGGGCGACAGTGGCTTCCTCAATCCGTCCGGCGGCGCCCCCGCGACCGGCCACTGACCCGTGACGGCCGCCTGGGCTCGTCTGGCCGCGACCTGGCTGGAGGGCGGCCGAGATCCTCGTGATTCAACGACGACGGGCCGCGCCGTTCCGCGGGCTATCCCGGCGCCATGCCGCACCGTTCGGCTTTGGAGGCCTTGTCTGGCGCATTGGATTCGACGAATGACCTGAGCCGCGCCAGGGCCTTGTCCCACTGATATGAAACCCCCTCGAGGTAGCCCCTGGCATCCTCGACCGGCTCGGGCGTGAACTGAAACAGCGTCCTTCGGCCCCGGCGCGCGCCGCGCACGAGGCGGACATTCTCGAGAATCCGAAGGTGCTTGGTGATCGCCTGGCGCGTGAGTCTTGAACCCCTGGACAGCTCGGATATCGAGAGCGGCTCTCCGCTGCAGAGCTTCCCAACCAATCCGAGGCGCGTCTCGTCGCCCAGCGCCGCAAAGACTGGCGCGCAGGCCGGGCGCCCCATCGGCGTGACGGCGCTACGCCTGCGCGACATGGCGTTCGATGTTCTTCAACTGCTCGGTCCATCCGCGATCGTTCATCCGGAGGGCTTCGAGCCGGCGGCCCGCCGGAATCTTTTCGAACCCTGATTCCGTCACGATGAGCCGTGTGCCGCCTGCGGTCTTCTCGAGGCGGAACTCGACGAGTGTTGGCGGCTCCTTCGAGTAATCCGTGCCGCTATCGATCGCGTATGGATGCCAGGTGAAGGAGAACAACGATTCGGCCTCCATCTTCTGCACGACCGCCTCCCACCTGACGTGTTCGTACCCTGGGTGCGTGATCTGGCCGCGGACCACCTTCCCCGGGGAGAAGGGGCCCTCCAGTCTCACATGGAACCACTGCCCGAACTCGAGATGGTCCGTCAGCGCGCGCCAGACCCGGGAGATTGGCGCCTTGAGCTCTATTCGTTTTTCGATGCGGTGAGTGTTCATAATGCAACCTGTGGGTTGCATAATCCCGAAAGAAACGGGAATGGCAACCTTTTTGTTGCACGTCCCGGGCGGGCCGCGCCTGGCGATTGGCCCCGAGGCTTCATGCGGTCGCGGGAGCCTTGTCCATGGGCCCTAACGGGACCGTCAATCCGCCTGCGCCAAGAGCGGTCCGGCAGGATGAGTTGTTCTCTTCCCCCGCTTGCCATATTCCCTCATCCGCGGCTGCGGCGGTGATTGAACCGCGGGGGCAACACATGATATAGATCCTGTCTTGGAAGGAGCGCCTACGCAGATCGAAACACGCACCCACTTGCCCGCGGGCCCGCTGCTCTTCAGGCTGGCCGGCGCGCTTGTGGCCGGATCCGCGCTCTTCGTCGCGACGGGAGCCGATGCCGCCGACCTGCGCCGGCGCGTGGTGCCGCTGGACGGCTCCTGGCAGGTCGCCGAGGGCGCAATGGACCAGGTCCCGTCCGACTTCAGCCACGCGGTGCCGGTGCCCGGCCTCGTTTCGCTTGCGCAGCCCGCCTTTGTCGAGCCGGGGCCGGAGCCCGCGGATGCCAAGGGGGGCACACGCAAGGACCCCAGGCGCGACGCGTTCTGGTATCGCCGCTCGTTCCGGATCGACGGTCCGGCTCCCGCGGTCGCAACCCTCAAGGTCGGCAAGGCCATGTTCGGCACGCGGGTGATCCTCAACGGCAGGATGGTCGGCGACCACCTGCCTTGCTTTACGCCGGGCACATTCGACGTCCGCGACGCGCTGACCACGGGCCAGAACGAACTGCTGGTCAGGGTCGGCGCCGACCGCGACGCCCTGCCTTCCGGTATTCCCGACGGATTCGACTTCGAGAAGACGCGCTATATCCCCGGGATCTTCGACTCGGTCGAGCTGGTGCTCTCGGGAACGCCCCACATCGTGAACGTTCAGGTGGCCCCCGACCTGGCGAACGCCGCCGTGCTCGTCGAGACGGAGATCCGGAACGCGGGCAAGGATGCCAAGGCGGCGCTCCGCTACACGGTGCGTGAGGCGAAGTCCGGAAGGGTCGTCGGCAGGACGACCGGTGAGCCGGTTCCCCTCCCGGGCGGCTCGGAGCGGAAGCTGGACGCGCGGATTCCAATCGCCGGCTGCCATCCGTGGTCTCCGGAGGACCCGTTTCTCTATCGACTCGAGGTGGAGGGCGATGCGGACCGATTGGAGACCCGGTTTGGCATGAGGACGTTCCAGTTCGACCCCGCGACCCGGAAGGCGGTCCTCAACGGCAGGACGTACTACATGCGCGGCAGCAACATCACGCTTTACCGCTTCTTCGAGGACGGCGCCTGCGCGGACCTGCCCTGGAACCCCGATTGGGTGCGCCAGCTCCACCGGCGGATGAGGGAGATGCATTGGAACTGCCTGCGCTACTGCATCGGGTTTCCGCCCGAGGCCTGGTATCGGATCGCCGATGAGGAGGGCCTCCTGCTTCAGGACGAGTTTCCGATCTGGTACGGCGGCTCGAAGTGGTCGAAATGGCCCAGCGGCCTCAAGAGCGGGGAACTGGCCGCCGAATACGCCGAATGGATGCGGGAGAGGTGGAATCACCCGAGCGTGGTCATTTGGGACGCAAGCAACGAGACCTCGTCGACCGAAACCTCCGCCGCGGTGCAGCAGGTGCGCGGCCTCGATCTGTCGCATCGGCCATGGGACAACAGCTACGGGACACCGCGACTTCCCGGCGACGTCTTCGAGTCCCATCCCTACCATTTCTACAACCCCAACTTCAAGCTGTCGGACCTTGCGGGGGAGTCCCCGGTCCCCCAGGGCAACGAGCTCGCCAATCCGGGCGACTCGCCCGTCATCATCAACGAATACGGCTGGCTGTGGCTCAACCGGGACGGGTCGCCCACGACGCTCACCAGGGACCTGTACAGGAACCTCCTCGGGCCGGATTCGACAACCGCCGAGCGCCGCCGCCTCTATGCCCGCTACCTGGCGGCGGAGACGGAGTTCTGGCGCTGCCACAGGCAGGCCGCCGCCGTGATGCACTTCACGTCGCTTGGGTACTCGCGCCCCTCCGGCCAGACCAGCGACCATTGGCTGGATGTCGCCAAGCTCACCTGGGAGCCCGAGTTCCTCAGGTATGTCCGGGACGCCTTTGCGCCGGTAGGGGTGATGATCGACGCGTGGGCCGCGGAGTACGAGGCGGGCAGGCCGCATCAGTTTTCCGTCGTCGTCATCAACGACCTCTACCGGGACTGGAGGGGCACGGTCCGCCTGCGGCTGCTCAGGGAAGGCAAGCCGATCGACGAGCGACGGCTCGGAGCCGCGGTTCCCGCGCTGGGGAGGGTGGAGCTTAATACGACCGTCGAGATGCCGACGGGGCGTGGGCCGTGCCAGCTCGAGGCGATGCTGGAAGGGACGCCGTCCGGCGACGTCCGAAGCCTGAGGGACTTCACCGTCTCCCCCCGAGGAGGCTAGTGCCGATCGCGGTGCCGAGGGTGCGCAAGACCCGCCAGCCCCGGCCTGGGATCGGGCCCGCCCGCGTTTGCGCCGGGCAATTGACAGGTTCGGGGGCCGGGCGGTACCCTCAGCGCGCAGCCCGTCTGCGCGCGCCCGGGCGCGCGCCCCGGGGCCGATGATGAAGCGCCGACACGCGATTTCCCTGGCTCTAGCCCTGATCGCCTCGGGTATCGCTGGCCGATCGGCCGCCGGGGCGGACGTGACGTTCGGATTCACCCCCGTCCTGGGCCAATCGCAGACCAGGGCCGAGTTCGAACCCCTCATGGCCTACCTTTCGGGGGCCATCGGGCAACGGGTGGTCCTCTACGTCGCCAGGGACTACGGGGACCTGCGCACGCAGATGGAGTCGGGAGCGGTGGACATCGGAAGCTTCTCCCCATTCGCCTACGTGGACGCGGCCAAGGGCGGGAAGATCCGGATCATAGCCCAGTCGCTGATCGAGGGTTCCGGCACCTACCGGGGGATCATCGTGGCCCGCAGGGACAGCGGGCTCAGGTCCCTGGCCGAGCTTGCGGGCAAGCGGTTCGCGTTCGTCGATCCCAAATCGGCGTCGGGCTATGTCTATGCCCGCGCCATGCTCCTTGAGAAGGGCATCCGCCCGGATTCCGGCTTCTCGGAGGTCATCTTTGCGGGCGACCACAACAGGGTGGTCGCCGCCGTCCTCGACCGCCGTGTCGACGCCGGAGCCACATACGACGGAGCCATCCGGGTGGCGAAGTCCGCGGGGGCGCGGACGGAGGAATTGTCCATCCTGGCAAGCACGGAGCCCATTCCCCACGACGCCATCGCCGTCAGGAACGGACTGGACACGCTCCTCGTGCGGAGGATCCAGGCCGCCCTTGTGGCCCTGGACAAGACGGAGGCCGGCCGCAGCGTCATCGCGCGGAGCACGAAGGGGCTGACCGGATGCGCGGTTGCCGCCGACAGCCTCTACGATCCCGTCCGCCGCACAGCCCTGGCCGCCGGAATGTGAATTCGCCGGGGGCGCGGCTTCCAGCGCCATGGAGTTCGAGGCGGACGGGGCCAAGAAGAATTCCAGAGCCGGGCCGAGGCAAGTCGTGCGTTCGCGCCGAGGCCCGGGAGGCGGCCCCACTTCCGGGGGGCACCGCGGGGCCTGGGAATCCAAGATGCCGTCGCCGGCGAGGGCGCCGTCAAGGGCCGCCCAGCGCGCCGCGCAGAAGCGGTTCAATCTTGTCCGCCATCCGCATGGTGCCCAGATCGGTGGGGTGCACCCCGTCAACCGTGGCCTCGCCATCGCTGCCGATCAGGTCCTTCGCCGGGACGAGGTGGAGATTGCGATCGGCGAGACTTAGCCGCGTGAAGATCTCTCGGAGCTCCTGGTTGCCCACATCGTAGCCCATCCTTCGCGCTTGGATCACCGCGCCGTCCGGGTACTCGAGGTTTTCGACGAGGAAGATCGGGGTCGCCGGGTGTCTCTGCCTCAGGATTCCCACGAACGGTTCCAGCCGCTGCACCTGGTCCCACGCCAGGTTAGGCAGGCAGTCCAGCACGTAGGCGGCGGGATCGAGCTGTGCCAAGAGGGACGCCATTTCGGGCTCGGCCCGGCCGTTGCCCGAGAATCCCAGATTGACGACCGCCCGGTCCAGGCGCCGTCCGATGATGGCGGGGTAGGCCATTCCGGGGCGCATGGCGCTGCCGCCCTGCACGATTGACGTGCCGTAGAACACGATTGGCTTCCCGGGGCTGGCGACCGCCTCCAATTTTCGGGTGCCCGGAATGCCGAACTGCAGGGATTCGATTCCGTTGTAGAGCGGGAGGTAGAGGAGGAACTCCCGGCGTTCGGCCGGGACCTTCTCGAAGAGGACTCCCTCATTTCCCTCCCGAGAGGCTCCGGGGCGGACGGCAGCCAGCCAATGCCAGCCCCCATCGAGCCTGACGTACAGGTCCAGTCCACTCACGCCGCTGGCCGACATGTTGCCCGACGCCAGCTGGGCGCTGGTCAGCGTCCATCGCGCGCGCAGCTCCGGCGTGTCGCTCGCAAAGTGAAAGAGCAACCCGGCGCAGTCGTGGCTGAGGTCCCACACGGGTTGACGCACCACCCCCTCGGCCTGCCGCGGCAACCGGTCATAGAAGCTTTTCGTGTCGGCCCAACCCTTGCCCTCGAGGGGCAGGGTTCTTGCGTCAAGCCACGTCAATTCCGCCGGGGCGGGCTGATCGGCAGCAGACGCGAATGACAGAACGGCGAGGCAGAGGTAAGCGGCGGTTGATCGACAGTGCATGTGGGCTGCGCTTTTGCGCGCGCAGGACTCTTGCTCAGGTTCGGTGGAAATTCCAATCGAGATGGGCGCGAGTGGGGTGAAGTCCCGGCGGGCGGGTTTTCCGCCAGGCTTCCATGTGCGTCCATCGGGCGGAAGTCGCCGGCGCTTGGGGGTCAGCCGGCAGGCGACGAACTCGGCAACTGGCGCGCCTGCGACCTCGACCATTGCGACGGCGGATAGCCGCGCAGCCGGCTGAACACGCGCGAGAAATGATAGGGGTTGGCGAAGCCCAGGGCGTCGCTGACCTCCCGGACGCGCTGGGCGCGGAAATGGAGCAGCTCCTCGGCCCGGCGGACCTTGAGTTGAAGCAGGAGCCGGGCGGGCGGGCGGCCGAAAAGCGCCACGCACTGGTTCGTCAGGTGGCGCGGGCTGACCCCGAGCGCCGCCGCAAGCTCGCCGACGGTCGGGTTTCCCGCCACGTGGCGGGCCATCGCCTCCGCTATCTCCTCCCGGCGGGCGGCCGCGGCCGGGAGCTGGCGCATCCCCAGGCTGAGGGCCGCCGGGTCGAGGCCGCGGACGAGCCTCCAGAACAGGGCCTCCATCAGGCTGTCCTGCACGGCTCCCGCGTAGTCGCCTCCTTCCTCGGCTTCGCGGCGCAACTCGGCAAGAAACCAGGTCTCGCTCGCGCAGTCACCGCGGCAGACCTGCTCGCCCGCGCAGACGTCGGGCCGGAAAAGCGCCATGCCCGGGGTCCCCGTCTCCGGGTCCAGCAACCGGAAGTGCAGCACATAGTGGCGCTGGCCGTCGCCCAGGTGATCCTGGTGGACGTCCCCCGGCTTGATGATCAGGGTCTGGCCGTCGACGAGCGTCAGCTCGGTGCCGTTGAGCTCGCAGCGGTACGGCCCGCGCTCGATCAGGATGACCTCGTAGTTTGTGTGCTGGTGGCGCGGGTATTCGTACGATCCCTCCATCCGCAGCAGGTGGAAGTCGTCAAAGACCGGCCGCAGGAGCGCCCCGACCTCGGACTGCTGGGGACGCCGGAACCGTTCCTTGTGCATGGTCATGGCATGATGGGAGTGCATGAAAAGATACCAGCGGCGGGTCGGACGCAAGGCTGGTCCGCCTTCAAGCCTGTGCCTGAAAGGATATGTCTTTGCCTGACGGGACATGGCGGGCCGGGCGGCTCTCCTATAGGATGGGAACCGGTCAACCTTCTACCCCCATGTCCACTCCTGTCGTTGCGGTTATTGGGGCCGGCTTCATCGGCCCCGTTCACGTCGAAGCCCTGAGGCGCCTCGGCCTGGTTGTGAAAGGCGTCCTGGGCATCTCACCCGAAGAGGCCAAGGCCGCGGCATCAAAGCTCGGGCTCGCGGTGGCCTACCCCGACCTCGCGGCGGTGCTCGCCGATCCGGAGGTCACCTCGGTGCACGTCGCCTCGCCCAACCGCCTGCACAAGGAGCATGTGCTCGCCGTGCTCAAGGCCGGAAAGCACGTGGTCTGCGAGAAGCCCCTCGGCATGACCTCGGCCGAGTCGGCGGAGCTCGTGGCGGCGCAGGCGCGCCACCCGGACCTGGTTTGCGCGGTGAACTACAACGTGCGCTTCTACCCGCTTTCACTGCAGGCCCGCGCCATGGTGAGGCGCGGCGACGTGGGGGAGATCTTTCATCTGCACGGGAGCTACACCCAGGACTGGCTCCTCTACCCGACTGACTTCAACTGGAGGGTGCTTGCCGCCGAGGGAGGCCACCTCCGCGCGATCGGGGACGTCGGCACCCACTGGCTCGATCTCATCTTCTTCATTTCCGGCATGGACGTCGAGGCGGTGATGGCCGACCTGCGCACCGTGCACCCGATTCGCCTCCAGCCGCCCGCCGGCTCCGTCGAGACCTTCAAGGAGAAGCTCGGGGCCACGGCCGGGCGCAGGGAGCCCGTCGCCATCACCACCGAGGACTACGGCTCGGTGCTCCTTAGGTTCAAGGGGGGAGCGAAGGGCGTCCTCACGGTTTCCCAGGTCACCGCCGGCCGCAAGAACTGCCTCCGCTACGAAATCGCGGGCTCAAAGTGCGCGCTCGCGTGGAACAGCGAGGCGCCCAACGAGCTCTGGATCGGCCAGCGCCCGGCGGCCAACAGCCAGCTCCTGCGCGACCCGTCGCTGCTCGATTCCACCGCGGCGCCCTTTGCCAATTTCCCAGGGGGCCACAACGAGGGCTTCCCCGATTCCTTCAAGCAGAGCTTCCGCGCGGTCTACGACGACGTCAGGGCCGGCCGGCGCTCCGCGGAACCGCTCTACGCGACATTCGCCGACGGCCACCGCGAACTGCTGCTCTGCGAGGCGATCGCGGCCAGCCACCGCACGGGGGCGTGGGTCGGCGTCCGCTCGTGACGCCCCCGGGGACGCCTCCATGAAACTGGGTTTCGTATCCGCCATACTTCCGGAGCTGGACCTGGGCGGCGTGCTCGCGTTCGCGCGCGAGGCCGGCTTCGCGACGGTCGAGCCCATGTGCTGGCCCGTCGGCAGGGCCGAGCGCCGCTACGCGGGCGTCACCCACATCGACGCCGCCCGCTTCGGCCGGCCCGAGGCCGACAGCGCGCTTGCGCTCTGCGCGCGCCACGGGGTCACGCTTTCGGGCCTCGGTTACTATCCCAACCCCCTCGCGGCGGACGAGGGGGAGGCCGCGGTCTACATCGAGCACCTGAAGAAGGTGATCTCGGCCGCCGCCCTGCTCGGGGTCAACCAGGTCAACACCTTCGTCGGCCGGGATCCGGCGCGCTCGCTTGCGGACAACTGGAGCGTGTTCGACGAGCGCTGGCCGGGAATTGTCCGGCACGCGGAGGGCGCGGGTGTCCGGATCGGCATCGAGAACTGCCCGATGTTGTTCAGCCAGGATGAATGGCCCGGGGGAAAGAACCTCGCCGTCTCGCCCCGCAACTGGCGCGAGATGTTCCGGCGCGTCCCAAGCCGCGCCCTCGGCCTCAACTACGATCCGTCGCACCTGGTCTGGCAGCAGATGGACCCGGTCGCGCCGCTGCGCGAGTTCGCCGACCGCATCTACCACGTGCATGCCAAGGATGTGAGGGTGGACCGGCACCGGCTCGACGACGTCGGCATCCTCGCCCTGCCGCTGGAATACCACTGCCCCAAGCTTCCGGGCCTGGGCGACATCGACTGGGGCCGCTTCCTTTCGGTCCTGGGCGACGTCGGCTACGGCGGACCGGTGTGCGTCGAGGCCGAGGACCGCGCCTACGAGGCGAGCCTCGAAACCCGCAAGGAGGCCCTGCGCCAGAGCGGGCGCTTCCTGCGCAACTACCTGTGCGGCTGAGGCCGGCGACGCCCGCCCGCCCGCGCCCAGGTATTCCCCCATCCGCCCGATGAAAGCCGCCGTTTACGAGGGCAAGGGGCAGGTCAACGTGCGCGAGGTGCCCGTGCCCGCCCTCGGGGACGGCGATGTGCTGCTGGCGGTCGAGGCCTGCTCGATCTGCGGCACCGACCTGCGCACCTACCGCCATGGCGACGAGAAGATCACGCCTCCCCGGATCCTTGGCCATGAGTTCTGCGGCCGCGTCGTCGAGTCGCGCTCGCCGGACGCCGGGGTCCGGGCGGGCGACCGCGTCGTGATGTACGTGGTCATCCTGCACGGCTCCGACCGCTACGTCGAGATGGGCCGGGCCAATCTCTCGGGCCGCCGCACGACGATGAGCTACCATCATGACGGGGCGTTCGCCCCGTTCATCCGGGTGCCCGCTGAGGCGGTCCGGCAGGGCAACCTGTTCAAGGTCACCTCGGACGTCCCCTCCGACCGCATGAGCCTAGCCGAGCCGCTGGGCTGCGTGATGAACGCCCATTCGCGCCTCGCCGTCGGCCCCAGGGACACCGTCGCGGTCATCGGGGCCGGCCCCATCGGGATCATGCATGCGGCGGTCGCCAGGCTGCAGGGCGCACAGAAGGTGTACGTGCTCGACAACAACCCGGCGCGCGTCGAGATGGCGCGGCGCTTCGACATTGACGGCGCGCTCCTTGTCAGGCCCGACGGAGGCCACCGCGACGAGGTGGCCCGGCTCACCGGCGGCTTCGGCCCGGACGTCGTCATAGTCGCCGTCAGCTCGGCAGCCGCGCAGAACGACGCGCTGCATCTCGCCGCGAGGGCCGGGCGGGTGAATTTCTTCGCGGGCCTGCCCAAGTCCGCCCCCGTGGCGCCCCTCGACGTGAACCAGATCCACTACAAGGAGCTCGTCGTCACCGGGTCGTATTCCGAAAAGAGGAGCGACTTCGAGGCCGCATTCACCCTGCTCCAGAGCGGCCGGTTTCCGGCCGACCGGATCATCACGCATCATTTGCCGCTCGATCGGATCACCGAGGGGTTCCTCCTCATGGAGTCGGGCGAGGCGCTCAAGGTCTGCATCGTGCCCGCCCCCCTGCCGTGACCACGCCCGTCCGCCCCGACCTGTTCATCGACGGCGCCTCGGTTCCGGCATCGGACGGGCGCCGGCTTGAGGTGCGCTCGCCCGCGAGCGGGGAGCTCGTGGGCACGGTCGCGGCGGCGACCGCCGTGGACGTCGACCGCGCGGTCGCCGCCGCGAGCGCCGCCTTCCCGAAATGGGCGTCGCTCACGGCCTACGAGCGCGAGGCGACCATCAAGAGGGCCCTGACCCATGTGCGCGCCAGGGCGGACGAGATCGGGATGCTCATGGCGCTCGAGCAGGGCAAGCCGCTGGCGCAGGCGCGCGGCGAGGTCCAGGGGGCCTGCGACACCATCGACTACTTCGCCTCCGAGGCCGTGCGCGTCGAGGGCGCCGTCAATCCCACCGAGAGTCGAAGTTTTCGCTCATGGGTCGTCTACCAGCCCGTCGGCGTGTGCGCGCTGATCACGCCGTGGAACTACCCTGTCTCGCTGCTCAGCTGGAAGCTCGGCCCGGCCCTGGCCACGGGATGCACGATGATTGTCAAGCCGACCTCCGTCACGCCGCTCTCGCCCCTCGCGTTCTGCGAGGCCCTGGTGGCGGGAGGCATTCCCGGAGGGGTCATCAGCGTGCTCACGGGCTCCGGCGCGGTCCTGGGCGACGCGCTCGTCAGGCATCCGGGGGTCGCGAAGGTCGCGATGACCGGTTCGAGCGCCACGGGCAAGCGGATCATGGCGGCCGGCGGCCCGCTGCTCAAGAAGATCTCCCTGGAGCTCGGCGGACACTGCCCGGCCATCGTCTTCGGCGACGCCGACCTGGACAACGCCGCTAGTGTTCTCACATACAAGAAGTTCCGAAACTGCGGTCAGTCGTGCAGCTCCGTGAACCGGGTCTACGCGCACCGCGACATTCACGACGTGCTTGTCGCGAAGACCATGGCCCTGGCCGAGAGGCTCACCGTCGGCGACGGCGCGTCGTCCGGGGCCGTCGACCTGGGCCCGATGGCGACCGCCGATGGCCTGGCGACCGTGGAGCGGCACGTGGCCGACGCATTGCGCCGGGGCGCCTGCCTTGTCTGCGGGGGCCGGCGGCCCGGCGGCGAGGCGTTTGCCCGCGGACACTTCTACCTGCCCACGATCCTGACGGGCGCCACGCCGGCCATGGAGGTCATGCGGGAGGAGACCTTCGGCCCGGTGCTTCCGTTCGCGTCGTTCGACAGGTTCGACGAGGCGATCGCGCTCGCGAACGACACGGCCTACGGCCTTGCGGCCTTCGTGTTCACCCGGGACCTGGCCACGGCCCATCGCGCCAGCGAGGCACTCGAGGCGGGCACCGTTTGCGTCAACCACGGCGCGGTGAACACCAACTACGGCCCCTACGCCGGCTGGAAGGACAGCGGCATGGGCATGGAGCTGTCGCGCCGCGCGGTCTTCGAGTACCTCAAGCCCAAGCACATCAAGATGCAGCTCTAGGCGCGGCGCGCCCATGCTCCTCGACCCGCTCCAGTCCCGCGCGCAGTTCAGCCACGCCCTGCGCCATCACTACGCCATCCTCGCCGTCAATGCCGACAGCCACGCCGCGGTCACGGACGTGCTCGAGGCCGCGCGCGAGGCGCGGGCGCCCGTCATCATAGAGACCAGCCTTTGGCAGCTCGAGGGGCGCGCCTACGGGGCCGGCGATGCCGTCCTCGGCCTGGCGCGCTACCTGGCCGAGCTGGCGGTGCTCGCGAATGACGCGCGTTACCGCGGCGTGCCCGTCATCTACCACACCGACCACATAAAGGGCCCGAAGACCCTGGCCGTCCTGACGGCGGCGCTGGAGGGCGTGGAGGTGCGCCTGAGCGTCGGCAGGGGACTGGTTCGCGCGTCGACCGTCTCGCTCGACGCTTCGAGCCTCACGGATGAGGAGAACGTGGCCCTTGTCTGCCGGCTGGCTGAGATCGCGGCGGCGGCCGGAGCGCCCGCGACCATCGAGATGGAGGCGAATGTCGACGAGGGCCACACCCCCGCCGAGCGCACCCGCCGGCTGATCGCGCCGGTCGAGGCCAGGCATCCCGGCGTCGTGTGGCTCTGGGCGCCGGGCCTCGGCACCCGGCACGGCCTCGGCGACGGCTATCCCGATTTCCGGATCGACCGCGTCGGGGCCAACGTTGACCTTGTCCGCGAGCTCACGGGCCGCGCCGTGGGGCTGGCCTTGCACGGATCGTCTGGACTCGACGCGGCCAGCCTGGCCGCCGCCGCGCGCGCCGGCGTCGTCAAGGTCAACTGGTCCAGCGAATCGCTCCTGCTGCGGTCCGGCGCCGCCCGGGCCTACTACGAGGAGCGGGCGCCGCAGTTTGACCCGAAGGACCCGCAGTGGAAGGCGACGGTGATGGACAACGGCGTCCAGAGCTTCGTCGCGGCGCGCTACGTGCCCAGGGTGGCCGAGCGCATGAGGCTGCTCGGCGGCGAGGGGCAGGGGCCGGCCTTCCTCGGGACCCTCGGGCAGTGAGTCGCCCTCCGCGCCCGTTCCTTTCGATTGCAGCCCGCCCGGGGCCGCCTATTCTCAGCGGGTCCCGGCCCGGCGGAACTTCCGGGATCGCGACCGGCATTCCAACATTTCCCCCGCTGCAATCCGTGAACAAACCGGCCCGCCAACTCTGCGCGCAGCGGCCGGCCGTCCCCGGGAGGGCGCGATGAGCGGGATGTACGCCGGCGTCGACCTCGGCGGCACCAAGATCGCATGCGCGCTGGCGGACGCGTCCGGGCGGATCTTGCGCACGGAGGCGATGCCCACCCAGTCGCACGAGGGGCCCGCCGCCGTGTTGGCGCGCATGGCGCAGCTGGTGGCGGACCTGGCGGGCGGGTCCCCGCTCGAGGCCCTTGGCGTCGGCGTGCCGGGATTGGTGGACCTGGAAACGGGGACCACGCTCTTCCTCCCCAACCTGCCGACGCAGTGGCGGGACGTGCCCGTTGCGGCGACCCTGAGCAAGCGGCTCGGCTGCCCGGTGTTGCTGTTGAACGACTGCCGCACGGCCACCCTGGGCGAGCTCCACTACGGCCTCGGGCGCGGGGTCCGCGACATGGCCCTCTTCATGCTCGGCACGGGGATCGGGGGCGGAATCGTCATCGACCGGAAGCTGCGGCTGGGGCCGCTTGGCGCCGCCGGTGAGGTGGGCCACCAGACCATATTGCCCGACGGGCCGCTCTGCGGCTGCGGGAATCGGGGCTGCCTTGAGGCGCTGGCCAGCGGGCCGGCGATAGCCGGCGAGGGGGTCCGGCTCCTGCGCGCCGGTCTCGCGCCAGTGCTCCACGAGATCGTTCACGGCAACGCCGACCTGGTGAACCCCGCCTCGATGGCCCGGGCGGCCCGCGCCGGCGACCAGGCCGTAGGCAGGGCCATCGACCGCGCGGCCTCGTTCCTCGCGATCGGCGTCGCCAACATCGTGACCGCGTTTCATCCGCAGCTGGTGGTCCTGGGCGGCGGTGTCGCGGGCCTCGGGGACCTGATGCTCGACACCGTGAGAAGCGGGGTTGCCGAGCGCGTCCGCATGTTTCCCGCGGCCGGTGTGGCGGTGGAACTGTCGGCGCTCGGCGACAGGGCGGGCAGCCACGGCGCGGTCGCCCTCGCCCTTCACGGGCGCGACGGAGCGCGCTCGCCGTGACATTGCCCGGGCGGCCGCACAGGCCCATCGCCCATTCCGCCGCAGGGCGGCAATTGCCTCCGGCCAGGTCCGCCGACCCGCTGCACGGTGTCACCCTCGAGCGGCTGCTCGGCGAGCTTGTGGCGCAGCACGGGTGGGGGGAACTGGGCCGGCGCATTCCCATTCGATGCTTCCTCTTCGACCCGAGCATCAGGTCCAGCCTGGCGTTTCTGCGCAGGACCCCCTGGGCGAGGGCGAAGGTGGAGGAGCTCTACGTGGGCCGGAAGACGGCGGGCTGAGATATTACCGAACCGCCCCGGCGGTTGGCTGTCCAGTCCAGTACCGTTGATCCCGCTGGCCGACTCCCTCCGCCCATCCGAACCGCCTTGGACCGAGGTGCGGGGGATCTGTCGGCGCGTATGGCTTTTGCGGTCGGAGGGGCGCAGCCGGGAGGCGCAGCGGATCGAGGACACCGAACTCGCCGCGGCGGCGGCGCAGGCCCGGGATGCGCTGGGAAACGGCCTTGAGGCCGACGCGCGGTTCAACGCGCTCTTGGCCGAGGAAAGGGAGCGCATGGCCGCGGCGATGGAGTTCGCCGAGATCCTGGCGCCCATGCTGTCCGAGCGCCTGCGCGCCCAGGCGCCGGTGCGCGGGCGGGCCGGGATGGCTTCCGATGCCGAAGGGCCGGAAACGAGCGATCCCGGCGAGGCGCGAGGCATCGCCGACTACATCGACCAGATGCTGGCGCAGGAACGCTCCGACTCCCGCTGATTTCCACGATAGCCCACAAATTATTCACCAACAATAACATGTCAACGCTCACCATCGAAAAACCCGCCGCCCCCGCGTCCAGCCCGTCGCCCGCCCTCGCCCAAGTCGGCGCGCCCAGAACACAGTCCGCCAAGGCAACAAGCCTCCTCATCGGCCTCGACCTAGGCACCAACAAGTCCTGCATCCTCGCGGGGCCGCCCGGATCGACCGATATCACGGTGAGCAAGGTGGTTCCGTCGGTGGTCGGCTATGTGAAGGACGGCATCGTCGACGGCATCATAACGGGCAACGTACGGATCCTCTACGGAGAGGACGCGCTGCGCCAGCGGCTGCACGTCGAGCTCGTGGCGCCCCTCGCGGAGGGCGTGATCGCGCGCCCGGAATCCGCCCGCGACTTCATGCAGCACGTCCGCCTGCTGGCCGATCCCGCCGGCCGGGCTGAAATCCGCGCCGTGGTGGGCGTGCCCGCAAATGCCGGGGAGCAGGCGCGCGATGCGATCCGGCGCTCGGCCCAGGGGATCTTTTCCCGCATACTGCTCATACCGGAGCCCTTCCTTGCCGCTCTCGGGTTTCGCGACGACTCCCGCGTGAAGCAGTCGGGCTACGTCGATCCGGTGGTCAATTCGCTCTTCATCGACATCGGGGCCGGCACGAGCGACCTCTGCCTCGTGCAGGGCTATTTCCCCACCCGGGAGGACCAGATCAGCATCTCCTTTGCCGGCGACGCGATCGACGAAATCATCCAAGAGGAGCTCAACCGGACCTACCCGAACAACGGCCTTTCGCGCCTCAGCGTGCGCGAGATCAAGGAGAGCAACGCCTACGTCGGCGCGAGCCGCAAGCCGCTGGACGTCAAGGTGGTCATCGGCGGCAAGGGCCGCACGCTCGAGCTCGGCGACGCGATCGGAAACGCCTGCAACAAGCTTATCGAGAAGATCTACCCGGCCCTCACGACGCTGATCGAATCCGCCTCGTCGGACTCGGTGGTGACCCTGCTGCAGAACATCATCGTCACAGGCGGCGGATCCCAGATCCGCGGCATCGACACGGTGCTGCAGAAGAAGCTCGCGGACGACGGCTACGAGTCCCCGAAGGTCCGGCTGGCCGGCCAGGATTTCCAGCGCTACGTGGCGCTGGGGGCCCTCAAGGCGGCGCGCGCGGCGCGGGAAAACCAGTGGCAGGTGCTTCTGGAATAACCGTGCGGCCCTCCGAGCGACGATGCCCCCGGGCCGCTCAGGCGTCGACGCGAATCGGCAGGATGACGAAGGGAAGGCTCGAGAGGAAGAAGCGCCGCTGAAGCGTGAACACGGTGTGGTTGTGCAGCCAGCGGGTCAGGTTGGTCTCGTTTGTGAAGAGCAGCTGGCCCGCGAAGAAGACGTGGTTCGGGAAGTCGGCGGCCGCCTCGCGCGCGAGCTTCATCACCTCGCCCACGATGTCGTAGCCTATAGCCGTGTAGGCCTTCGAGCCGTAGCCGCGCGAGCTGGCGAAATGGACGTAGCGCCGCGCCTCGGCCTCCGTGTGCGAGCGCAGGGCGTCGATGTCCGCCGCTCCCTTGAAGTTGCCGGCGTCAACGGAGCCGACCTGCAGGAACACGAAATTCCGGAAGGTGTCGCCGAACATGCGGGGCACGTTCAGGAGGGTGTGGAGGCCGAGGCCGTTGAATCCGTTGACGAGGATCACGGCCGTGCGGGCCTTCCTGTCGGGAGCTGAATGCTTCGGCGACGCCGAGCCGGACTCGATCTGCGCCGCCTCGACGATCGCGTCCAGGCGCCTGAGCTGCAGCCCCACGCCCGCGTAGTGGCGCCTGATCGCGAAGGCCGCGACGACAAGGACGCCGGTGATCAGGAGCGTGGCCCAGCCGCCCTCGAAGAACTTCACCGCCGTGAGCGAGACAAGGATGAACGCGGTCAGCGCGAAGCCGAAGCCGTTGATCGCGAGCTTGTGCCTCCATGTCTTGTCGGTCGCGCGCATCTGCCACCAGTGTCGGACCATGCCGAGCTGGGAGAGCGAGAAGGTGATGAACACGTTGATCGAGTAGAAGATGACGAGCAGGTCCACGGAGCCCCGCGTCGCCACCATCATGGCGAACGCGGCGGAACCCATCAGCAGGATGCCGTTCGTCGTCACGAGCCGCTCGCTCAAGTTGGCGAAACGCGATGGAAACCAGCGGTCGAGGGCCATGTTCGCCAGGACGCGCGGGCCGTCGAGGAAGCCGGTCTGCGCGGCGATGATCAGGAGCGCCGCCTCCGAGACGAGGGTCACGATGACAAAGGTGCTTGCCGTCGGGTGGCCCCAGCCCGAGGTCATCCGGTCGAAGAGGACGGCGTTCAGCGTCTTTCCCACGTGGATGCGCACGCCGTAGAGCTGGTAGGCGACAAGGAGGCCGGCGACCGTGATGGCGAGGGACACCCCCATGTACATCATGGTGCGGCGGCCCGTGCGGACCCGGGGTTCGCGCAGGATGGGCAGCCCGTTGCTCACGGCCTCGATGCCCGTGTACGTGCCGGCGCCCATGCTGTAGGCCTTCAGGAGGAGCGCCATGAGGCCCCACACGCCGACCGAGGAGCTCACCATGTGGACTTCGCTAGCCGTGGCCGTCGCCACCTCCCGCAGGCCGGAGGCGTGCGTGCCGACAGCGTACACGATCGCGAACGTGTGGGTGAGGACGAAGACGGTGAATATCGGCACCCAGATGAGGACTGACTCCTTCACCCCGCGCATGTTGATGAGCGTGAGCCCGATCACGCCGGCGAAGGCGAACGCCAGCTTGTAGACCTGCGCCGAGGGCGGGAAGAGGCTGAACAGCGCGTCGGAGCCGCTCGCGACCGAGATGGTGACGGTGAGCACGTAGTCGATCAGGAGCGCGCAGCCCGAGAAGACCCCCAGCGCCGGTGAGAGGAGCTTGCTCGCCACCAGGTACCCCCCGCCGCCCGTGGGAAACAGCGAAATGATCTGCGAGTAGCTTGCGCAGATCGCGACGATGGTGACCACCGAGGCGAGGGCCACGAAGAGGCTCAGGTGGGTGCTGCCGCCCAGCGCCTTGAACGTCTCCTCCGGGCCGTAGCAGGACGACGAGAGCCCGTCCGCGCCGAGGCCGACCCACGCGAACAGGGCGATCAACGAGATGCGGTGGAACAGATTGCTTTCGGTCAGGGATTTCCTCCGGCCGAAGACGATCGATTTCAGGGACATGTTTTCCTTAGCCGTAACGTCTTTTGGCGTGCTTGGATAGCGCGATCTTAAGCATTTCTTAATGCCGGGGCCGCCGCTTGACAGCCGGGGTGGGAGACAGCTATCTCCATGCCGGTTATGGAGGCAGCCCTCGACCAGCCGGTCCTCGTCCTTAACCGCCTATGGCAGGCGGTTAACATCGTCGGCGCCCGGCGCGCATTCGGTCTGCTCGCCCGCGGGCACGCCCACGTCGTCCACCAGCAGGAGGACGACTTCAGGATGTTTTCGATGATGGACTGGATTGACTTCTCGGCGGACAACCCGCCGATCGCCGAGCTCGAGGCGGTGCACACCCCGACCCGCACGATCCGCCTGCCGCGGGTGATCCTGCTGACCTTTTTCGACAAGCTCCCGTGCAAGGAGCTCAAGCTGACCCGCAACAACGTGTTCGAGCGCGACCGCAACTCCTGCCAGTATTGCGGGCGCGCCTTTGCCCGCGAGGAGCTCAACCTGGACCACGTGATCCCCCGCGACTACGGCGGGAGGACGACCTGGGAGAACATCGTCTGCTCCTGCGTCAGGTGCAACACGCGCAAGTCCAACCGCCTTCCCCACGAGGCCGGCATGCGGCTCATCCGGAAGCCCGCCCGCCCGAAATGGAGGCCCGTCATTTCCATGGTCCTGGGGAACCGCCACCGCGAGATCTGGAAGGACTTCCTGGACATCGCCTACTGGAACGTCGAACTGGAGGAGTGACCGCCGGGCGGGGCCCCCGGGGCGGCCCCCCTATCCCCGCGCCAGCGGAAGGGTGACCTGAAACGCCGTCCCGGCGGGGCTCGAGCTCACGAGCTGGATGTCGCCGTTGTGGCCCTGGAGGATCCGCTTTGCGATCGCGAGTCCGAGCCCGGTCCCGTCCGTCCGTCCGGTCAGGAACGAATCGAAGATCCGGCCCCTAAGGGCGTCGGGGATGCCGGAGCCCGTGTCCTCAACGTCGAGGACGGCCCATGAGGCGGAGCCGCGGGTCTCACACGCAAGCCTGAGGGTGATCTCGCCCCCCTCCGGCATGGCCTGCATCGAGTTAATGAGCAGGTTGAGGAGCACCTGCTGCAGCTGTCCCTTGTGGCCCTCGATGACGATCGAGCGGGCGGGCGGCTCGAATGACACCCGGATCTTGCTCTGCGCGAGCTTGAGCCGGATGAGGACGAGCGTGTCCTCGACGATTTCCGCGACCTGGTACCGCGAGTGCAGGCTGGTCGGGGCCTTCGCAAAGTTGAGCACGCGCGTCACGATGGCCTCGAGCTGGTCGAGCTTCTCCCCGATGACGCGCATGTCGGTCCGGCGCGGGTCGCCCTCGGCGAAGTCGAGGCCCAGGCCGCCGTGGAGGAGCTTGAGCACGGTCAGGGGGTTCCTGATCTCGTGGGCGATCTCGGCGGCAAGGAGCCCGAGCGTCGTCAGGCGCTCGTTCTTGCGGAGCGATTCCTCGCTCGCGAAGACGCGGGCGTAGAGACGGGAGTTCTGCAGGGCGACGGCGCCCAGGCTGGCGAGGGCGCTGCACAGGCGCTTCTCGTCGTCGTCGAAAAGCCGCGGCCGATCCATGAAGATGGCCAGGATCCCCAGCACGTCTCCCTCGAACAGCATCGGGGCGGCAAGGACGGACTGGATCGCGGGATCCCGCGGCAGGTCCTGGAGGTCGAGGCACTCCGGCGACCGGACGTCGGCGAACGTGACGGGCTTCCTCGCGTTCACGGCCGAGGCGAAGAGGCACGAGCGAAGCGGCAGGTCGCCCTCGGGAGACAGCGTCTCGGCAACGCCCGTGTACGACGCGAGCCGCAGGCTCGCGGAGCGCGGGTCGTGAAGGAAGAACGCGCACGCGTGCGCCTGCATCATGGCCGACGCGTCCCGCGTCAGCGTGTCAAAGAGCTCCCGCTGCTCGAGCTTGCCGACGAGCGCCTGCCCGGTGGCGATCAGCGCCTCCAGCTGCCGGGCCTTTCCGCGGAGGTGGCGGAGCTCCCAGAGGCGGCTCAGGACGCGGGCCGCCTCGTCCGACAGCCGGACCAGGCGCTCAAGGTCGCGGGCGCCGTAGGAGCCGGGGAGATCGCGGTCGAGCGCGACCACGCCGAGCACGCGGCCGTCCGGGAGCATCAGCGGGGCGGCCATCTCGCAGCGCGTCTCCCCGCGCATGGGCCTGCTCCTCGGATCCCCCGATGAATCGGGCACGAGCAGCGGCCGGCCGTGCCACGCCACCCAGCCTGGAACGCCCTGGCCCGGCGTGAACGAGCGCTCGGCATCGGCGGGAAGCCCGAGGCCCGCCTCGATCTCGAGCCTGCGCGACTCTGGGTTCTGGAGCGCGACCAGGCCGCTGTCGGACTCGAACGTTCGCGAGATGAGCGCCAGGATCTCCCGGGTGGCGGCGCCGGGATCGTCGGTGCCCGAGGCAATGGAAGAGATGGCGCTTAGGGCCGTCAGGTCCGTTTCGTCGGTCATCGGGTCAAGTCGTGCAGGAGCAGAGGGCCCGCGCAAGGGATTATGGGGCCGGCGGCGGCCGGAAAACGCGCCTGCCCTTGCGCCGGCGGCGTCAGCCGCCGTCGGGCACCGGGACCTGCGCGGGGGAGATGACCTCGTTCAGCGCGTGGCGCAGCCCCAGCAGCCTGTCGGGATCCTCCACGGGCTCGTGGTTCGCGCTCTCTATATAGAAGGTGTCGATTGCCACCCCGCGCTCCGTGCCAATCCGCGCGAACGTGATGTCGAAGCCGAAGTCGAAGATCGCCTTGGCCAGCCGGTAAAGGAGCCCGATCTGGTCCCGCGCCTGGACCTCGACGATCGTGCGCTGCATCGAAATCTCGTGGTAGACCTCCACGGTGGGCGGGAAAGAGCTGTGGAGGGTCTCGCCGCCGTTCGAGTAGATGTACCGGGTCGCCGCGATCTTCTTGGCCTGGGCGAGGATCTCGGGATAGAGGTCAGAGCTCGAGATGAGCGCGGACTCGATGATCTTCGCGAACGACTCCTGGGCGGCGGCGTTCTGCACGACTCCGCGGCCGGGCTCGACCACGTAGAACGTGTCGATCGCGATGTGGTCGGTCCTCGAGATGACCTTCGCCCCGAGAATGTTGAGCCCCGCCACACTGAAGGCGCCGGCGAGCTTGTAGAAGAGGCCCGCCCTGTCCCAGGTGACCACGTTGACCACCGTCAGCGATCGGTTGAGGTCGTCCTTCCAGTCGACCACCGGCCGGAGCGAGCCGACCGAGTCGGTCGCCGTGATCGATTTCAGCAGCTTGTTCACCATCTGGATGTGGAGGGTGATCTCGCTGCCGTCCGTGAGGATGAAGTAGCGGTCGGGAAGGAGGCTGAAGTGGGCGGCGATTTCGTCGTCGCTGATGCCTGGAATTCGCCTGGCGATGAGTTCTTGCTCGGTCATCTTGCGCTTCTCGTCGTAGCTTGCGTCGATGGCGGCCCCGAGCCTCAGGCGCTCGAGGGTGTTCCGGTAGAGGGTGGTGTGCAGCGTGTCCTTGTAGCTGTTCCAAAGGTCCGAGGATGTGCCCCGGGAATCGCAAAAGGTGTGCACATAAAGGCACCTGAGGCGCTCGGCGTCGCCGACCAATTCCGCGAAACTCGCTGATGTTTTGGGATCATCTACATCCCGCTTCTGCCAGAATCGTGCCATCGCGAGATGATTCTTTATTACAAATGAAACGAGGTCGCGTCCGCGAGGCGAAACGGCGAGCCGCTCCATGATGGGCTCCGCCAGCCGGACACCCGCCGCCGAGTGGTTCTGGATGCCCTGCGCCTTTCCAATGTCGTGCAGGAGAAGGGTAAGGTAGACCAGTGCCTGGTCCCCGACCTCGTGGAGGGCGCTGCGGTACTTGAGCTTGATGGGCTCCGCGTCAGTGAAGATGAGGTCGAGCTCGTGGATGGCATTAAGCGTATGTATGTCAGCGGTATACCTATGGTAGAACTCGTGCTGGACGAGGCACGTGAGGGCGTCGAACTCCGGGATGAACCGGCCCAGCACGCCCAGCTCGTGCATGCGCTGCAGGGCGGGGTAGACGGCGCCGGACTCCGAGAGGATGGCCCGGAAGGCGATGCCGGCATCGGGGGAACGGGCGATGTTGGCCATCAGGGGCAGCGATTGGCGGATCAGCTGGGCGAGATGAAAGTCGATGGTGCAGTCGAGAAGCTGGCAGTGCCGGAACACCCGGATCATCCGCACGGGGTCGGACTCGAACACGGAGGGGGCCTCGGCCGCCAGCTCGTGGCCGCGCACGATGAACCCGTCGACGCGCCTGGCCTTGCGCAGGCGCGCGATCCTCAGGGTCTCGCGGATGGAGACCCTGGCCCCGTCCGACTTCCTCCCGATCGTGACGGCGAGCCGGCTCTCAATGGTTGTCGAGATCCGGTAGATCGTCTGCGCGGAGCGGTAGTAGTCCTGCATGAAGCGCTCCACCCGCGCGAGGAGGACCGGCTGGGTGTAGCCCAGGTTCCAGGCGACCCGCCCCTGCGAGTCCAGGTTGAGGACATCCGTCGGGCGCGGGCTCTCGAAGTGCAGCTCGTTGCGCACCCGCAGGAGGAAGTCGTAGGCGCGGTTGAGCTCGGCAACATCCGCGGCGTCCACGTGGCCCTCCTCCGCCAGCTGGTCCATCCGGGTGATGCCGAGCTTGACGCGCGACATCCAGAGCGCGTTCTGATAGTCGCGCAGCCCGCCGACGCCGTTCTTGATGTCGGGCTCCTGGTTGAACACGGTGTCCCCGAACTTGGCGCGCCTCGCGGCCTGGTCCTCGAGCCGGGCGATGATGTAGCCCTTGGGGTCGTCCGTCGTGTAGAAGGTCTTGTAGGCGAGCAGGAAGGAATCGCAGAGCGCGGCGGATCCCGCGAGGTAGCGCGACTCCAGGAGCGAGGTCATCGTCTGGATCTCCCTCTTCGCCTGGACGAACACGTCGTCCACCGTGCGCGTGGAATGGCCGACCTTCAGCGCGCAATCCCACAGGAGGTAGAGGACCTCCTTCGTGAGATGGGCCTGGAACGGCTCGACCACGGCCGGCCTGGACTTCGGCGGGTAAAGGAACATGACGTCGACGTCGCTCCACGGCGCGAGTTCGCGGCGCCCGTACCCCCCCAGCGCGATCATCGAGACGGCCGCCGGCGACGGACCCCGGGCCCGGGAGTACAGCTCGATCGCGTGGTCGAAGAGCCGCTGGATGATGGCGTCGATGATCGCGGCCCTTCCGTGCTCTACCTCGAGGCCGGAGGCGCCGTGGTTGTGGCGGGTGCGCAGGACCGCCATGGCCTCCTTGAGGAACCCCTTGCAGGCCGCGATCCGCTCGGCCCGGCCGGCCTCGGCGGTGAACGCAAGCTGCGCGCGGGCCATTTCGTCAAGGGGATCGGACATGGGAAGCCCCCCAGTCAATCCCGCGCGCGGCAGGATTCAATCCCGGACGGCGCGCACCGCGGACTTGCCTGCCGGAACGCCTCCCGGTTTGCTGGCTGACCCTTCATGCCAGAGATCACCAAGAGCTACGAGCCGCGCGAGGTCGAGCGCAAGTGGTACGCGGCCTGGCTGGACGCGGGTGCGTTCGCCGGCCGGCCGGCCGCCGGCCGCGAGGCCTATTCGATCGTGATCCCGCCGCCCAACGTGACGGGCGTGCTGACGATGGGCCACGTGCTCAACAACACGATCCAGGACATCCTGATCCGCCGCGCGCGCCTGGAGGGCAGGTCGGCCCTCTGGATCCCGGGCACGGACCACGCGGGTATCGCGACCCAGGCCGTCGTCGAGCGCGAGCTGCGGGGCCTTAAGAAGACGCGCCACCATTTCGGACGGGAGAAGTTCATCGAGAGGGTCTGGGAATGGCGCAGCGAGAAGGGCGGGATCATCCTCGAGCAGCTCCGAAGGCTGGGCGCCTCGTGCGACTGGGACAGGACCCAGTTCACGATGGACGCAGCCTATTCGCGGGCGGTGCTGGCGGCATTCACCGAACTATTCCGGCGCGGCCACGTCTACCGGGGAAAGCGGATGGTCAACTGGTGCCCCGCCTCGATGACCGCCCTCTCCGACGAGGAGGTCATCATGAAGCCGCAGAGCGGCACCCTCTACAGGGTGCGCTACGAATTCGCCGACGCTGCCGGGCAGTTCGTCCAGGTGGTGACGACCCGGCCGGAGACCATCCCCGGCGACGTCGCGATCGCCGTGCATCCCGACGATCCGCGGTACTCGGGCCTGGTCGGGCGCAGCGTCTGGCGGCCGCTGAACAGAGCGGAGATCCCCGTCATCGCCGATTCGGCCGTAGACCCGAAATTCGGCACCGGCGCCCTGAAGATCACGCCGGCCCACGACAGGGCGGACTACGAGATCGGCGTGCGCCACGGGCTTCCTGTCGTCGACATTCTCAATGCAGATGCCACACTCAATGAGCTGGCCGGTCCGGAACTCTCAGGGATGGAGCGTTTTGCAGCGCGCAAGAGGGCCGTCGAGCTTCTGACGGCCTCCGGGGCGCTCGCGGGGGAGGAGGCCTACCAGCACAATGTGGGCTTTTCCGAG
The DNA here is from genome assembly GCA_035604815.1 of Opitutaceae bacterium. GTDB lineage: Bacteria > Verrucomicrobiota > Verrucomicrobiia > Opitutales > Opitutaceae > Palsa-1447. The sequence goes on from DATNHT010000013.1 coordinate 26,139, forward strand.
CGCTCGGACGTGCCGATCGAGCCCCGGCTCACGTGGCAGTGGTGGTTGCGCTATCCAAGGGTCGAGGAGGCCAAGGCGGCCGTCCGGGACGGGCTCATCCGCTTCCATCCCGCGCGGTGGACCAAGGTGTACCTGCACTGGCTCGAGAATATCCAGGACTGGTGCATCAGCCGCCAGCTGTGGTGGGGGCACCGGATCCCGGTCTGGTACCGCAAGGGCATCGACCGGGACAGTCTCTCCGAGGCGGACCTCGCCGACCCCTCGAAGCTCCATGTCTCGGCGGAGGGGCCGCCGAACCCGGACAACTGGGTGCAGGAGGACGACGTGCTCGACACCTGGGCCTCCTCGTGGCTCTGGCCCTTTGCGACGATGGGCTGGCCCGACGCCGGCGCGATGTCGAAGGCGGGGTTCGACTACTTCTATCCCACGAGCACGCTCGTCACCGCCCCGGACATCATCTTCTTCTGGGTGGCCCGCATGATCATGGCCGGGCTCGAGTTCGTCAGGCCCGGCGAGCCGCCCGCCCGCCGGATTCCCTTCAGGGACGTCTACTTCACGGGCATCATCCGCGACACGAGGGGCCGCAAGATGTCCAAGTCGCTCGGGAACTCCCCCGACCCCCTGGACCTGATCGAGTCCTACGGCGCGGATGGGCTCAGGTTCGGGATCGTCTCCATCGCCCCGCAGGGGCTGGACATCCGGTTCAGCGAGGAGCGGATCGACGGGGGCAGGAACTTCTGCAACAAGCTGTGGAACGCATGCCGGTTCCGCCAGATGAGCGGGCCGTCGGGCGACAACTCATCGCCCGGGGCGATCCTGGCCAGGATCGATCCGACGAAGTTCGACGCCGACGACCACGCCATTCTCGAGCGCCTGCTTGCCACGACCCGGGAGGTCGAGCGCTGCCTGCGGGAGTTCGAGTTCAGCGCAGCGTCCCAGGCCCTTTACGGGTTTTTCTGGAACGACTTCTGCGACTGGTACGTCGAGGTGTCGAAGGCCAAGCTCCAGGCGGAGGACACAAGGGCAACCTGCCTCGCCCTCCAGGACCTGGTCCTGCGCCAGGCGCTCCTGCTCCTGCATCCCTTCATACCGTTCATCACGGAGGAGCTCTGGTCCCAGCTCGGCTATGCCGGCACGGGCCGCGGATTCATCGCCGATACGCGGATCGAGGACGCATCCGGGCTGGCGGCCGCGCTCGTGGCGCTGGGCGCGGACCCCGACCCGAGACAGGCGGCTTCCGTCGAGCGGATGAAGCTGTTCGTCTCCCAGGCCCGGGCGCTCAAGGCCGAGCGCGGCGTCGCGAGCCGCCGGGACGTCCGCTTCCTCGTCAAGGCGGACGACGCTGCGTGGGCCACGCTCGAGGCGAACCTTCCGAAGCTCCTGCGCATGGCGGGGGCTGCCGAGATCGCGCGCAGGGACGACATTGGCGGGATGTCCGCCGCCGTGACGCCGCTCGGCACCCTGGGCCTCGACCTCGCCGCGCAGGCCGACGCCGGCGCCGAGAGGCTCCGGCTCGGGAAGGAGCTTGAGGCCCTTTCGGGGCACATCGCGGGCACCGAGGCGCGGCTCGCCAACAAGGCCTTCGTTTCCAAGGCCCCCGCTGCGGTCCTCGAGGGCGCGCGCAGGCAGCTTGCCGAGCAGCTGGCGAAGCGCGCCGAGCTTGAGCGCTTGCTCAAGTCGCTCGGCTGAGCAAGGCTGGGCGCGTGGCCAGCCCGCCCCGAATCCTCGCCTTCGCAGCCAGCGCCCGGCGCGAGTCGCTCAACCGGAAGTTCCTCGCGCTTGCGGTTGAGGCGACGGGGGAGGCGGGAGGCGTGGTCACCCTTCTCGACCTCAACGAGTTCGCCCTGCCCCTCTACCATGGCGACCTCGAGGACGCGCAGGGCCTGCCGGCGAACGCCGTGAAGCTGATCGGTCTCGTCGCGGGCCACGACGGCCTCCTCGTCGCGTCGCCCGAGTACAATTCGATGGTCACCCCCCTGCTCAAGAACACCGTCGACTGGTGCACGCGGGGCGAGACCAACCCGTTCGAGGGCAAGGTCGCCGCCGTGATCTCGGCGTCGCCCGGAATCTACGGCGGCGTCCGTTCGCTCCAGCTGGCGCAGCAGCTGTTTCTCAAGCTGGGTTGCCACGTCGTGCCGGGTCAATGCGTCCTGCCCGGCGCCGACAGGGCCTTCGACGCGCAGGGGCGCCCGACCAGCCCGCGCACGCTCAAGTCCGTGCAGGCGCTGGCGTCGAAGCTCGTCCTGACGGCGACCCGGCTCATGGGCTAGGCGCGCACGCCGCGGCCGCCCTCTGCGGGCTTGCTCGCAGGATCGCGCCCCTTCTATTTTTCCCTCTTCATGAAGAAAGCCCTCATCACCGGCATAACGGGCCAGGACGGCTCGTATCTTGCCGAGCTCCTGCTGGAGAAAGGCTACGAGGTGCACGGGGTCATCCGCCGTGCCTCGACCTTCAACACGAGCCGGATCGACCACCTCTACAGCGACCCCCACGTGAACGGCGTGAGGCTCTTCCTCCACTACGGGGACCTCGCGGACTCTGTGCAGATGGTGAAGCTTCTCTACGAGCTCCAGCCGGACGAGATCTACAACCTGGGTGCACAGTCCCACGTGCGCGTCTCCTTCGACATCCCGGAATACACCGGCGACGTGGACGCGCTCGGCGCCCAGCGGATACTCGAGGCGATCCGGGAGGCCGGCCTCGCCAAGAGAACCCGCTACTACCAGGCCTCGTCCTCCGAGATGTTCGGCAAGGTCCAGCAGGTGCCCCAGACCGAGTCGACCCCCTTCTGGCCGCGCTCCCCCTACGGCTGCGCGAAGGCCTACGCCTACTACCTCACCGTCAACTACCGCGAGAGCTACCGCATCCACGCGAGCAACGGGATCCTCTTCAACCA
>DATNHT010000014.1:0-33118 GCA_035604815.1 Opitutaceae bacterium
CGTCACTTCATTGACAGCTATCAATTCAAGTCGGCAACGCGAGTCGTTACCCAGAAGATTATTGATGAAGAGCGAAACGCCGCCCGCTACGCCGGCTTCCTGCGAAGGCACGTTGATAAGGCTAATCCTATGCGGCTAGGCCGCAATTACCTCATGGGCACCGACCCGTTTGGAAATAAGTTCAAAGACCACCAACTAAAGCTTGATTAGAGTGCCGTACGGTTGGGCACAAAACGCCTCGGGACTCTGGCAGCTCAGCAGCATGCTGAGTTTGACCGCGAGTTTGGGGCAGCCCTGAGTTAAGACATATGCTCACTCCGCCACTTTCAATGGCCTGCCGCAAAGGCATCCCTTCATCGTTGCGGGGAGATTGCCGGCGCAGTACCAGTAGACGCAGGACGCCCCCTCTGATAGGATCTGCCTCCCAGAATGCAATACATGGTCACAACCTTAAGGATCGAGTTCCAGGCGACGGGTCCGTTAGCGCCGTGAGCCCCGTATCGCGCCGCACATTCCTCAAGACGTCTGCCCTGGCTGCCGGTGCCGGGATTGCCTCGCGGCTAACCCGCTCCGTATGGGCGGATCCGGTCGGCGCCGGCGATGCCGTTCGGATCGGCGTCATCGGTCTCCACAACAAGGGCGGCGACCACCTAAAGCAGCTTCAGGAACTTCCCGGGGCACGCGTGGTGGCGCTGTGCGACGTGGATCCGCAGATACTTTCCCACGCGATTGAAGGGCTCAAGGATCGGCAAATCGCGCCCTTTGCCACGACTCAGGCGCGCGAATTGCTCGCCCGCTCCGACGTTGACGCAGTCGTGATCGCGACGCCCAACCACTGGCACGCGCTGCTTACGCTCTGGGCGTGCCAGGCGGGCAAGGATGTCTATGTCGAGAAGCCGATGTCGCACACGGTGTGGGAGGGCCGAAAGATGATCGAAGCTGCCAAGAGATACGGCCGCATCGTGCAGGTGGGCACGCAGTATCGCTCCGACCCGGGTCTTCAAGCCGCCGGCAGGTACCTCCGGGAAGGGAATCTCGGGAAGATGCTTCACGTTCATGCCGTGTACTTCAACCTGCGCAAGGATATCGGTTACAAACTGCCCTGGTATCCCGATTGGCTAAGTTACGACACGTATTGCGGTCCTGCGCCTATGGCGCCGCTCGAACGCGCCAGCCTGCATTACGACTGGCACTGGAGCTGGGCCACGGGAAACGGCGACCTCGGAAACAACGGCGTCCACATGCTTGATATGGGGCTCTTTTTCACCGGGCACCAGACCCCTCCGCGCCGGGTTATTTGCGTCGGCGGCCGGTATGTGGTCGCGGATCGCGCGGAGACCCCTAACTCAATGCTCACCGTCTACGATTACCCGGAGGTCCCCTTCATTTTCGAGCACCGGGGATTGCCGGCAAAGCCCGGCGTGAACTACATGGATCAGACCTACGGGATTCGAGTTGGAATCGTCGTTCAATGCGAAGGCGGCTACTTTGCCGGCGCAAACGGGGGCGCCGTATACGACTCTGACAGAAAACTGGTGAAGAAATTCCCCGGGGACGGCGGGGCCGGCCACATGCCCAACTTCCTGGCCGCGGTGCGCAGTCGTCGCGTGGGCGACCTCGCAGCTCCCGTCGATGTTGCCCACACCGGGGCATCACTCTGCCATTTCGGAAACATTTCGTACCGAATCGGGGAAACGGCGGACTTGGACCATGTGCGGGACTCCCTGCAGACTGTTCCGGCGGCCGGGCAATACTTAGAGGGATTGGCGGGGAACCTGGGAGCCAACGGCGTCGACATCGCCCGCAACCCCCTGAGGCTGGGCAAATGGATTCAGGTTGAAGGCGACGAGATTGCCCAGGTGGAGTCCGGCAGCGAGGAGGCGCTGCAGCGCGCCCGTTTCCTCCTCCGCGAAACCCACCGGCCGCCGTACTTAATACCCGACCAGGTTTGACATGGGGTCGTGAGCCTCGGCGCACCCCGCAGCTAGCCGCTGGCACCGAAGGGGCTGGCTCGCGTCCTGGCGTTTCCTGGGCCGCAATCATGGGCTGCGGCGACAGGAAGCCGCGTTCCATCCCGTGCTCCCGGCCCGACCGGAGGGCGACAAATGCCCGCAAGCAGGGCGGCCGCCGGCAGTCGGCCCCGTCTGCCGGGCTCAGTCGCGCAGCCAGTAATACGCTGACGTCGCGACGAAGGCGAAAGTCACCGTCGGGGCGATCACCCACATCGGGTTGAACGGCATGGCGTAATGATTGACGGCCCAGACCACGACGAAGCTCTTGAGGACGATCAGGCCCCAGCAAAAGTAGATGAGTACCTCGACTCGCCTGCGGTGCCGCATGAGCCTTTCCTCATCGGTCAGGCCCGCCTCGTCGTCGAGGTGCAGGCCGTGGCGGATGAGGCCGCGCACGTTCAGGTGTGATCTTTCAGTGTTCATGTTACGCCTCCTGGGGTTTGGGATGGCCGGGACACCGGTCTGTTTACCCAGAAGTTAGCCGGTCGCGGGCCCGCGCGCTCCGCATCTCTTGCGAATCCCGTCGCATTGCTTGGCCTTGCCCCGTCCCCGCCTTTGCGGCGCGCGTCGTCTGGTCGCGGGCGCTCTCAGCGCGTAGCGCCAACTCAGGGCCGGGTTGCCACCAATCGGAGCGCAGGGCCGTTCGGATTGGCTTCCAGGTCGAGAATCTGCCTCGAGAACCCGAAATGGGACAGGGCGCCCATTATCTCGTCCTTTTCCATCCAGTTTGAATGCGAACTCGGGCCGCCCCAAAACTGGCTGTAATCGAAGCCGGAACCGTAATCGTGACGGTGGAGCGTATGGCGGAAGCCCGCGTGGGAGCTCTGCACGGCGCCCGCACCTTCTCCCGCGGCGCCGGGACTGCTCACGCTAAACGCCGCATCCCAATAGACTGTCCAGATGAACACGGCTCGCGATCTGCGGCACAACAGCTCCAGGAACTCCACCGGGTTCACCATGTGATAAAGGATCCCGCTGGCAAAGCCGATGTCGTAGGAATGCCCGATTGAGACGAGGAACGCCGCGGCATCGCCGTACAGGAAGTTGACCCGTTCCATGCTCAGCAGCTCTTTCGCCACGAGACATTTCAGAAAGGCCTCGGGATGCGCCTCGACCGCCGTCACCGACTTGGCGCCGGACCGGATCAGCCTGTAGGTGTGGCCTCCCTCGAGGGGCCCGATTTCGAGGACATTGCTGGATTTCAGCTCCACGCCCAGCTTGGCGAGGTTTTCCACGGCCCAGTCCACCCGGGGATCGTCAAACAGAGGGGTCTCACCCGCCTCGCCCCCTTTGTCCGACGGCAACCGAGAGGCCCACTTGCCTTTGAATATATCCAGCGTCTGCTGGAGGGAAGGGGCCTTCGTGGCGTAAGGAGAATTCATCCCGGGTTGAGGTGAGGGGTCGCCTGTCTTGGAGGAGGTCCAAGGTACGGCCTGCCCGGTGCTCCGCAACCCATGATTCGGCGCGCCGACAACGCGGCCCGGGAAGCGCGGGGCGATTCAAGGAATCCGCCAGAAGGCCGTGGAGACCCGCGACTGGGCCCTCGCAGCCGGTCGGCCGTTTCAATCGTTTAGTGCCTGATAGGCGAGGACCTCAACCTCGCTGTCGAGAGCGAGGCCGCCCGTGGGATGCAGCTGCGCCATGAACACCACGATCAAGTCCTCCTTCGGATCGACGACGAATTTGGTGTAGTAGAATCCCCCCCAGTTGAAGCTCCCCACGGAGCCGAGCTCCTTGAGCGGCGCCTTGACCCCGTCGACACCGAAGCCGAGGCCAAAGCCCATATCGTGGTTGATCTTTCCAAGCTGGTCGTGGGTCATGAGCTCAACGGACTTGCGGCTTAGAATGCGCGCGTGGTCCAGCGTTCCTCCGTTTAGCATCATCTGGCAGAAGCGGGCGTAGTCCTGGGCGGTCGATGACAGGCCCGCGCCGCCGGAGAAGAGCTTCCTGGGCCCGTTGTAGGGGTAATCCGCCGAATAGACCATGGTCCCCTCCACAATGGGCTTGTCGGGGAAGCGGCTGAGTCCCTTCTCGGTGTAGTAGGTGTACGCCGTCGCGAGGCGGGGCACCTTGTCGGCCGGGAGGAAGAAGTACGTGTCCTTCATCCTGAGGGGTTCGAAGATGCGGGTTCGAAGGAACTCATCGAAGGGCATCCCGGAGACGACCTCGACGAGGCGGCCGAGCACGTCCACGGAGAGGCTGTACTCCCAGCGGTCGCCCGGGTTGAACAGCAGCGGAAGGCCCGCCAGTCGCTTGACGCTTTCCCCGATCGTCCCGTCGTACTGCAGGAGTCCGCTGGCGACGTTCGCGTCGCTGTACATCTGCCCGAGGTCGGCGTTCCAGTTGTAGGTGAGGCCCGAGGTGTGGCGCAGCAGGTCGCTGATCGTGATCTCCCGGGTCGCGGGAATGGAGTAGGGCTGGCCCGCAGCCGGCTTGACGAGCACCTTCGGGTTCCTGAACTCGGGAAGGTACTTTGAGACGGGCTCCTCAAGCAGGAACTTTCCCTCCTCGTAGAGCATCATGACGGCCGCGCTCGAGATGGGCTTCGACATGGAGCAGATCCGGAATATCGCGTCCCGCTGCATCGGCTTTCCCGCCTCGCGGTCGGCCATGCCGCGGGCGTCGAACCACGCCACCTGCCCATGGCGGACGACCATCGAGACGGCGCCGGCGATCCGCTTTTCGTCGATGTCCTTCTGGACAACGGTCGCGATCCGCCCGAGGCGCTCGGAGGAGAGGCCGACGGACTCGGGTTTTGCGGACGGAAGCTCCTGTGCGTACGCGGTCGCGCAGAGAACGAGTGCGCCGATGGCAGCTAGTACGGGGTTCTTTCGGTTCATGGTGGTTTGGGGGGCTCGGTGGGTGGTTTCGGGATTAGCTGGTTCGCTGGAAAAGGGGAGGGCGGCCGGCTCAGAATTGCAACGACACGCTCTCGATCGCAACTGCCGCCTGCGGCGGCGCGACCGGCGCAATGGTCCCGAAATCCGCCTTGCGCAGCGAGAACTGCACGCGCTCCACCTGCGTCAGGTCGATCGCCGTCCTGCCGGCCGGCGGCTTCAGCCAGTACGACCAGGTGCCCGGATACCCCTCCGGCAGCATGACCGACGGGGCGGATCGAAGGGACGCGACGGGAACGACGGCGTCAGTCCACTCCCCTGACGCGAAGACCTTTCGGCTCCAGGCCGATCCGTCCTTCTCGACGAGGGTCAGCCGGATGACCGACGCACCCGTCACGCCCTTGAGCCTTATGTGAAGCGACTTGGCGCCGGCGATGGCGCGTCCGCGGTCCGACACGCGATCGCCGATAAAGAGGGAGACGGTGAAGTCGTCGGGAACGATCTCCGAGGGGTAGCTCAGCGGGTACGCCTTGGCGCCCGGCCGGCTGCCATCGATTGCCGGCGGGTTTCGGTTCCGGGCCTCGCCGCTTCGCGAAACCGCCAGGTGGGCGCTGTCGCGCGCAGGGTCGAAGATCTCGACGGGCGCATCCGGGGCGACGACTCGGGCCCGGTAGGTCTCGCCGCGGGCGGAGGCCACGGGCGAGTCGCGGGGGAAGACTAGCGTCGGGCCGCCGGCCGCCACGGTCACCTGAAACTGCATCTCGCCCTGCGGGACGGATCCGGCCGGAAGGCTGGCGCCGTACTCGTACCCGCGCACGTGCCCCATGACGACCCTCCGGCCAGGGGAACCGGGCGCGCCGAGCTGGAGGCCGACTTCCGCCGGAGCGTCGGCCGCAGCCACGGTGGCGCCGATCGAGACCGGCTGATCGGCCGGATACTCCGATTGGGCATGGAGGACAACGCTGGTCGGGTACGGCGTCGGATCCGGGCACACGAATTCCCGGATGCCGAGGTAGTAGGGCACGCCGGGCAGGCGGTCGGGCAGGTTGACCGGAGCCGACCGGGTGGCGCTGGTCAGCAGGAACGCGCCCGGCCGGATGCTGAACGCCGCGCCGGCCGCCCGCGTGGCAAAGGTGTTGCCGTCATTGAGGGGCTCGACCCTGAACGAATCGCCGAGGTCGGGTAGGCTGACGGTCATCGGCCACGCGCGCGCAATGAGCCGGAACACGAGCCGGTCCGCCCGCGTGGGCGCGAACGGGTCGTCGATCTGCAGCGAGTCCGGATAGACCTCCAGCCGCCAGACCCCGTCCTCTATCTTGTCCAGATAGTACAGGCCCGCGCCCTCGTACCGGACGATGGGCGACGAGCCGAATCCAACGATCCTGCGCAGCTCCCTGGGCGATGGGGGCATGCTGCGGGTGTCGTTCGAGTAATAGAAGAGGTCGCGGCTCACCAGCTCGCTCAGGTTCTCGTCATAGCTGACGCGGAAGTCTCCGAACCGCGTGTTCGCCGGATACGGTCCGACCGGCTGCATGCGCGGGATCCGGCGCATGACCTGGCTGGCGATGACGGCGCTGGCGGCCTTCTGCGGCGTGTACACCATGTTGAGGCAATGGGTCTGCCAGCCGAGGTTGTACGGGGCGGTCGCCAGCATGTCGTACGAGAACATCGCCGCGGACTGCGCCCCGACGGAGCGGAACGTCCGGATCATGGCCGGATAGTGGTACCCGCTCATGACGTCGGGCATGTCGAACTCGTAGACGAGCCTCGGCTTGCCCGCCAGCTCAGGGGCCAGCATCGGCGCATAGTCGTCCACGGTGCGCAGGAAATTGCCGCGGAGCTCGTGCCCGGAGACCAGCCCGCTCGGGTACTGGGCGAAGCTGCATCCGTCGACCCTCGAGGCGGCGATCGCCTGCGCCATCGCGAAGTCCTGGCTGAAGTTGAAGAAGGTGATCTTCCGGCAGCCCGTCTCGCGCACCGCGTCAACGAGCGCGTTGATGTAGCGCACCGATCCCTCGAAATCCTGCGGGTGCTGCGCCGGCTCGTTGATAAGCTCGACGAAGCAGATGTACGGCTCGTCCTTGAGCGCCAGGTTCGTGTACGGGTTCACGTGGTCGAGGATCTGCCTCAGGTAGTTAGCCTGGGCGGCGATCGCCGCCGGGTTCGTGCCCAGCTCCTCCTTCTTGTAGTACCGCGAAAAGCCGACCGCCTTCGGGTCGTCGCCGTCGGGCCACATCGAGCTGTACGTGACGATCGGGCTAAGGAGCATGTGCAGGTCGCGCCTCTTGGCCTGGTAGATGAGGTAGTCGAGCAGGTCCAGGTGGTCGTTGGCGATCAGGTTGCCCTCCTTGTCGCAGCACTCCCAGTCGCCCCAGAAGCTCAGGCGCAGCGCGTCCCAGCCCATGCGGGCGAAGTGGGTCATGTCCTGTTCGATCAGCTTCTTGCGGTCGGCGTTGACGGCGCCCGCAGCCCTGTAGTCCGACGCGGAGGGAAGGCAGTAGTTGGCCCCCATCATCGCCACCTCGACGTTCGAGGTGCGCCAGCGCATGACGCCGCCGGAATCGACGTATATCAGCTCCTTTTGGGGCCCGTCGGCCGGCTGACTCCGGGCGGGCGCCGGCGCCAGGAGGCCCGCCGCGGCCAGCAGCGCGAGGAGTCGCAAGCCCGTTCTCATTTTCCCGCCGGGCTTCCAGCCCCGGGAACCGAGGGTCTCCTGGTCAGGCCGCAGTCGCCGAGCCATGCCATGAACAGCGGCATCCAGGTGTAGACCGTCTTCTCCTGCTCGCGGATCCCGAAGCCGTGGCCGCCCCGCGCATAGACGTGCATCTCCGTCGGTACGCCTACGGCCTCGAGGTCGAGGTACAGCCGGACCATGGGCGTTGTCAGCTGGAACCCGTCGTCGCTCGCGCTGCACAGAAAGGCGGGCGGCGTCCGCCGGGTGAGCGTCAGGGGCGTCCTGGGCATGCCGGGGTAGAAGATGGCCTGGAAGTCCGGCCGGCAGTCGAGGGCGTCGACGGCGTCGCCCGATCCCTTGACGGGGCTGTCGAACTGGGTGGCGGCCAGCAAGGCCACTTCCCCGCCCGCGGAGAATCCCATGATCCCCACGGCGGCGGGATCTATGCTCCACTCCTTCGCGCGGCTGCGGACGGTGCGTATCGCCCGCTGCGCGTCCATGAGGGCGTGCACGCCCACCTCGTAGGGGGACCCCGGTTCACGCGCGAGGCGGTACTTGAGCACGAATCCCGCGACGCCGTGGGCTGAGAGCCACCGTCCGACGGCGTCGCCCTCGTGCTCCAAGGCGAGGTACCGATGGCCGCCACCCGGGCAGATGACGACGGCCGCGCCGGTCGCCTTCTCAGGCGGCGGCAGGTACGGAATGATTGACGGGTTGCTTATCCGGGAAACGACCGGATACCAGGTCGTCTCCCAGTTCTCCCATCGCAGCAACTCCGGAGGGAACTGCCCCGCCGAGCCGGGCGGTCCCCCGGCCCAGAGGGCGATGGCGGCGGGCAGCTCGGAAAACGTCGGGCTGGCCGTGGGCGGCACGTGGGTCTCCGGCTCGCCGCGGGTCGCCGGCGCCGCCGCCGATGCAGCGAGAAGGACGGCTGCAAGCGCGAGGCGTGTCTTCATGGGGCGAAATTCGTTCTAGACGCGATGCGCTCGCGAGGTCAACTGGAAGGCGTCGGCGGGCCCGCTTGGTGAACGGGGCGGCTCGCCGGCGCGGACGGCTTGACGGAGGATGCCGGTGCGTCAAGGGTGCGAAAATGCCCCCGAGCAAGATGCCCCTCGCTGCCGCGCTCGCGTTCCTTTCGGTGCAGGCACCCGGCCTGGCCCAGATCAACACCGTCCAGAACATCGCGCCCGACGTCTATTTTCACGAGGGCGATCCGCGCCTCGGCACCTGCAACAACGGCTGGATCGTGATGAGCGATTACGTGGTGGAGGTTGACGCCAACTATCCCGCGGGCGCAAAGATCGTCATCCCCAAGATCCGGGCAATAACCGACAGGCCCGTGCGTTTTGTCGTCGATACGCACTTCCACCCCGACCATTCCTTCGGCAATCAGGTCTGGGCCGACGAGGGTGCCGTGCCCGTGGCGCACGTGGCCGCGCTGGAGGAGCTGGCAAGGTCGGGCGCCGCCGCCTGGGAGCTCTCGGCCAAGAGCCGGCCCGACGTGGCGGCGAGCAGGCTGAAGCTGCCAAGCCTCGTCTACGCCGACTCCATGGTCTTTGACGACGGCCGGCACCGCGTGGAGCTGCACTGGCCCGGCGTGGCGCACACCCGCGGCGACACGCTGGTCTGGCTGCCGCATGAGAGGATACTTTTCACGGGCGACGTGTGCGTGAACGGGTCCTTCAACTACGTTCGCGACAGCGACATCGGCGGGTGGATCAAGGCGCTCGAGGCGGCCAGGGCGCTCGGCGCGCAGAAGGTCTGCCCTGGCCATGGCCCAATGGGCGGACCCGAGGTCCTCGCCGACCAGCAGGGCTATTTTGTCGAGCTGCGGAGGTGCGTGCGGGAGCTCGTCGACGCGGGGAAGTCGCCCGCGGAGGTCAGGGCGGCGGCCCCGGAACTGGCCGCCAGGATGAGGAAGGTCGCGCACATCAGGCGCTACGTGCCCGCCGACGTCTATTTCGCGGCGCACGTGGAGAAGGTCCTCGCGGAGCCGGGAGGCGGGGCGAATCCGAAGTGAGCCTTCGCGGGAGGGGATCGCCCGGGCGCCCTTCGCCCGGATGCTGCCGAGGCATTGGCGGGATGGGCTTGCGCCGGTGGGTTCGTGGGCGCCGGGAGCATTCCCGCCGGATCCTTTCGGGACGGGGTTCGTCAACCAAGGCCATGAAGCGGCCACTGTCAGCCGGCTGCGCCGCCCTGATCGCCTGGTTCGCCGTCGCACCCGAGGCGCGGGCATGGGGCGACGAGCCCGTGGCCGTCAAGGCCGCTGCCGACCAGGAGTATGTCCGGCAGAAATTCGCGGGCGGCGGCGCAAACCCAAAGTCCGAGAGTTACGTGTTCGCCCAGGGGAGCACCTTCGGCGGCTTCCTTCGCGACCCGTCCCTCGAGCACACGCAGTTCTCCGAAATCACCCGCGTGCTGGCGCCTGACCTTGCGGTGCAGCGGTACTACCCCGCCAGGGACCCGAGGAATGCCGACCAGATCATCGTCGTCCACTGGGGAATCACCGCCATCGACGAGGGCGCGGGACTCGACCAGCTGGACTTTGACAAGCTCAACAGGGACGTGGCCGGCTACAATTCCGGGATCAAGCGGTCCGGGATCTCGGACCCGAGCAGCTTTCTCAGCGATCTCGACATAATCAAAGGCATGTCGGGGGCGGCGAAAGGATGGCCGGAACTGAACGCGCAGCTGCTCGGCTACGACACGGAGCTTCAGAAGGAGGAATACCGGAGCCTCGGGGTGGCGTCGGGGATGACCGAGTTGGACCACCGGCTCCGCGAGGAGCTCTCGGACGAGAGGTATTTTGTCATCCTGATGGCCTACGACCTAAACTCCCTGAAGGAGGGAAGGAAGGGCGCCAAGCCGAAGCTGCTCTGGGCCTCTCATTTCAGCATGCGTGCGATCGGCCACAGCTTCACGACGGCGCTTCCCGCGATGGGCAAGGTGGCCGCGGCCTATTTCGGCCGAAACGTGGACGGGCTGCTCCTGGACGCCCAGAAGATTCCCGAGGGCAGGGTGGAGATTGGAGAGCCAAGAGCGGTCGAGACGAAGAGGGAAAACTAGGCGACGCGGTCCCCGGGGCTCACGGCATTTCCAGAGTCAGGAGGGAGACCGCGCCACGCGGGAGCGAGAAGAACAAGGTGGCGCCGCCGCCGGCGAGCGTCACCGCCGGGGGCGCGTCAGCAAGCCGCGCGAGCTCCCCGGCGCCCTTCATCTGCGCGTATTGCGCCTCGCTCGGCGCAGCGGGCGAGCCGAGCCGCTTCCACGCCGCGTACGCGTTGCTGTGGCTCCCGTCTATCCGGTAGTGGACAAGGCGAGCGGAGCCCGCGGAGAGCGGCAGGTTGGCCAGCGCGAGCTGCACGCGGGCGTCGGGTCCGGGCAGGTCGTCGTCATGGTAGTGCCAGACGAGCGCGGAAAGGGTCCCGCCATCAAGGCTCACCAGCGCGCCGACATCGGGCGCGCCGCGCACGCCGGCCTGCAAAATGGCGTCGAGCGGCACCTCGCCGGAGCTCGTGGTCTCCACGCGCGTCCCGCCCATGCGGCTCAGCATCCGGAAGACATTGAGCACGGGAAGGTCGAGGCCGTTGCTCGAGAGCACGCGCTGCCCCGCGAAGTAGGGCTGGTCCTCGAACTCAAAGGCCCACGTGAGCGCGCCCTCCAGGTTCACGCCGAACCTGTCCGCGAGCGCGTACTCGCGCGCGAGGCTCGCGGCCGTATAGCTGGAATACATCGTGCCCGTGCGGTAGCCGAGCTGGGGGCCGAGGCACGCCGCGCAGCCGTCGGGATCCGACTCCCCGATGACGACGGGCCTGTCCCTTAGCCCGGGCTCGGCGGCGATCATGGAGAAGCCCCTGGCGATCTCCGAAAGCTGCGCGCAGATGCCGAGCCGCACGTGGCCGTCGACGAACGACGGCGCGCCCTTGGCGTGGAACGAGAGGAAGTCGGTCGGCGTTCCGGTGAGGCCCGTCGCGTAGTTTCTGCCGCGCGCGCAGTGCGCCAGGAAGTCCTGCATGAACCTGCCCCCGCTGCCGGCCACGTCGGGCCCGCCCACCCGCGCCGTCGGAAGCGCGCGCCGCACGGCGTCCACGGCGTAGTCGTGGAGCCTGTAGAACTCCTCGGGCGTCCCGTGCCAGTACGAGGCGCCGTTGGGCTCGTTCCAGACCTCCCAGAACCACCGTTCGACCTCGGAGCGGCCGTAGCGCTCGACGCAGTGCCGCGCCCACTGATAGACGAGCTCGGCCCATTTTGCGTAGTCGGTCGGCGGATAGGACCAGCCGGTCCCGATGACGTCGTACTTGAGGCCCGGCCGCCATTCATGCTGGTAGGGCTCGGGCCTTGTGGAGAGGGCCTTCGGCATGAACCCTATCTGGGCGTACGGGCGGACGCCCCGCGCTCGGTAGGTGTCAAAGATCCGGTCGACGATGGTCCAGTCGTAGACCGGCCGGCCCTGGGGATCCTCGGTGTACGCGTTGGTGCTGCCCCATTTGAGCGCCGGGGTGCCGTCGCCGGTGCACAGCAGGTTGTGGGTCCTGAAGAACACGCCCTGCGGACGGAGCTCGCCGAGCTCGGCGAGAAGCCTCCTGCCGTCCTTCATCGTGGCGTAGTTCGGCTCGTCGGCTCCGAAGAAGCACCAGATGGGCTTCATCGGCCCGACGGGCTTCGCGGCATCGACCCGGATGGTGACGGGGAACGGCGCGTCGGCCGCGGATCCGGCCGCTGGCGAGGCCTGGACCCATGCATCCGGACTCGCCAAGAGACCGAGCAGGATGATTCGGGACAGGGCGGCCATCGGGATGAGGGCGCCGCGGGTTGGGGCGGCGGCACGCTTAGTTCGCGGGGCCGGCCGCGGCGGCGAACTTCTCCCCATCGTGATCGACCAACCCGCCACGGCGTGGTACCCTCTGCCCGTTCTCACCCCTGGCGCCTTCATCGGTGCCGAAGTCTCGTTCCCCTGGCGGGCGATTCGCTGCAGAAGCGCAATATCCAATGAAAAGCACACTCATAATCCTCTGGTCAACATTTGCGGCGCTGCGCCTTTGCGCCGCGGAAGCGCCGCAATTCAGCTCCACGATCAGCGCCGCCGCAGAGCCGGTCGCCCCCGGAAAGTTCCAGCCGTCGTGGGACTCGCTCAGGCAATACGAGGTGCCCGAATGGTTTCGAAACGCGAAGTTCGGAATCTGGGCGCACTGGGGCCCGCAGTGCCAGCCCGAGCAGGGCGACTGGTATGCGCGCGCCATGTACCAGGAGGGAAGCGACGACAACAAGTACCATGTCGAGCACTACGGCCCGCCGTCGGCCTTCGGCTTCAAGGACGTCATCAACACCTGGAGGGCCGAGAGATGGGACCCCGACCGGCTCGTGGCCCTCTACAAGCGGGTGGGCGCCCAGTACTTCTTCGCCCTGGCAAACCACCACGACAACCTGGACCTGTGGGACAGCAAGTACCAGCCGTGGAACTCGGTGAGGGTCGGCCCGAAGAAGGACATCATCGCCGGCTGGGCGAAGGCCGCGCGCGCCCAGGGCCTGCCCTTCGGCGTCAGCGTGCACGCCGCCCACGCATGGATCTGGTATGAGCCCGCCCAGGGAGCCGACAAGGCCGGTCCCTTCGCGGGGGCGGCCTACGACGGGCGCCTCACCCAGGCGGAGGGCCGGGGCAGGTGGTGGGACGGCCTCGATCCGCAGGCGCTCTACGCGCAGCACCACGCGCGCAGCGTGAACAGCGAGATACCCTCCGGGATCAACGACCAGTGGGCCTGGGGCAACGGCGCCAGCATCCCCGACGCCGCCTACTGCGAGAAGTTCTACAACCGCACGATCGACCTCATCAACCGGTACCACCCCGATCTGGTCTATTTCGACGACACGGTGCTGCCGCTGTGGCCCGTGAGCGACGCCGGCCTGCGGATCGCGGCGCATTTCTACAACAGCAACATGCGGCTGCACAACGGCCGGCTCGAGGGAGTGATGCTTGGGAAGATCCTGAACGAGGAGCAGCGCCGGTGCCTCGTGTGGGACATCGAGCGCGGGGCGAGCAACCGCACCGAGCCCCTGCCGTGGCAGACCGACACATGCATCGGGGACTGGCACTACAGGCGCTCCATCTACGAGCGCGACGCCTACAAGAGCGCGAAGACCGTCGTGCAGATGCTGGCGGACATCGTCAGCAAGAACGGCAACCTGCTGCTGAACATACCCGTGCGCGGCGACGGCACCATTGACGACAGGGAGGAGAAGGTCCTCGAGGGCATAGCCGGGTGGATGGACGTGAACCGGGAATGCATCTTCGGCACGCGCCCCTGGAAGGTCTTTGGCGAGGGCCCGGCCAGCGAGGGCGCAGCCCTGTCCGCGCAGGGATTCAACGAGGGCAAGGGCAAGTCCTTCACCGCCGAGGACGTGCGCTTCACCGAGAAGGCAGGCGCGCTCTACGCCATCGTGATGGGATGGCCCGAAAAACCGCTGGCGATCCGGTCGCTCGGCGGCTCGGCCAAGCTTCTGGACAGGGCGGTCGCCGGCGTCGAGCTCCTCGGAAGCGACGAGAGCATCCGCTGGACGCGCGACGACGGGGCGCTCGTGCTGGAACCCGCGAAGGGCAGGCCGGCCTCCGATTTCGCGGTCGTCTACAAGATCAAGCTGCAGCCGGACTCCAGGCTGGCTGCTGCGGCCGAATGATGCGACGCGCCCGCGCACCAGGCAAAGTTGGCGGCGCCGCGCCCAGCGGCTTTGACCGCCCGCTCGGAGCCCGGAACCCATGGGAGTGCGCAAGTCCCCGATGCCCCGCCCCACGCTAAGCGACATCGCGCGCGCCCTGGGCTACTCCAAGAACGCCATTTCCCTCGGGCTGCGCGGCAGCCCGCAGATCCCCGTTGCCACGAGGAAGCGCATACAAAGGGCGGCGGAGCGCCTCGGCTACCGGCCCAACGCGATCGTCTCGCAGCTGATGGCGCAGCTGCGGTCCACGCGGACCCGCAGGCTCCAGGCCAAGCTCGCCCTGGTGAACGCCAACCTGGACCCCGACGCGTTTCGCAGCCATCCCACGATACCGATCTACGTGGAGGGGTGCGAGAGCCGGGCGGCGGCCCTGGGCTACGACTTCGACCGCTTCTGGCTGCACGACCCGGAGCTCACGGCCGAGCGCTGGATGCGGATCCTCGCGACCCGGGGGATCAAGGGGCTGGTGCTCGTCGGACTCATGGACACGAACTACCTGCCCGCGAAACTGGGGCCAATCTGGGCGCGGCTGCCGTGCGTGGTCACGGGGGTGCGCACCCGCGATCCCGCGCTGTCGTACTGCTGCGTGGACCACTACAACCTCGCTCTCGTCGCCTTCGAGCGCGCGCTGGCGCTCGGGTACCGGCGCCCCGGGCTCGTGCTCGACGACGTCATCGATGCGCTTGTCGAGCGGCGGTTTTCCGCGGGCTTTCTGACCGGCCAGCGGGCGCTGGCGCGGGCGCAGCGGGTCCCGTCCTTCGGCACCATGACCGGGCCCGGGCGCTCCGACCTATTTCGCTCGTGGCTTGACCGCCACCAGCCTGACGTCGTCTTCACCCTCTACAACGTCGTCCTCGGGTGGCTGAGAGCGGCCGGCCGGCGCATTCCCGAGGACATCGGCGTCATCCAGCTCGAATGGCGGGCGTCCCGCCCGGGCATAGCCGGGATGAACCAGCACAACCACGTCACGGGTGAGGCCGCGGTCGACATGGTCGTCAGCCAGATTCACAACAACGAGTCCGGCGTGCAGGAATTCCCCCGCGCCACGTTGATCGGCGCGACCTGGATGGATGGGGCGACGGTCCGCGCCCAGCCGCCGGCCGCGGCGACGCGCCGGGAGCGGGCAGTGGCCCCTTGAGGCCGGTTCCGACCGGGGCGCCCTCGCGAAGGGCACGTACGGAGGCGCCCGGGAGACAAAATCCCGGGCTTCCCGCCCGCGCCGCGATGCTCTAGCTTGCGGCCGCTTTGGAATACCCACCCCTGCGCGTCGGACTGTTCGCCATCGGACTGGATGCCTATTGGCCGCAATTCGCCGGCCTGAAGGATCGCCTCGAGCGCTGCGTCGGCAGCGTGGCGGACAAGCTCGCGCGACCCGGCGTAGAGGTCGTCAACCTCGGCCTCGTGGACAATCCCGAGAGCGCCCACGTTGCGGGCCGCGAGTTCAGGCGCGAGGATGTCGACCTGATCTTCCTCCACGCCACGACCTATGCGCTGTCGTCCACGGTGCTGCCGGTCGTGCAGCGCGCCAAGGTGCCGGTTATCGTGCTCAACGTCGCGCCGGCGGCCGCCATCGTCTACGCGGCGTTCAACGGGCTCGGCGACCGCACGAGGATGACCGGCGAATGGCTGGCGCATTGCTCGGCGTGCCCGGTTCCGGAGATCGCCAACGTCTTCAAGCGCGCCGGGATACGGTTTCACGAGGTCACCGGTGTCCTGGACGATGACCCCGCGTGCTGGCGCGAGGTCGATGCGTGGGTGGATGCGGCGAGGGTCGCCGCCGCCATGGGGCGCAACCGCCTGGGCCTCATGGGGCACCCCTACGGCGGGATGCTCGACATCGAGTCGGACGCGACGCTGCAGGCGGTGACGTTCGGCACGCACATCGAGCACCTCGAGGTGGACGAGCTGACCGGCCTGCGGCGGGGTGTCCCGGCGGCCGCCGTCGCCGGCCGGCTTGCGGAATTCGGCGACGTGTTCGACATCCAGCCCGACTGCGCGAGGGAGGACCTCGAGGATGCGGCGCGGACGTCCGTCGCGCTCGACCGGCTGGTCGCCGGCCACCGCCTCGGCTCGCTTGCCTATTTCTATAAGGGGACTGGCGTGCCGGAGAACGAGGCGACCATCGCGTCGATCATCCTCGGATGCTCGCTGCTCACGGCGAGGGGCGTTCCGGTCGCAGGCGAGTATGAGGTGAAGAACGTCCAGGCGATGAAGATCATGGATCTGCTGGGCGCCGGCGGCTCGTTCACGGAATACTATGCCATGGATTTCAAGGAGGACGTCGTGCTCATGGGCCACGACGGCCCGGGCCACATCGCCATCGCGCAGGGAAGGACAAAGGTGCGCCCCCTCGGGGTCTACCACGGAAAGGTCGGCCGCGGCGTCTCCGTCGAGATGGCGGTGCGCCACGGCGCCGTCACGCTGCTCTCCGTGGTCGAGGGCGCCGGCGGAAGGCTTGCGCTTCTCTGCGCCGAGGCCGAGTCGGTCGCGGGCCCGATCATGGAAATCGGCAACACCAACAGCCGCTACCGCTTCGCCTGCGGCGCGCGCGAGTTCGTCCATCGCTGGAATTCGCACGGACCCGCCCATCACTGCGCGGTGGGTGTCGGCCACCTCGCCGACCGGCTGGCCAAGCTCGGCCAGCTCCTCGGGCTGGAGACGACGCGCGTCTGCTAGAGGGCTGCGGCCCTTCGCGCGCCCAGGGGTGGGGGCCGGCGGACCCTCGCGGCCGCTCACACCTCGACGATCGCCTTGATGACGCCCGTATCGGGGCGAACCCACGCCGGGAACTGGCCCGCCACGCCGGCGAGCGGGGCCCGGTGGGTAATCCATGGCGCCGTGTCGATGCGCCCGGCCTCGATCAGCCCGATGATGCGCTCGAAATCGGCGGACTGGGCGTTTCGGCTGCCCAAGAGCGTCAGCTCGCGCCTGTGGAAACTGGGGTCGTTGAACGTCACGTCCCCCTGGAAGAGGCCCACGAGGACCAAGCGGCCTCCCGGCGCGGGGAAGTTGAAGGCCTCCATCATGGAGCCCGGGCTGCCGGTTGCGTCGAAGACCGAGGTCGGCAGGTCGCCGCCGGTGAGCCGCCGCAGGGCGTCCAGCGGGGCCTCATCGGCCCCGTTGACGGCATGGGGCACACCGAGGTGGCGCCGGCAGAAATCAAGCCGCGCCGCGTTGACGTCGAGCGCGACGACCCGCGCGCCTCTCTCGGCCGCGAACTGCATCACGGCGAGGCCGATCGGCCCCGCGCCGATGACGAGCGCGAACTCGCCCGGCTCGAGGCATGCGCGCTCCACGGCGTGGCAGCCGATCCCGAGGGTCTCGACGAGCGCGAGCTGGTCAAGCGACAGGCTGGCGGACGGATGGAGCTTGCGCGCGGGCACGACCAGCTGCTCGCGCATGCCGCCGTCGACGTGGACGCCGAGCACGCGCAGGTCGGCGCAGCAGTTGGCCTTCCCGCGGCGGCAGGCGACGCACCTCTGGCAGTTGAAGTAGGGCTCCACGGAGCACCGGTCGCCCGGCTTGACGTTGGCCACGCCGGGCCCAACCGCGACGACCTCGACCCCCAGCTCATGGCCGAGGACGCGCGGGTAACTGAAGAACGGCTGGTTTCCGGCAAACGCGTGCAGGTCCGTGCCGCACACCCCGACTCGGCGCACGCGAACGAGCGCCTCGCCGGGCTGCGGCGGGGCCGGCGGCGCGCATTCGAGCGAGGCGAAGCGCCCGGGCTCTTCGAGTCGAATGGTGGTCATGGCGGTCGGAGGGACGGGGCGCGCGTTCGCAATGCTCGGATTCAGAGGCGCTCGCGCAGTTCCGACGGCAACAGCTTCATCGAGAGCTCCTGCAATTTCGGGTCGGAAATCTGAAGCTCATATCCCTTGTCCAGGACGAGCAGGTGGTAGAGCGAGCCGGTCGTGAGCGAACGGATCTTCTCCGCGTCGATCTCCGCGAGGCAGCGCTTCACCTGCTCGCGCGCCAGGTCGTTGCGCCTTCCAAGGGCGAGGACGACGGCCAGGCTGACGCGCCGGTCCCAGGCCATGGAGCGATCGGATCCGCTGGACAGGTTCGAGACCAGCGAGTTGAAGACCTTGTCGAAGGCCTCCGCGTCGCCGCGGGCCTTCTGGACCTGTGCCAGGGCCACGAGCGCCCCGAGGTCGGCCGGGTAGCGCAGCAGCGCCTGGCTCGAGTACGCGGCGGCGTCCAGCTGGTGCATCTCGACCAGGTATTCGACGAGCCTGCTGCGCAGGGTCGCCGGATCCGTCTCGTCGGTCACCGCCAGCACCAGGACCGACTGCTCCTTGAAACCAGAGATCTCCGGCTGATTGTACGGCAGGGCCCGCAGCCAGTCGAATATCCCGCCGTCGGTCTGGTGCAGGGCGTAGATGAACGAGTCCTTCGGCTGCCTCAGGCCCATTCGCGCGAACTCGTCGAAATCGCTGTCCCATGAGGGGACGACGATGTAGGTCACGCCACGCTGGCTGACAAGCGCCAGCGTCTCGTCCGGCCTCGTCGAGTTTATGATGCGGAACGTGGCCGAAAGGCCATCGCGGTTCTCCCAGTTCGGGGTCCCGAGGCCGCGCAGGCCCCCGTAGAAGCAGAAGCTTGATGTCCGGAACGGCGGGACGAGGGCCGTCGCGCCGTCGGGCCCGGCGTGGTCCGCGATCCAGTGCGCCAGGGCGCGCTCGTAGAGACCCTCGACCTCGGATCTCGTGAACTTGAAGTCACTCGCGCCGGAGCCCGCCGGCGGCGCGGCGGAGATCGCTCCCAGGAGAAGGGCGGGAGCCAGAAGTGCGCAGCAGGTCCAGCGAATCCTGCGGGAGGCGGCGGCCGCAGCCGGAAGGGCTGCCGTTGCTGCAACGAGGAGCGCGAGCAGCGCGCAATCGACCGTGTTCCACCAGCGGATCTGGTGGATGGCGAGTGCAAGGGCAGCGAGGACCGGGCCGGCGGCGATCGCGACGGCGGCGCGGAGCGCCGGGCGGGTCGATCTGCCTGCGAGAATCCACGCCGCCGGACCTAGGAGCAGCAGGGGAAGGCAGGTCGCGGCGACGGCGCCCGTGAGGCCATCCTGGGCGGCCCAGGCCGGCAGACCGCCCGCCACCACGCCATCCGGCAGGTTTGTAAGCCGGGTGGAGAGCAGGTCGCCCGCCAGGAAGGCGTGGTTTCCGCTGAGCCAGATGGCTACAGGCAGCGAGGCGACGGCGCCCGCGCAGAGCGCCACGAGGCCCACGTCGCGGGCGGTTCCGTACGGCCTCTTGCGCGACGCCCATGCCGCAACGCGCCAAAGCAGCTGGCCGAGCCCGAGCCACGCCAGCCCGTAGAGGGGATAGTTGACCCGCAGCTGAGGCGCCATGTGTCCGGGGAAGTACTCGATGAGGTAGGCCAAGAGGCTCGTGACCGCGCCGCCCATCGCCCACGACCGCCATGGCATGACCTCGCTGTCTGCGTCCCGCGTCGCACCGCCCCGGGCCCGGTCTACTAGCGCCGCCATGACGGCCCCGAGGCCAATCCCCGCAATCACGGGCGCCTGGCCCGATGCGCCGAGCCACAGGCCGGTGCCGCCGGCGGCGCCGGCCGCGAAAAACCAGCGCGCGGCCCGCTTGGCGTCCATTGCCCCGGCGACCAGCAGGAGCACGCTCCAAAATGCGGCCATCTGGGACAGGCCGTAGTCGTTCGCGACCCCCGGAAGAAACGCGGCGGCGAGGGGGAACATCGCGGCCAGCGCGACGGACAGGGAGGCGGCGGCCAGGGCTCCGAAGCGCCGCGCCACGAAGAGGGTCGAGGCGAGAATCAGGACGAGGTGCAGCAGGGGGTCGGCGAAGAGGGCGGCCCGCTCCAGGGAAAGGCCCGGCGGCCGCCCCGAAAGGCCGCGATCGATCCGGGCGATCAGCAGGAGCCACCAGCGGTAAGGCGAGGCCGAATGGACCTCCCGGCCGGCCGGGGCGTTCTCGTAGTCGACATGCCGCACCCGCCAGTCCCCGCGCGCACGCATCAGCTGCGTCTCCTCGATCCACTGGTAGGTCGGGTTGTTGTGCTCGGGAACGATGAGCCAGCGCTTCCCGTCGGCGTAGCCCGTCGGCGAGCTCGCGTCGACCCTGGCCTCCTCGCTTGCGACCCTCGAGACGAACTCGACCCGCTGCGCGCGCTCGAAGTCCTCCCAAGCGACGAGCGCGAGCGCGCAAATCGGGGCGGCGATCCAGGTGCGCGGCGGAAGTCGGAGGGCAAAGCGCATTCGGCACCATGCAGTGGCCGCAGTTCAATGGGACGCCAAGGAAAAATCGCATGCCCGGGGCCGCGGGCCGCCGGGCCGCGAGAGCGTCCTTGACTCGGCCGTGCGGGAATTGTCCTTCTTTCGTCTCCTTATGTTTGCCGCCAAGACGCCCCGCCGATTCTAAGCCGCCGTGAACCGCAAGGAATTCATAGGGATGATGGCGGCCGGCGGCGCGGTCCTCGTGGGCCGGCCGCTCTCCCTCCTCGGCGGCCCCGCCGCGGGAGGGTCCCCTCCGCCCGAGGCAGGGGACGCCCAGAATGGCGCGGGCGCAATCGCCGAGCAGCCCTTGGCCGGGCGCTCGGGCCGGCGCGGGGCGACGATGTTCAGGATGCTGGCGGCGCAGGATACCGGGGTCATAATGGAGAACCGCTTCGACGACCCCAGGATGTGGGGCGCCCTTTACAGCGAGAACGAGACCGGCGAAACCGGCTCGGGGGTGGCGATCGGGGACTATGACGGCGACGGCCGCCCGGACATCTTTGTCGTGGGCAAGACGGACAGCTGCCGGCTGTTCCGCAACCTCGGCAACTGGAGGTTCGAGGACGTGACGCAGAAGGCCGGGGTTGGGGACAAGGGCGAGGCGGCGGGAATCTGGAAGCAGGGCGCGACCTTCGTCGACGTGAACAATGACGGGCTCCTGGACATCTACGTGTGCCGGTTCGGGGCCCCGAACCTCTTGTACGTTAACCAGGGCGACGGCACGTTCAGGGAGGAGGCCGCGGCGCGCGGCCTCGCCGTCGAGGACGCCTGCGTCATGGCGGCCTTCTGCGACTACGACCGCGACGGCTTCCTCGACGTCTTCATCCAGACCAACCTTCTGGACGCCGAGGCGCACCCGAGCGGCCAGAAGGATTACCTGTTCCACAACAACGGCGACGGCACCTTCAGGGACGTGACCGAGCGCGCCGGGATCAGCGGCGAGGCGCACGGCCATTCCAGCGTCTGGTGGGACTACGACGGGGACGGCTGGCCGGACCTCTATGTGGCGAACGACTTCGCGGAGCCGGACAAGCTCTACCGCAACAACAGGGACGGCACCTTCACCAACGTCATCGACTCGGTGGTGCCCCACATGCCGTATTCGTCGATGGGTTCGGACCTGGGCGACGTGAACAACGACGGCCTCATGGACCTATTTGTCGCCGAGATGGCCTCGACCACCCACCAGAAGGACCAGCGCTCGACCGCCGTGATGCGCAGCTTTCTCAAGGACCCGCCCGACAACTCGACCGCCGCTCCGCAGCTCATGCGCAACGCCCTCTACGTCAACACGGGCGTCGGGCGCTGCCTGGAGGCCGCCTGCCTCGCGGGCCTGTCGGCGACCGACTGGACGTGGTCGCCGCGCCTTGAGGACCTGGACGGCGACGGCCGCCTCGACCTCTTTGTGACCAACGGCATGAACCGCGAGTCGAACAACGCCGACCTGACGGCGCGCAAGGAGCTCGCGGAGAATGCCGACGAGAAGGTGCGCATCGAGAGGGCGAGCCCCGTCTTTGCCGAGCAGCACCTTGCGTTCCGCAACCTGGGCGACCTCCACTTCGAGGATGTGAGCGCGGCCTGGGGGCTCAACCAGAAGGGCGTGAGCTTCGGGTCGGCCCTCGGCGACCTGGACGGGGACGGCAACCTGGACATCGTCTATCTCAACTTCCAGGGGGGCGTGACGCTCCTGCGAAACGACTCGGACACGGGGCACCGCGCGGTCGTCGCGCTTCGCGGCACGCGCTCGAACCGCTTCGGCGTCGGCGCCACCGTTCGGATTGAGACGGGTTCCGGGGTGCAGGTCCGCACCCTGGTCCTCGCGCGGGGCGTCCTCTCGAGCTCCGAGCCCATCCTGCACTTCGGCCTCGGGGACGACGCCCGGATCGCGCGCCTGACGGTGGCATGGCCGAGCGGCCGGACCCAGTCGTTCTCGGACCTGGCGGCCGACCGGAGGTTCACGATCACCGAGCCGTCCGGGCCGGTCCCGGCGCCGGAGCCGAGGCAGCCGACCCCCGGCCAGTTCGCCGAGGTGGGCCAGGCCGTCAACCTGGCCCTCGCTTCACGCGAGATGGCGGTGGACGAGACGATCCAGGAGCCGCTCCTGCCGATGCGCCAGAACCGGCGCGGACCCGCGGTGGCGGTCGGCGACGTCGACGGCGACGGCAGGGACGACGTGGTCCTCGGGGGAACGCCCTCGGACCCGGCCCGGATCCTCATAGCGGAGCGGCCGGCGCGCTTCTCCGCTGCCGACTCCTCGGCGCTCGCGACGGAAGGACCGCTGAGCGACGGGCCGCTGCTGCTCTTCGACGCCGACGGCGACGGGAGAAACGAGCTCCTCGTGACCAAGGGAGGCACCAGCCTGCCGGCGGGCTCGGCGGAATACCAGCCGAGGCTCTTCCTCAACGACGGCCGCGGCGGCTTCAGGCCCGGGCCTGCCGGCGCCCTGCCGGCGCTTCCCGAGAGCGCGGGGGCCGTCGCGGCGGCCGACTTCGACCGCAGCGGCCGCCTCGGCCTCTTCATAGGGGGGCGCGTCGTGCCGGGCCAGTACCCGCTTCCGCCGCGCAGCGCGCTCTGGGCGAACCGCGGGGGCCGGTTCGAGGACGTGACGGACGACCTGGCTCCCGGGCTGCGCGAGGTGGGCATGGTGACGTCGGCGCTCTGGAGCGACGTGGACGGCGACGGCTGGCCCGATCTCCTGGTGGCCCTGGAGTGGGGCAACGTGCGGTATTTCCACAACGGCCGGGGCAGGGGATTCGAGGACTGGTCCGCGAAGGCCGGTTTCGCCGCCGCCGGAGCCGGATGGTGGAACTCGATCGCGGCCGCGGACTTCAACGGAGACGGCAGGCCCGACTACGTCGTGGGCAACCTGGGCCTCAACACGCCGTACCGCGCGACGCCGGAGCGTCCCGCGCTTCTCTTCTACGGCGACTTCAGGGGCGACGGCGGGCGCCAGCTGATCGAGGCCTATTACGAGGGCGACCGGCTGTATCCCTGGCGCGCAAAGCGGGACCTCGGGTCCTCGATCCCCTCGATCCTTAAGCGCTATCCAAGGAACGACTATTACGCCCGCGCCACGCTGGGCGAGATCGTGGGCGACGCGCGGCTGGCGGCGGCCCAGCGCTTCGCGGCCACGGAGTTTCGGAGCGGGGTGTTCCTGAGCCAGCCCGACGGCACCTTCCGGTTCGAGCCGCTGCCCCGTATCGCCCAGATCTCCCCCATCCAGGGGCTTGTCGCCGGGGACTTTGACGGCGACGGGCGCGCCGACATCTACGCCGTGCACAATTCCTACTCCCCGGTCCCGTCGGTCGGGCGCTTCGACGGGGGCCTGAGCCAGCTGCTCCGGGGCGACGGCCGCGGAGGTTTCACGCCGGTGCCTGCCGGCGCGAGCGGCCTGGTCGTGCCTGGCGACGCAAAGGCGCTCGCCGTCCTCGACTTCAACCAGGACGGATGGCCGGACTTCCTTGCCACGCGCAACAACAGCACCGCGCTCGCCTTTCAAAACGGCCGCGTCGCCGGCGGCAACTCGCTCCGGGTGATCCTGCGCGGGCCCGCCGGCAATCCATCGGCCGTGGGGGCGCGCGTCACTCT
This sequence comes from Opitutaceae bacterium, assembly GCA_035604815.1. Lineage (GTDB taxonomy): Bacteria > Verrucomicrobiota > Verrucomicrobiia > Opitutales > Opitutaceae > Palsa-1447. Next base: position 24,070 of record DATNHT010000014.1, read on the forward strand.
CGAGCTGGCCGACGGCTCCGCGCAGGTGGGCGAGGTGTACGCCGGATCCGGATATTGCTCGCAGTCCACCGCGGCGTGCTTTTTCGGCTATCCGGACTCGAATCCTCCCCGTCGGGCACGCGTGCGCTGGCCCTCGGGTACCGCGACCGCGCACGATGTGCCCGGGCGCTCGGCGACACTCGTGCTGTCCGCACCCATCCCGTGATCCCCTGCTGGACGCGCTCCGCGACGGACCCGTAGATCCGCCTCAAGGCCCCCATTGAACCGCAAGAAATTCATCGAGCTCATGGCGACCGGCGGCGCCGTCCTGGTCGGCCGGCCCCTGGCGCTGCTCGGCGGCGCGCCACCCGGGGCCGCCCAGGCGCGGCCGGGCGCGAGCGCCGCCGGGGGCATTTCCGAGGAGCCTCTGTCCCCGCATACCGGCCGGCGCGGGGCGACGATGTTCAAGCTTCTGTCGCCGCAGGAGACCGGCGTGGTCACGGAAAACAACTACGCCGACCCGAAGATCTGGGGGGAGCGCTACGCCGAGTTTGAGGCCGGCTCGATCGGCACGGGCGTCGCGATTGGCGACTACGACGGGGACGGGCGGCCCGACATCTTCGTCGTGAGCAAGACGGAGAGCTGCCGGCTCTTCCGCAATCTTGGCGGCTGGAGGTTCGAGGACGTGACGGAGAGGGCCGGGGTGGGCGACAAGGGCGAGGCGGCCGGGATTTGGAAGCAGGGGGCCACCTTCGTCGACGTGGACAACGACGGGCTCCTCGATCTCTACGTCTGCCGATTCGGCGCCCCGAATCTGCTCTACATGAACCAGGGCGACGGCACCTTCAGGGAGGACGCGGCGGCCCGCGGGCTGGCGGTGAACGACGGCTGCATCATGGCGGCGTTCTGCGACTATGACCGCGACGGATTCCTGGACCTCTTCATCCAGACCAATAGGCCCGAGTCGGAGGGGCATCCGAACCCGCAGAGGAACTATCTCTTCCACAACAACGGCGACGGCACGTTCAGGGACGTCACCGACCGGGCCGGGATCAGCGGCAAGGCCCAGGGCCACTCGGCCATATGGTGGGACTACGACGGCGACGGATGGCCCGACCTCTACGTCGCGAACGACTTCACGCCGCCCGACAAGCTTTACCACAACAACCGCGACGGCACGTTCACCGACACCATAGACTCCGTCGTGCCCCACATGCCGTTCTCGTCGATGGGCTCGGACCTCGGCGACGTGAACAACGACGGGCTGATCGATTTCCTCGTGGCCGACATGGCCGCGACCACCCACCAGAAGGACCAGCGCACGCTGGCCAACGCGCGCCGGCTCATCCTGGACCGGGCGGACGACTCCGCGGAGGCTCCCGAGTACATGCGCAACGCCCTCTACATCAACACCGGCACGGGCCGCTGTCTCGAGGCGGCCAATCTCGCCGGGCTCGCCGCCACCGACTGGACGTGGTCCGTGCGCCTGGAGGACCTCGACAACGACGGCCGCCTCGACCTCTTCGTCACAAACGGGATGTACCGGGACCTCAACAATGCCGACCTGCTGGCGCGCATGATGATGGCTGAGTCGCCGGAGGCCCGGGTGAGCGTCCTTAGGGCCAGCCCCGAACTGGCCGAGCAGCACCTCGCATTCCGCAATCTGGGGGACCTCAGGTTCGAGGACGCCAGCGCGGCCTGGGGGCTCAATCAGAGGGGCATCAGCTTCGGCGCCGCGCTCGGCGACCTGGACGGCGACGGCAACCTGGACATCGTGTATTCGAACTACCGCGGCGGGGTCACGCTCCTGCGCAATGACGCGGACTCGGGCCACCGCATCACGGTCGCTCTGCGGGGCACGCGTTCGAACCGCTACGGGGTGGGTTCCACGGTGCGGATTGAGTCTGACTCGGGGATCCAGGTCCGGCCGCTGGTGCTGTCCCGGGGCGTCTATTCCAGCTCCGAGCCCATCGTGCATTTCGGGCTGGGCGGGGACACGCGCATCAGGCGCCTTACCGTCAGCTGGCCGAGCGGCCAGGCCCAGTCCTTCGAGGACCTGGCGGTCGACTGCCGCTACACGATCACCGAGCCGCAGGCCGGTCCCGCGCCCGAGAACCCGAGGCCGGCAGCCGGAGCCCGGTTCACCGAGGTGAGCAGGTCCGCCGGCCTCTCGCTGCGGTCCAGGGAGATCCTGGTGGACGACACCGTCGAGCAGCCGCTGCTGCCGGTGCGCCAGAACCGGCGGGGCCCGGCGCTCGCCGTCGGCGACGTGAACGGCGACGGCAGGGACGACCTGGTCCTCGGAGGCACGCCGCTCGATCCCACGCGCATCCTTGTGGAGAGCTCCGCGTTCCGATTCTTCGCGTCCGATTCGTCCGTGCTTGCGGCTGAGGGCCCGCTCAGCGACGGCCCGCTCCTCCTTTTCGACGCCGACGGCGACGGCGCGAACGACCTGCTGATCACGAGGGGCGGCAGCGCCAGGCCGGCGGGCTCGCCGGAGTTCCAGGCCCGCCTGTTCCTAAACGATGGATTCGGCGTGTTCCGCCAGGCGCCGGCCGGGTCGCTGCCGCCGCTGCCGATCAGCGCGGGCGCGGTCTCGGCGGCCGATTTCGACCGCAGCGGCCGCCTCGGCGTCTTCCTGGGCGGGCGCGTCCTGCCGGGACGGTACCCGCTGGCGCCCCGCAGCGCCCTGCTCGCGAACCGCGGGGGCAGGTTTGAGGACGTGACGGACTCCCTTGCGCCCGGGCTGCGCGAGGTCGGGATGGTGACCGGGGCGCTGTGGAGCGACGTGGACGGCGACGGCTGGCCCGACCTCCTGCTCGCCCTCGAGTGGGGCCACGTGAGGTATTTCCACAACAACCGGGGGGCGGGCTTCGAGGACTGGAGCGAGAGGGCGGGCTTTGCCTCCGCGGGCACGGGCTGGTGGACCTCGATCGCGGCCGCGGATTTCAACGGCGACGGCCGGCCGGACTACGTCGTCGGCAACGTGGGCCTCAACACCCAGTACCGCGCGAGCCCGGAGCACCCGGCCCTGCTCTTCTACGGTGATTTCAGGGGTGACGGCGCGGCGCAGCTGGTTGAGGGCTACTACGAGGGCGACCGCCTGTACCCGTGGCGCACCCGGCGGGACCTCGGAGCGGCGATCCCGTCGGTCCTGAAGCGCTTTCCCCGCGTCGACACGTACTCCCGGGCGACGCTCGGCGAGATCCTCGGTGACGACAGGCTGTCCGCCGCCCTCCGGTTTGCCGCCACGGAATTTCGAAGCGGGGTCTTCCTGAGCCAGCCTGACGGCACCTATCGGTTCGAGCCGCTCCCTAGAATCGCGCAGATATCGCCCATCCAGGGCCTGGTGGCCGGCGACTTCGACGGCGACGGACGGGCCGACATCTACGCCGTGCAGAATTCCTACGCGCCGATTCCCGCCGTGGGCCGTTTTGACGGCGGCTTGAGCCAGCTGCTTCGCGGGGACGGCCGCGGGGGATTCACGCCGGTGGCGCCTGCCGAGAGCAACCTGGTCGTCCCGGGCGACGCCAAGGCCCTCGCCGTGATCGATCTCGACGAGGACGGCTGGCCCGACTTTGTCGTCACCCGCAACAACGGCACCCCCTTGGCGTTCCGCAACAGCGGGGTTGCCGGACGCAACTGCCTGAGCGTGCGGCTCAAGGGACCCCGGGCCAACCCGGACGCCGTGGGCGCGCGGATCACGCTCGAGCATGCGGACGGCTCTTCGCAGGTGCGCGAGGTCCACGCCGGCTCCGGCTACTACACCCAGTCCTCGGCCGCGTCCTTCTTCGGCTGGACCGGGGGCAATCCGCCGCGTCGGATCCGCGTGCGCTGGCCGTCGGGCGCCGAGTCGCTGCACGACGCCCCCCTGCGGGCGCCGACCGTGGTGCTGCCCGCGCCGGCCTAGCTGTCCTCGGCGCAGGCCATTCCGCCTTGTGGTCCCTCGGCCTTTGCTGCCAAGAAGCTCCAGCGCATTTGACCCGCCGTGAACCGCAAGCAATTCATCGAGATGATGGCCGCAGGAGGGGTCGTTGTTCTCGGTCGTCCCCTGGCGCTCATCGGCGGACCGAGCGCGGTTTCCCCGGCGCCGCAGGCCAACGCCGGCGGCGCCATCTCCGAGAGGCCGTTTGCCCCGCGCGAATTCCCGCGCGCGAGGACGCTCTTCAGCGAGCTGTCGCCGGAACTCACCGGCGTGGTCACGCAGAACAACTACGCCGATCCCGTGGCGACCTCGGCCGGACGCACGGACCCCAGGCTCTGGGCGGATCGAATTCACGAATTCGATGTCGGCGCCTTGGGCACCGGCGTGGCGATCGGGGACTACGACGGCGACGGACTTCCTGACATCTTTGTCGTCAGCAAGACCGAGAGCTGCCGCCTGTTCCGCAACCTCGGGGACTGGAAATTCGAGGACGTGACGGACCGGGCCGGGGTGGGGGACAAGGGCGAGGCCGCGGCGATCTGGAAGCAGGGGGCGACATTTGTCGACGTGGACAACGACGGGCTGCTGGACATCTACGTCTGCAGGTTCAACGCACCCAATCTGCTCTACATGAATCAAGGCGACGGCACATTCAGGGAAGAGGCCGCGGCACGGGGCCTGGCGGTCCGGGACGCCAGCGTCATGGCCGCATTCTGCGACTACGACCGCGACGGCTTCCTAGACGTCTTCATACAGACGAACCTGCTGGACGCAGCGACCCACCCGAACGGCCAGAGGGATTATCTTTTCCACAACAACGGAGACGGCGCGTTCACGGACGTTAGCGAGCGGGCCGGAATCAGCGGGGAGGCGCAGGGCCACTCGGCCATCTGGTGGGACTATGACGGCGATGGCTGGCCCGACCTCTATGTGGCGAACGATTTCGCGGCGCCCGACAGGCTCTATCACAACAACAGGGACGGCACGTTCACGGACGTCATCGACTCCGTGGTGCCGCACATGCCCTATTCCTCCATGGGATCGGATCTGGGCGACGTGAACAATGACGGGCTCATGGACTTTCTTGTCGCCGACATGGCGACGACCACGCACCAGAGGGACCAGCGCACCATGGCCGTGGGCCGCAGCTTCAATGAGGATCCGCGCGAGCGCTCGACCGAGGCGCCGCAGTACTCGCGCAATGCGCTCTACATCAACACGGGAACCGGGCGCTGCCTCGAGGGGGCCTTCCTCGCCGGCCTGTCGGCGACGGACTGGACGTGGTCCGTGCGCCTTGAGGATCTCGACAACGACGGCCGCCTTGACGTGTTCGTGACAAACGGCATGCACCGCGAGGTCAATAACGCCGACCTGATCCTGAGGGTCGCGATGGCCGAGACGGTGGATGAAAGGGTGCGCCTCGAGAGGGCGAGCCCGGTGCTGGTCGAGCAGCACCTGGCGTTCCGGAACATGGGCGACTTGCGATTCGAGGACGTCAGCGCGCCTTGGGGACTGGACCAGAAGGGCGTGAGCTTCGGCGCAGCCTTCGGCGACCTCGGCGGCAGCGGCAACCTCGACATCGTGTATTCTAACTACAGGAGGGGCGTCACGGTGCTGCGCAACGGCTCGGTCACGGGGCACCGGATCACGGTGGCGCTTCGCGGCAGCCGCTCGAATCGGTACGGCGTGGGGTCCACCGTGCGGATAGAGAGCGAATCGGGCGTGCAGGTGCGAACGCTGGTCCTGGCGCGCGGCGTCCTGTCGAGCTCGGAGCCCATCCTGCATTTTGGCCTGGGGGGCGATACCCGCGTCCGCCGCCTCACCGTGTCCTGGCCGAGCGGCCATGTGCAGGAGTTCTCGGACCTTGCGGGCGACCGCCGGTTCACGATAACCGAGCCGCCCGGGCCCGCAGTGCCCGCGGTCCCGGCGGCGCCGGCCGCCGGCCAGTACTCCGATGTGAGCCGGGCCGTCAATTTCTCGCTTCTTTCCAGGGAGACCCCGGTTGACGAATTGGTCCAGCAGCCGCTCCTGCCGATGCGCCAGAACAGGAGGGGGCCCGCGCTTGCGGTGGGCGACCTCGACGGGGACGGCAGAGACGACGTCCTGCTCGGCGGCACGCCCCTGGACCCGGCGCGCATCCTCCTTGCCGGCGCGGCCGGGCAGTTTTCGTGCTCCGCCCCGTCGGCCTTCGCCTTCGAGGGGCCCCTCAACGACGGCCCCGTCCTCGTGTTTGATGCCGACGGGGATGGAAGCAACGATCTGCTGTTGACCCGGTCGGGCATCGGCCTGCCCGCCGGCGCGCCCGGCTATCAGCCGCGTCTTTATCTGAACGACGGGCGCGGCGCCTTCAGGCCCGCCCCGGCGGGCTCGCTTCCTGCGCTGCCCGCGAGCGTCGGCGCCGCCGTGGCCGCCGATTTCGACCGGGACGGGCGCCTCGACCTCTTCATAGGGGCTCGGGTCATTCCCGGCCGGTATCCGCTTGCCCCCCGGAGCGCGCTTTGGGCCAACCGGGGCGGCAGGTTCGAGGACGTGACCGACTCTGTCGCCCCCGGGCTGCGGGAAGCCGGGATGGTCACGGCAGCTCTGTGGAGCGACGTGGACGGCGACGGCTGGCCCGATCTCCTGGTGGCGCTCGAGTGGGGGCAGGTGAAGTACTTTCACAATAACCTCGGGAGGGGCTTTGAAGACTGGACGGAGCGGGCCGGCTTCGCCGCCGCGGGCACGGGCTGGTGGACCTCGATCGCGGCCGCGGATTTCAACGGCGACGGCCGGCCCGACTATGTTGTCGGAAACGTGGGCCTCAACACCCAGTACCGGGCCTCCCCGACGCATCCCGCCCTTCTTTACTGCGGCGACTTCAGGGGCGACGGCTCCCTGCAGCTCGTCGAGGCCTACTACGAGGGCGACCGGCTGTATCCGTGGCGCACCCGCAGGGATCTCGGCGCCTCCATCCCGTCCGTCCTGAAGCGGTATCCGCGGAATGACTACTACGCCCGCGCGACCCTCGGGGAGATCCTCGGCGACGACAAGCTCGCCGCGGCGCGGCGGTTCGCGGCCACTGAGCTTCGAAGCGGCGTGTTCCTGAGCCAGGCCGATGGCACCCACCGTTTCGAGCCGCTGCCCCGGATCGCCCAGATATCGCCCATCCAGGGGCTCGCGGCAGGCGATTTTGACGGCGACGGCCACGCCGACATCTACGCCGTGCAGAACTCCTATTCGCCCATCCCGTCCGTCGGGCGTTTCGACGGCGGCCTCGGACAGATGCTCCGGGGCGACGGCCACGGCGGATTTGTTCCGGTGCCAGCCGCGGAAAGCGGCCTCATCGTGCCGGGCGACGCCAAGGCGCTTGCCGTCGTCGATATCGACCAGGACGGCTGGCCCGATTTCCTGATCACGAGGAATGACAGTGCCGCGCTCGCCTTCCGCAATGGCGGCGTGGCCGGGCGGCGCTCGCTCAGCGTGGTCCCGCGCGGCCCGGCCGGAAATCCGACGGCTCTCGGGGCGCGAATAACGGTCCGGATGAGGGACGGCTCGACGCAGCTGGGAGAGGTCTATGGCGGCGCGGGGTACTTCGCCCAGTCTGCGGCGGCTTGCTTCTTTGGCTACAGCGCATCCAATCCCCCCCAGGAAGTCAGCGTGCGCTGGCCTTCCGGAGGCACCTCCGTGCACGAGGTTCCAACCCTAGCCAATAGATTGATCGTCAGGGGCTAGCAACAGAGTTCATTGACGGGCCGTTTGGAACAAAGGGCCTATTAGAAAAAGTGTTTCACAAGATGAAAAACTGTTGACACCTAATGGGCACATTAGCAAAACCACTAGCGCTTTACCTGCTTTCCCCTGCAATTCACCCCAAGAGCCCCGCGTATTGCCCCTAGTTAGCCCAAGGAGCTCCTCCTAGGTCTAGCCGCGAATTTCCCGCGATAGAACACCAAGACATGCAAGCCATCCACCTAACCACAAAAGCACGTTACCTCACTTCAGCGGCCGCTTTCACGCTGCTCCTGAACACGGGTTTGGCGCAGGCTGCCAATCCCACCACGACCCCGGAAACGACGACGACGCCCGCTGCCACCACTGCGGCGGCCCCGGAGACGACGGCCGGCCAGCCGGAGTCGCCCATCCTGATGTCGCCGTTCGAAGTGGATTCCACTCAGGATACGGGCTATCGCGCCCGCAACACGCTTGCCGGGAGCCGCGTCAATACCGAAATGAAGGACGTCGCGGCACCGATAACCGTCGTCACCAGGGACTTCCTGGACGACATCGGCGCAGTCAACGTCAATGACATCCTCACGTACGAGGTGGGGACGGAAGGCACCAAGGACTTTCAGTCGAACACGCCGCAGCTGGGCCGAACGAGCGACAATGCTGCCCAGAACCCGAATGACGCCACGCGCGGCCGCGGGCTGGCGCCGTTCGACTTCACCCGCGACTACTTCTACTCGCTGTCGAATGTCGTCACGGGCTACAGCTCGCAGTCGGTGGGCTTCGACACGTACAACCTGGACAATATCACGATCTCCCGCGGAGCGGACTCCATTCTAGCGGGCCTCGGGTCGCCCGCGGGCATCATAAATTATGCGCCCCAGCTTGCGGGCCTCGAGCGGAACTCGACGGAGGTGGCCTATCGCTTCGGCAGCTACGGAGACCAACGCGCCACGCTGAACGCCAACTTGGTGGCGATTCCCGGTGTGCTCGCCTTCCGCTTTGACGCCCTTTATGCGAACGAGGGATTTGAGGCGAAACCGTCCAACGATCTCGACAGGCGCTATTACCTGACCTCGACCTGGAAGCCCTTCAAGAAGACGTTGATCCACGCCTCGTATGAGGACGTCAACGTGCATGAGCACCTCCCTGCGACATTCACGCCCGAGGATGACATCACGCAGTGGGTGCAGCTCGGCAAGCCGGCGGCGCCCAAGGCTGGAAGCTCGAACGTGTCGATACCGAATTCGAGCGCCGTGTTCTACACGGATGTCGGCGGCGGATACCCGGACGCCTACTACACTCCGCAAGGCAACTACATCTTATCTTATAACAACTCCACCCAGTTCGATTTCCAGCAGCAGAATCTCTCGGGTGTCGGAATCTGGCAGCCGCTGCGCATGGCAAACGACCAGTATGGAAACTGGCACGACCTGAACA
>DATNHT010000015.1:0-28390 GCA_035604815.1 Opitutaceae bacterium
GATCCCGCGCGGCTCGCCTCGCTGCAACCGGACAGCGTCGTTGTGGGCAATGCGATGATGCGGGGCAATCCAGAGGTCGAATGGCTTCTCGACACCAGAGCACTTCCGTTCACATCGCTTCCGGCAATGCTGTACGATCAGGTGCTGCGCCATCGAAGGAACATTGTCGTCACGGGGACCCACGGCAAGACGACGACGACGGCATTGGCCGCCCATCTACTTCGCAGGAACGGTCGCGACCCGGGATACCTGATCGGAGGGGTGCCTCAGGATCCCCCGACCGGCAGCCATCTCGGAGAGGCGGCCGATCCGTTTGTCATCGAGGGCGACGAGTACGACAGCGCGTTTTTCGACAAACGCAGCAAGTTTCTCCATTACGCACCGCACGTCGCTGTCTTCAACAACCTCGAATTCGACCACGCGGATATCTTTCGCGACCTTGCCGACGTCCAGCGCACATTCATCCATTTCTCCCGGATCGTTCCGCGGAACGGGTTTGCCGTTTTGAACGGAGACGACGGCAACCTGCGCGCCCTTGGAGAGTTGCCATGGACCCAAGTGATCAAGGTGGGTTTGGATGAGGGCAACGACACGCGGATCGTCGATTTTGTAGAAACAATGGCCGGCTCGAGCTTTGTACTTCTGTGGCGCGGAAAAGAATGGGCAAGGGTTGAGTGGTCGCTTTCCGGGATTTACAATGTTCGCAACGCGGCAATGGCCGCCACTGCCGCTGGTCTCGCTGTCGGGGGAGTACCGCCAACCTGCATTTCGCTTCGCGCCCTGGGGCAATTCCGCGGCGTGAGGCGGCGCCAGGAAATCCTTGTCGCTGCGCCGGGCCTTACGGTCATCGAGGATTTTGGCCATCACCCGACGGCGCTTGCCGAAACGCTGCGGTCATTCCGAGCTAGGTATCCCGGGGCTGTGCTAACGGCCGTGTTTGAGCCGCGAAGCAACACTGCGCGCGTCAGGACGCTTCAGGCCCGATTCGCACGGGCGCTGGCCCATGCGGACGAAGTTTACCTGGGCCCCGTCAATCGCGCCGACGCGTTGCGCGAAGAGGAGCGCTTCGACACTGAGGCCGTGGTAGGAAACCTGGAGGCCCAGGGGGTCCGCGCCTGGCGGTTCGCGTCCAATGCCGCTCTCCATGATGCTCTGGTCGCTGATACGATTCCCGCCAGGGGTTCGCCGCGCGTAGTCATCTTCTTCACGAACGGCTCCTTCGACGGGATCATAGGACGGTTTGCCACGGCAGCCAAGGGCTGAGGCAGCGCCAGCGCCTATTGGGCCTGCTTAGCGACCTTGTATTCGGCGGGTCGCTCGCCGGCCGGAAGCGCCAACAGGTCGTAGTCATGGTGGCCGTTGATCGTTATCATGGCGAAACGGCCAACAGGGAGTTCTCGCGGCACGTAAACACGCCCGTCGATGTCGGGCGCGTCAGCCTCGCCCCGCGCCACACCGACCTCATCGACAAGGACCTTGAGGGTTTTGCCAACGCTTCTTGCGCTGACTACCCTGGCAATCCCTTTCTGAAGCGCCATGAGGCGGTGCCAGCGGTGTTCTTTCACTTTTGCGGGAACCTGCCCTTGGGCCTTGGCGGCGCGCGTGCCCTCTTCCTGCGAATATCGGAAAACGCCCATCCTTTCGAACTTGGTCGACTTGATGAATTCGCACAATTCGTCGATGTCCGTCTCCGACTCGCCCGGGAACCCCACGATGAAGGTGGTCCTAATGGCGATTCCCGGGATTCCCGCGCGAATCCGGTGCACGAGGTCGCGGATATATGCGCCGCCCGTCTCTCGCTGCATCGCCGAAAGCATCCGGTCGCTAATATGCTGAAGGGGCATGTCCACGTAGCGCGCCACCTTTGGGCTTTCGGCGATGGCCGCTATCAGCTCGTCGCTCCAGTGCGCCGGATGCGTGTAGAGGACCCGGATCCAAAAGTCGCCCTCGATTTCATTGAGCTGGCGCAGCAGCGACGTGAGCGCCTCGCCGCGCGAGGAATCCACGGGCGTGCGCGGATTGGGCCGCTCGTCCCAGGTGTCCATCCCGAAGAACGTGGTGTCCTGCGAGATGAGGTTTATCTCCTTCACGCCCTCCGAAACAAGCTGGCGAGCCTCCGAGACGACGCTCGCCACGGTCCTGCTGCGGTGGCGGCCTCGGATCCGCGGGATGATGCAAAAGGTGCACGGATGGTTGCAGCCCTCGGCAATCTTCACGTACGCGTAGTGGGCGGGCGTGAGCCTGAACCTGGGGGTGTCGTAATCGGGGATGAACGTGGATCGCGGAGTGACGAAGCTTGCGGGCGAGTCCTTGGCCCCGCGTTCCTTCGCGTAGATCTCCTCGATGATCGGAGCGACCTGGGTAATCTGGTCGAGTCCGATGAATGCGTCGACTTCGGGCATGGAGCCGGGAAGGTCCAAGGAAAACCGCTGTGACATGCAGCCGGCCACAATTAGCTTCTGGCCCCGGCGGCGCCTGCGCAGGCCGCGCTGCTCGTGGACTTCCAGGATATGCCCGATGGACTCCTCCTTGGAGGAGTCGATGAACGAGCAGGTATTTACGATCACGACATCCGCCTTGTCCGCCTCGGGAATGACGCGCATCCCGGCCTTGTGGAGGTGCCCCACCATTATCTCGCTGTCCACGAGGTTCTTGGCACAGCCGAGCGAGATGAGGCTGACCGTTATCATTGCGTCACGGGGAGCGGGCCGCGACGGCCCGCTCCGCGCCCTACTTCTTTTTGGCCGCCGCAGCCGCCGCCTTCCTGCGCTTCAAATAGGCGGCCCGGCGTTTGCGTTTGATGACCTTGTTTAGTTGCTGGCCCATGATGGTGTGATGAGGGAAAGCGGCCATCAGACCGGAACCCAAAAGACGAGTCAAGACCTAGGCTTGTAACGTGGATCCGCCCGTGATCTTCGGGCCGTCCCGCGTCCACCTGTAGACGAGAGGGCGTTTCGACTTGCCCAGTTCCTTGTAGAGCGCGGCATTGTTGCGCTTCGAAACCGTCAGCTCAGCGAGGCCGCCGGCATCGCAGTTCAGCAATCGAGCGTACGGCTTGAAAGGCTCGGGCCTGCCAATCACCCGGGAGAGTCCCGCGGCATCGGGATTCCAATCGCGGTCGAGGGCCACGAACGCGTAGGGCAAGCTCCTGAGATCGATTCTGGCGCGCTGCCCGAACTTTACCCAATTCGAGTCGGCAAAGATCCCGGGGGGCGGAGCGGCGAAATGGTGGCACCAATGCCGCTCGTTGCCCGGTCCGAGGACGGGGCAGAGATTCCCATGGGTGCACGGGGCAACCACTTGGAAATCTTCCTTCCACTCGTCCCTGAGCGAGCCGAGAGCCCGGCTGGTCTCGCGGGAACCGTGCTCCGTCCAAATGACGGCGCGCGACCGCGCAACCAGGGCCCGGATCTCGTCGAGCGCGGGCGGCGGAAGCTCGTTGAGGACGTGACTGACGACAAGCAGACCGATTGGATCGCGGCCCCTGCGGAATCCGGGCGTCGCCGCCGACACCGCGAGGCCGGGAAATCTTGTCGAGGCTGCGTCTTGAGCGAAATCGGCGGCGATCGGGGAGTGGTCCCAGACCACGAGGGAACCGAAGCACGCCGGCCCGAAGCGTCCCACGACGCGGCGACCCGCAATTCCGCTTCCGCAACCCCAGTCGAGCACGGTGCCGCCCCTCGGCGCCCATCCGCGCATCCTAAGCTCGTCCAGGACGGCGTCCCATTTCCAACCGATGCGTTCACCAAATGTGGCGTCGTAGCCGGCCAGATCCTCGGCCGAGGACCAATAGGGCCCGTCGCAGGGCTTCCCGCTCAGGAACCGCTCCCGATGCCGGTCGAGGGCGTCCCAGTCGAGGTCGGTCCAGCTCATTGCAGCGGGAATCCCAGGTGGGACGCAAGGGCCTGCCGCCGGATGCCGTAGAAAGCCGCGAACTCGCGGATCCGCCCGGCGATCGATTCATCCCCAGGCGGCCGGCCCCTCACCGCCGTGATCATGACGTTCTTGGCCGTGTGTTCCGTCGAGATGAATTCGATGACCCTTGTCCGGTAGCCAGCCCACTCCAGAAGCTGCGCCCTAAGCGCGTCGGTCGCGAATTCGGCGTGGCGCTCCTCGAAAATCCCGTGTCGGAGGGCAGACGCCAGTACCGGGGGCGGGACGATCTGGGCCCGGATTTCCTTCTGGCAGCACGGGGCCACGACGAGGAGGGCGGCGCGGGCCGCGATCCCTTTTGCAAGGGCGTCGTCTGTCGCGGTGTCGCAGGCGTGAAGGGCGATTAGGATATCGGCGGAATCGACGGTGGTGCCGGCGATGGAGCCCTGGCGAAAAGACAGTCGGTCTCCGAGGCCCTGTTCGTTCGCAATCCGGCGGCAAGTCTCAACGAGGTCCTCGCGCGCCTCGACTCCGCACACGTCGGCCCGCTCCCCGAGCAGCTCGCTCGTCGCGAACGTGAGGTAGCCCTTCCCGCAGCCCATGTCGAAGACGCACAGGCGCCGGTCTGTCGGGAGCGGCGCCTCCTTAAGCAGGTGCCCGAGGAGCTCGGCGAATCTCTCTATCTGCCTGAACTTGTCCGCCATCGCGGCGATGGGCCGGCCACGCGCGTCGGTCACGCCGAGCGCCCGCAGCCACGGCGCTCCGGCCCCTATGGCGCGGGTCTTCTGGCGGTCGTTGCCCAGGGGAGGGCTCGGCGGGGTGCCCAGGGCCCTCACCCGGAGCCTGGATTTCCCGTTTCCCGTCTGCAATTGGACGCTCCGCGTCGTCGTGAAGAGATGGGCGTCCAGAAAATCGGATCCAATCAGGTGCTCCAGGAGGCGGAGGGCTTCGGCGGCGCCGTGGTTTTTCGTGATGTCCTTTGTCGCGTGGTGCCATACGAATGCCAGTTGGGGACCCGCTTTGAGGGCGACGGGGCGCACGAACAGGTTTCCGAGCGTCGGGTCCCCTCCGCCGGGCTTGCCAAGGGTCAGCTTCACCAGCGACCCGCCGAGGACCGCTTCGCGCAGGAAGCCCGCAAATTGGTCGCGGCCTGACGGTTTCATCTCGAGTCTGGGGGGAGCGTCACGGGCGGGATATAAAAATCGATGGGCGTCCTGCGCCACCAATTTCCGGTGCGCGCCCGCTCCGCAGCGTCCGTAAAATCGTACCTGTAGCGAACGACCCTGACGAATTCCGGGGGGCGGCCGGGAAACGGGTTTCGCGAAAAGAGCCCAAGAACCGCGGGATCACCCCTGAGGAGCAACATGCACAGCGTTTCGACCCACGGGTTGGCCTCGGGAGGCTCAAGCGCCGCGAACCAGAGCTGCCAGTCGAGCCGCGGTTGATGGGGCGCAACCCAGCCCGGCCTGCGCCCTAGGTCGCCGGGCTTGAACGCGAATCCGTACTCGCGCCAATCGCGGCCGTCGTTGCTTCCCTCTATTACGAGTTCCGGACGCTCGACTGTCATCACCGCAAACAGGCCGTAGTCGTTGAAGCTGCGGAAGGGTCCGACGGCGTTTGCAACGGCTCGGACCAGCGGGGAGGTCGCGGCCCCGCGAGACACGTAGGCCACTGTCTCGAAAAAGGTTACGCCGACGGAGAATGCGGCGAACCACCGGAGCGCCGTGCGCTTGAGCCGGCCGGCCGGGGCGCGGGCCTGGCCGGCTCCGGCGCCCGCCTCCTCCAAACCCGGGCGCAATCGGCGCCACCATCCGTCGTCCAGGCACGGGAGGCAAAGCCCGATTGCGAGCAGATTGAAGAAAGCGTAGTTTCCCGTGAGGGCGATCACGACCTGAAGCGCCACAAGGGCCAGGGCGCCAAGGTGCCTCAATGTCCGCGGCCCCGGAATGCACAGGGGGGCCACGAGCTCAATCGCGAACATCACCGCGCAGGACGCCTTCTGGAACCATGCCGGAAGCTGCTGCGCATACCAGGCCAGCGGCGTCGGGAGGGGCTGGGTCTGATAGTGAAAGGTGAGGGCGGTCAGGTGCCTCCATGTCGGGTCGCCGCTCGCCAGCTTCACGACTCCCGATAGAAACATGAGGCGGAAGAGCAGCCACCAAATGAGAAAGCGCGCCAGGCGGGGGGGCTCGTAGGGGCCCCGCGCGCGCCCGAGTGTCCACGGGACAACGAAGATCGCGATCAGCGTGCTTTCGAGGAGGAGGGCGTCCCACTGGAAATCAAAGAAGATCTGTCCGGCCGCCACGAGAGACAGGTAGCAGGCCCAGAGGAGCGCAAGGCACACGGCCGGGGCGACGCCGAAAAGAAGCAGGAGCGCGAGGCCTATTCCGACTGCGCAAAGGACGTCAATGAAACGGCCCGCTCCGAATATCCAGCAAAGGGACGGAGCCTCGAACCATGCCCTGGCGCCGAGCTGCTCATGGGCGGCTGCGAAGAAGCGGCCCGCGGGAAGGATCCCCGACGGGCCGATCAGTCCCGCCGACTGGACCCAGATCGATCCGAAGGCGACGGCGTGCGCGACCGCGAGGAAGCCCACGAAGACGCGCGTCCCTGTTGCGAAGGACGCGTCGCGCGGCGGGTCGATGCGTTCCATGGTGGCCCCATATTACGTTGCGTGACCGCGTCGAGTAAAGCCCGGGCCCCACCGGCGCCGTAGATGATATTAAAACACGAGTATTGATTGTATAAGGCTTGCTATATTGTGACAATATGGTGACGGTAACGAAACCATGGTAACAAAACAGATAAAGGAGCTCGAAGCCACAAAGGCGAAGATTGTCGCCCTCGAGAGATCGATTGCCAAGCGTCTCCACAGGGAGCTCGCGGCGCTGCACAAGACCTACGGTTACGCGACGCTTAATGAATTCGTGAAGGCGCTGAAGGCTGCTTCCGGCTCGGTACGAAAGGTGCGCCGTGGGAGGCCGGCCAAGGCCGCCTCGAAGGTAAAGCGCCGCAAACGGGCCGTTATCACCGACGAGACGCGCTCTAGCGTGAAGAAGCTCGTCGAGTCCGGGAAGACCGGCTCGCAGATTGCGAAGACCCTGTCCATCTCGCTGCCCAGCGTTCAGAATATCAAGAAGGCCCTGGGTCTGGTGAAACCGCGCGCCTAAAGCCGGCGCAGTCTTGCCAGCGGCGACCGGCCCCCGCTCCAAAAGGCGGGGGCTGTTTGTTCCCGGACGCCCCGAACATGCCGACTCACTATATTCAGGCCAATACGAACGGCCGCCTGCATCCGGCGAGCGATCCCTCTATCTCGCCGCTCAACCGGGGTTTTCTTTACGGGGACGCGATCTACGAGGTGTGGCGGACGTATCATGGCGTAATATTTGCCTGGGAGCAGCACTGGAAAAGGCTGCGCGCCTCGGCGCAGGCGCTGCATATGCGCATGGCATTTGCCCCGGAGCAGATACTCTCGGAGATCCGCCGCGCCGTCTTCGCATACCGCGCTGAGGTCCCCGGTTCTGGCGAGCTCTATATTCGGCTGCAGATCACGCGCGGCGCCGGGGCGATCGGGCTTGACGTCGAGCTCGCGGAGAGCCCGGACTTTGTCCTCCTGGTCCAGCCGTGCCCGGAGACGCCGGCCGAAAAGCTGCTCGCGGGACTGCGTCTCTCGACGGCCACGTCCCTTCGCAGGAACCCGGTGCAGAGCCTGGACCCCGCCTGGAAAACGGGAAACTACCTCAACAACCTGCTTTGCCTGCGCGAGGCGCGGGCGCGCGGCGCTGACGATGTCGTCATCCTGAACCTCGCCGGGGAGGTGGCGGAGGCTGCGGTGGCAAACATTGCGTTTGTGCGGGGCGGCAGGCTCGTCACGCCTCCGCTTGCGGCCGGCATACTCGGAGGCGTCACGCGCGGCCTCCTTCTCGACGGGATTGCGGCCTCGGCGGGAATCGCGGGATCCGAGGAGACGGTTCGCCCCGAGGATCTGCGCTCCATGGACGAATGCTTCCTGCTCTCGACGACCAAGGACATAGTTCCGGTGCGCGAAATAGACGACATTGCGTTCAGGCTCGGCCCGGCCTCGGTTGTTTCCCGCCTCAAGACGGCCTTTGCCGCTGCCGCGCGCTCCTACGCCTTGGCCCACCCCGAGCTGGCTATCTGAATCCCTCCTGCAGATGCGCTGTCTCGGCCTCGACTATGGAACGCGAAGGATCGGCTTGGCTTATGGCGACGACCTGGGCGTTGCGACGCCGCTGCCCGCCCTGGCCGCGACGGATCCGTTGAAGCGGTGGGCCGGCCTCGCGGCCCTTGTGAAGGAGAGGCAGGTGACGGACATTGTTATAGGCCATCCGCTTAACATGGACGGCTCGGCCGGCAAAATGGCGCTGGAAGTCGAGGCCCTTGCCCGAAAGCTCCGAACCGAGTTCGGCGTTGCCGTGCACCTGATCGACGAGCGGCTGACAAGCTACGAGGCTGAATCGACGATTCCCCCGGAAAAGCGCAGGTCTGTCCGAGCGACCGGCCTCGTCGACTCGAGGGCCGCGACGATAGTCCTTCAGGACTATCTCGACGGCCTCTTGCCGGGCGGCGCCGAACCTGCGAGCGGGCCATGAAGGCCCGTGGAGGATCCGCATGGAGCCGGTGAAACGAGTTGGCGCCCGCGGCTCGCCGCGCAAGGGGCACAGCGGGTCGACCTGCACACGGTGGAAGTGCACATGCGCCTACGACGGGAGCGAGTTTTCCGGGTGGCAGAGCCAGCCGCGCGGGTCGGCAATCCAGGATGTCCTGGAGGCGCGCCTTGCCGGCGTGCTTGGCTTCCATGCCCGCATCCATGCGAGCGGGCGGACGGACGCGGGAGCCCATGCGTCCGGACAGGTTTTCCACTTTGACGCCGCCTGGCCCCACGGCCCCGACAAGCTGGCTGCGGCACTCCGGAACGGCCTGCACCGAGCGATCCAGATCAAGTCCATCCGCGCGGCGGCGCCGGGTTTTCACGCGCGCTTTTCGGCCACGGGAAAGGTTTACTCGTACCATATTCACCTCGGAGACGCGGATCCGTTCACCCGGCCGTTTTGCTGGGCAATCCTCAGGCCGCTGGACCTTGGGGCGATGCGCGCCTCTGCGGCCGCTCTCGAGGGCCGGCACGACTTCAGGGCCTTCTCGGCATTGAACGGGGCGGAGGCCGGGGACGAGGCCGACGCCATCCGGGACCTTCGCCGATTCGAGGTTTTCGCGCGCGGACGCAGCGTGCGCGTGGTGGCGGAGGCGGACGGCTTCCTCTACAAGATGGTTCGCCGCCTTGTGGGCGCCCTTGTCGCGTCGGGAGAGGGGAAGATCACCCCGGACGAGATCAGGGCCCTCTTGGCGAGCGGGACCCGGACGGCCCGGATTGTGACCGCGCCCGCGCAGGGTCTCTTCCTGCGCCGGGTCCTGTATCGCTGAGCCGCGAATTCGGTTGCCACTGCATATGCGGTGCGGCACGGTTCATGCCCCCCACGCTTCATGCATTTCGACAAGCCGACCTACTCGGTTCGCAGGACGAAGAAGAAGGATATTCCCGAGGGCCTTTACACGAGGGATCCGGTCACCGGCGAGATCCTCTTCAACAAGGAGATCGAGGACAACCAGATGGTTGTTCCGAAGAGCGGCCACCATTTTCAGATCGGCGCTCGCCAGAGAATCGCGAGGCTGGTTGACGGCGGTTCGTTTGTGGAGCTGCACGCCGACGTCGTCTCCAGCGATCCTCTGGAATTCGTGGATTCGCAGTCCTATCCTGAACGCATAAAGCGCTACCAGCGCGAGAGCGGGCTGCCCGAGGCTGTCGTCTGCGGAATTGGGGCGATTCACGGGATTCCCGTGGCGCTGGCGGTCATGGATTTCCGTTTTTGCGGCGGCGCCATGGGCTCCGCCGTCGGGGAGAAGATCACCAGGACCATCGAGGACGCCCTGGAAAAAAGGATTCCCTGCATAATCATCAGCGCCTCCGGGGGCGCCCGGATGCAGGAGGGGATATACTCCCTCATGCAGATGGCGAAGACGAGCGCTGCGCTCGGCAAGCTGTCCCAGGCCGGCCTGCCGTACGTTTCGGTGCTCACGCACCCCACGATGGGCGGCGTCACTGCCAGCTTTGCGACGCTTGGCGACGTGATCCTTGCGGAGCCCGGGGCCCTGATAGGCTTTGCGGGAGCCCGGGTGATCAAGGACACGACAAAACAGACGCTGCCCGCGGGGTTCCAGACCTCGGAATTCCTTCTCAAGCGCGGTCTCGTCGACCAGATCGTGAGCCGGATCGATCTGCGCGACCGCATCAGGGACATCCTCTCGGCCCTCTATCTCAAGAAGGAGCCGGCTGGCGCCGGCGCTTGAGGGGCCCCCGGAAATGGCGTCCGAGTTGCCGCTGACCGGCTATCCGGCCGTTCAGGAATACCTTTTCGGCCTCAAGACGGCGGGCGTCAAATTCGGCGTCGACCGGATGCGCATTTTCTCCGCGTCGCTCGACCGCCCCGAGAGGGCTGTTCCGTGCATCCACGTCGCGGGCACGAACGGTAAGGGGTCAGTCTCCGCTATGCTCGAGTCGGTCCTGCGCGCCTCGGGTTGTCGCACCGGGCTCTACACGTCGCCTCACCTGGTGCGCCTTGGCGAGCGTGTCCAGGTCGACCGCAGGATCTTGTCCGAGGACGAGATCACCGCCTTTGTGAGGGAACTAAGGCCCGTGGCGGACGGGATCGCGTCCCGGGGCGGACTCGATGACCGGCCGAGTTTCTTCGAGTTCATGACGGCAATGGCGTTCCTGCAGTTCGCGAGGAAGCGATGCGATTGCAGCGTGATCGAGGTCGGTCTCGGGGGCCGTCTCGACGCGACAAACATCGTCGAACCCGAGGTGTGCGTGGTGACCTCCATCGGATTGGATCATTGCGACATGCTGGGAGACACGCTTGAGGCGATAGCGGGGGAAAAGGGGGGGATCATCAAGACGGGGCGGCCCGTCGTGATCGGCCGGATGCCCGACGAGGCCGAGACGACCCTGCGCAATCTGGCGGCGTCCAAGGGTGCGCGGGTTGTCTCGGTCAGGGAGGAATTTGGGGACGACGTAGAGCGCTACCCCCGAACGAATCTCGAGGGCGACTACCAGCGGTGGAACGCGGCCACGGCAGCGCTTGCGGCCGGGCTCCTTTCCCCGGGCTTCGGGATCTCGAGGGCGACGATCGGGCTGGGCCTGGGCGCCGTCGATTGGCCGGGACGCTGGCAGCGCACCCACCTGGGCGGCCGCCTGACGATCCTTGATGCCTCGCACAACGCGGAGGGGGCGGGCGTGTTGGACAGCAACCTCGACCGCCTCTGCATCGAGACCGGCCGCTCGCCCGTCGCCATTGTCGGGGTGCTGGGCGCCATGCGGGCGCGGCCGTTGCTCGACGTACTCTGCCGGCATTGCCGCGAGCTCTACCTGGTCGTGCCCCAGCAGGCGCGCGCGTCGACTCACGCCGAGCTCGAGTCCCTGATCCCGGCGACGTTTCGGGGAAGGACCGTTCGCTCCACCGTGGCGGAGCTGTTCCCTGCGCCCGGGCTCTGCACGGCCGGGGCGCGCGACGACGTCATTGTCTTGACCGGCTCAATCTACCTTCTCGGCGAGGTGCTTGCGCGCCTGGAACCCCAGCGGGGCCGGGGCGAGGGAAGGCTGCAGGACTTTTGAGCGCCCGGCGGGGTTCCGACAGGCGGCCCGTCAAACGATCCTTAGCAGTTCCGCGGTCGAGGGCACGTCCTTGACGATCTGCGACGTGCCGGGCCCCACGCCGAGATACCGCAAATTGGGGAGGATTGCGGGCCGGGGCTCGCCGTCGTACGCGACGTCCAGGATGGCCCTGACCATGCCGCCCACATACCGCCGGGCGCTGGCCGGCAGATCCGCAAAATGGCGGACGCCCGATATGTCCTCTGCCCACCCGGCGAAGCGTTCGTAGACGGGCCGAAGTGACTTGCGCACGGCCTCGTTCCTCGGAACGTGGGCGCAGCGCTCACCGTCCCTGCCTTCGTAGGCCGTGCACAGCAGCAGCTCGCCCTTCCAATCCCCCGACCAGGTCAGCGCGTCGAGCTTGTTGATCATCAGGTCCTGGAATCCTCCGTAGCGAAGGGCGTCTCCCTTCTCGACGGCGTCGTACCATCCCACCATGCGCTGCCGTCCCGTGCTCGTGCCGTATTCGAGCCTCTTTAGCTTTGCGCTGAGGGGATGGGACTCGTCCATCTGCGTGAGGAACGTATGGGTGCCCACCTTGGTATCGTACGCCTTGGCGACCCCGAACGTGTGGATCGGCTGCACCGGGATGTTCGCGCTTTCGAAGAACTCGGGCGTAAAGGTGTGGGACGAGGTGGGGGAGAACCCGTGGCGCTTGTCGAGCCAGTAGGCCTGCCCGAACTCCCCGATGATCGTGTGGCCCTCGCGCAGCTCCCGAAGGATCAGTTCGCGCACCTCGCCGATGTTGCGCCCCAGCGCGGTCCCGGCCTTCCAATACACCGCCGCGAGGCGTTCGATATTCAGCGTGAACGGCTCCCTTCCGCGGAACTGGGGGAAGTCGAACTCATCCTTCCCGAGGGAGCCGTCCGCAATCGTCTCCGCGTTTGCCCGGAGCTCGGCCTCGGTCAGCCTGTCGAAGAACCCGTTCCACGACGATTCGCTCACCCGGTAGACGTGGCGGATCGTCCGGCACGCGCGGTCGGCGCGCTGGGCCAGCTTTCGCGCGAAGAAATTGGGTCCGGCGAGGAAATCCGAGAAGTGCATCTGCCAGTGACTCGTCTCCTCGTTGTAGGCGGCCGAAATCCCGCGCCCCGTCGAGCCCCGGGGCTCCTCGCGCAGCACCTGGATGCGGTAGTCCTCCTCGGCCAGGTCGAGGAGCCTGTGCGTCAGGTCCGAAATCATGGTGCGCTCGTCGATCAGGAGCCTGCTCATCACCGAGAAGCCCTTGCGCTCGAGCGGGGCGGCCTCCCAGAGGAACTTGCGGGGATCGGCGACGACGCCGCTGCCGATCGCCAGGTGCGGGATCTCGCGCTCGACGACCCCGGCGGGAAGCAGGTTGAGCTTGACGCCCCCGGCCGTGTGGCCCGCGTTGGCCCCTCCGTTGACCTTCATGACGACGGTCACGGGGCTGCGGGTGGATCGGAGCTCCTCCGCGATCTCGGGCACCAGGCGGCCCTTGCCCTCGTCGCCAAGGGAGATGCCGACGTCCGCGATGAGCTGGCTGGAGAAGGGGAGCAGGGACATGGAACTTTCGGCAACCGAAGTCCAGGACCTCCGTTGCAGGGGATTGGAATGGTGAGCCTAGGGCCGAGGGCAAGCCTCAACTGCCCGGCCCGCCGCAGGGCCTCAATTGCTTCGTGTCGACACCTCGACCACGTCGTGCGGGCCGGCTTCCTTCTGGCCCGCCGGGCTGACGCGCGCGAACCGGGCCTTCCTGCGCAGGGCGGCGAGAGTCCGTGCGCCCAGGTAGCCCATGCCGCTTTGCACGCCCCCGATGAGGCTCGTGAGGACCTCGTCCACGGACCCGCTGACCTCCTTCAGGGCCTCGATTCCCTCCGCCGCCACCTTGCGGGTGTCATCCCGGTCCCTGCCGTACCGAGCGGCGCTGCCCGCCTTCATCGCCGAGAGCGACCCCATCCCGCGGTACTGCTTGTAGACCTTGCCGCCGATTTCCATGATTTCCCCGGGCGCCTCCCTGCATCCGGCCAGCACGCCGCCGCATATCACGGCGTCGGCCAGGGTGAGGGCCTTCACGATGTCGCCCGACTTGGTGATGCCCCCGTCGGCGAGGATCCGGACCCCCTTCCTTCTCGCGGCGGTCGACGCGACGAAAAGCGCGGTGAGCTGGGGAATCCCGACCCCGGCGACGATGCGCGTCGTGCAGATGGAGCCCGGGCCCTGGCCGACCTTGACGGCGTCTGCCCCGCAGTCGGCCAGGTATTCGACGCCGGAGGCGCTGCTCACGTTGCCCGCGATGAGGGTGAGCGACGGAAAGGCGCCGCGCACGAGCCTGACGACATCGCCGACGCCGGCCGTATGGCCGTGGGCGGTCGATACAGCCACGGCGTCCACGTGCTCGTCGACAAGGTTGCCCACGTGGGACAGGATGGCCTCCCGGTCGAGTGATCCGTCGGAGGTGCGCTTGGGCAGGAGGGCCGCCCCGGCGACCAGCCTGAACTGGGAGTCCCTCGCAGGCTTTCGCCGGGACTTAGTCTCGCCCGTTATCCTCTCCACATCCGATGCGGTGACGAGTCCGCGCAGGTGGTCGCTCCTGTCGACCAGGAGCATCTTGTTGATCCCGACGTTGGCGCTGAAGAACCGGTCGGCGGCCTTGATCGGATCCCTGGCGACATCGGACTCCCTCTCCGTGATAAGATGGGAGCGGGGCGTCATGACATCGGCGACCTTCTTGGCCCGGTAGCGCTCCTTGACGGTGTTTCCGGAAAGCAGCCCGCAAAGGCGGCCTTCATCGTTGACGACGGGGAATGTCGAGAACTCAAAGCGCTTCGCGTCGATCATCGCCAGCACGTCCCCGATCGTCAGCGCGGGGCTCACGGTAACCGGGTCGCGAATCAGGCCGTGGATGTGCCGCTTGACGCGGGCCACCGCCGTGACCTGGTCCTTGGGGGTCATGTTGAAGTGGATGAGGCCCATGCCCCCGTTGAGCGCCATGGCGATGGCCATCCGGCTCTCGGTGACCGTGTCCATGTCCGACGAGATGATCGGGATCTGCAGCCCCAGCGATTCGGAGATCGAGGTCGACGTGTCGGCGTCCCTGGGAAGGATCTCGGAATACAGCGTGGCGAGGGTGACGTCGTCGAACGTGAGCGCGGTCGGGAGATTCGCGCGGAAAAACCGGTCCGCCGGAACGTAGAATTGCCTGTCGACGGCCGACATCTCCTTATTCGCAACCTTGGTCATGGGTTGCCGGGAACGAATTAATGCCGTTCAGTGAAAGTGCAAACAAAATGGATTTTTCCTTCGCCTACCGCCGCTACTCGCTCCCGTTCCGCGTGCCCGTCCGAACGGCCCGCGGGCTGTGGCGGGTCCGGGAGGGTCTGTACGTGCGCGTGGGGCGCCCGGATGGGTCGGCCGGGTGCGGCGAGGCGGCCCCGGTCCCCTCGTTTGGCACCGAGTCCGTCGACGATGCCGAGGCTTTCTGCCGCACCCTCGGGGACCGCGTCGACGGGCAGGTGCTTTCGCGCGCGCCCGGCAGACTCGGCGCGCTTCGCAGCGCCCTGGCGGTCGCGATGGGAGGCGCCCTGGATCCCCCGAGACACGGCAGCCTGGCCATGGCCGCGCTCCTTCCCGCCGGGCGCGCGGCGCTGGAGGAGGCCCCGCGCTTGGCGGAGGCCGGCTTCAGGGCCTTCAAGTGGAAGGTGGGCGTGGGGCCTGCCGAAGACGAGATGGGCGTGCTCGACGACTTGATCGCCGGATTGCCCGGCGCCTCCAGGATCAGGCTGGATGCGAACGGGGCGTGGGGCCTGCGCACTGCGGAGCGATGGCTCAGCCGCTGCGCGGATCGCCCGATAGAATTCGTGGAGCAGCCGGTGGCAGCCGACGCCAGGGGGGCCGACGACCAGCTGGCCGGCCTTTCCGGTGACTATCCCGTGCCCATAGCGCTCGACGAGTCGATCCGCGGGGAAGGCGACGTCGAGAGATGGCTTGAGGCGGGATGGCCGGGCTATTTCGTCGTCAAGCCCGCCCTCATGGGGGACGTCCGCGGCGTCCTTGGGAAGCTCGCCAGAGCCCGGGCGCGCGTCGTGTTCTCGTCGTCGCTGGAGACCGGAATCGGGGCCCGGGCGGCCCTTCTTGCGGCATTCTCATGGCCCGGAGGGGTGTCGGCGCTCGGATTCGGCGTCTGGCCCCTTTTCCTCGATCCGGGCTTCGACGGACCCTCCTGCGTCCCATTCATCCGGATCGAGGACGTCGACCGGATCGATCCGGAGGCCCTATGGAACGCGGCGACCTAGCGGGGCGCCTCGGGGTGGCGGCCGCAGGGCGGGGCGGGGCCGCCACGGTCGTGGATGAAGCCGACCCGGCGAGGTTCATGGCCTCGTTTGCGAAGGCCGTCTCGGACGGGGGGGACATCTTCCTCGCGAATCCGGCCTGGCGCTCAGCGGAGCGCGCCGAACTTGCCCGGCTCCCCGTGACGGGCGAGCGCGCGGACCGCGGATGGCTCATGATACCCAGCGGCGGGGCCGGGGGCGGCCTCAAGTTCGCGCGGCATGATGGATGGACGATTGCGGCCGCTGTGGACGGGTTTCGCCGCCATTTCGGGATGGAGCGCGTGGATTCCGTATGCGTCCTTCCCCTCCACCACGTCAGCGGGTTCATGGCGTGGATGCGCAGCGCGCTGACCGGCGGGTCGTTCATCCCCTGTGCCTGGAGGGACGTCGAGGCGGGGCGCTTCCCCGCAGACGTACCGGCGGGCTGCTGCCTTTCCCTGGTCCCGACACAGCTGCAGCGGCTGCTCGCGACGGACGGCGCCGTCGCGTGGCTGCGAAGATTCCGGATCGTTTTCATGGGGGGCGGACCCTCCTGGGGCGGGCTCGTCGAGGAGGCCGCCCGGCTGGAAGTCCCCCTCTCGCCTAGCTATGGGGCCACGGAGACGGCGGCGATGGTCGCGGCCCTGAAGCCGGAACAATTCCTGAGCGGCCGGCGCGGATGCGGGGCGGCGCTTCCCCACGCGCGCATCGACATCGGCCCGGGCGGGATCGTGCGGATTGCCGGCGAATCGCTCTTTCGCGGATACTTTCCGGAGATGCGAAGCGAGCGATCGTGGACCACAGGCGACGTGGGGGCCTTCGACCGCGATGGGAGCCTCGTCATCCTGGGCAGGAGCGACGACCTCATCATGACGGGAGGCAAGAAGGTGTCGCCCGAAGAGGTGGAGGCGGCCCTGCGCTCAACCGGGGAATTCATTGACGTCGCCGTTATCGGGCTCCCGGACCCCGAGTGGGGACAGCTGGTCGTTGCGTGCCACCCGGTGGCCCCGCGCGAGCCGAGTATGGAGAGGCTCCAGGCCGCGCTCTCGGGCCTGGCGTCGTTCAAGCACCCCAGGAGGTATGTGGGCGTCACCCCCTGGCCGCGCAACGCCCAGGGCAAGATCAACCGCGCTGAACTGGCCAGACTCGCCTCGGGCGGGTGACCCGCCATGTCAGCCCGCGCGCACCCAGTCGGACATCGCCCCGGGAAGGGCCCTGCGCGCCCGCGTTCCCGAGTCGATGCAGACATGTTCGGTTCGGACGTGCGCGGCGCTCTTTGCGGAGCGGCCGAGGCGGGTGATTTCATAGCGGATCTCGTATGAGTCCTCCGACAGGAGCGCCGGCTTCACGGTCACGCGGAGCTTGTCGCCGCATGAGAGCGGGCGCAGGTAGTCGGCCTCGCTCTTCACGATTGGGATCACAATCCCGTGGTCGGCAAAGAACCCCTTAAGATCGATGCCGGATGCAGCGAGGGATTCCTCGTAGGCTTCGTGGCAGATCGTCAGGTAGTTGGCGAAAAAGACGACTCCCGCCGCGTCGGTGTCCGCGAAGTGCACCGTCCGGTCGTAGTTGATGGGCATCGGCCAGAGCGAACGATTCTCCGGGGCGTTAGGCAACATCGCAGGAGCATGCGTCCTGGCGCGGCTTGAAGGCGCTCAGGCTGCGGGCGCCCTGTGTGCCCGCCCGTTCGCGGGTACGCCCGCCGCCGTGAAACCCCTCCGGGGCCTTGCCGCAGGCGGGCTATTTGGACGCGGGCGCCGAGGCCGGCTGCGCCGGAGGCGGCGTTTCGGAAAAATCCTTTGCCTGCGGGGTTCCGACCTCGACACGGCCTTCCGGCGTCACGGGCAGTATGAACGTCTTCGGCCGGGTGGTTTCGCGGCCAAAATACGGGCCGCCGGCCCAGACGAGCGCCGTGAGAACGTCGGAGAACTGCGCCAGCGGGTCGGAGGGAGCGCTCATCTTGGCCTGCCATAGCAGGACCAGCTTGCGGCTATTCCGGTAGGCTTCGAAGTCGTATGCGCCGAGCACGATGAAATAGCGGTCCTGTTCGGCATTCTCGACAACCTCGAGCTCGAGCTCGCGGTCCAGGTTCCTAAGCGTGTTGCCGGCGACCAGTGCGAGCATTTCGCCCTGGTTTATGAACGCCGACAGGGGGGGGCCGAAGACGGCATTGGACGCGACCCCGCTCGTGGATGGGTGGCTCCGGCCCATTTGCATGGAAGGGGCATAGGCGATCTCCGGGTTCGCGTAGCCCAGTTGAATGAAGAGTATGAGATCCGGCATCCCGGTCATGACGGGACCATGGACGGGATCCGTCGTCCGCAACACGTGGATCACGGGCAGTGGACCTTCAGCGGCTGAGGCCGGAGCGGAACGAGCGGCCTTGAGGGAATAGGGGCCGTCGGGCGCCGCGAGCATGGCGCGCGTCAGCGGAATGTCGCCCGCCGCGTTGATCTCAAGGGGACGGCCACGGACGGGATGGGCCGGGACCGTGACGACCGTGCCGTCCCTGAAGGTGACCTCGCCGAGCTGGTTCACGCGAGGCGCGGGGTTCATCTCGAGGTAGCCCTGCCTGGCCAATTCAAGGGCGACCACGTGGGCCACGTCCCACTGCCTGGGGGGTTTCTCTCCGGCCTCGCCCTCGCCCAATTCCTCAAAGCCGCCCATCACCGGGTAGTAGTAGGCCGGCTTGCCGGGAGCGGGATGTGCAATCTTGCGGCCCTCGGGAGTGAAATCCACGACTACGTTGACCTCGGTGTTCCTCGAGGCGCCCAGGGCTGGACAGAGGGCGCCGAAGGCGAGCAGGGTGCCGAATGGTACTGCGATGTGACTTTGCATGGAGGGACAACAGCCAAGACGTCTGGCGCTCGGAAAGGTACTTGAGAGGGTGCCAAATCCGAATTTGGGCCGTCCGGCGCAATTGCCTGACTTGCGGGCGGGAAGCGCATTCAAGCCGCTTCCCGACCCCCCTGTTACCAGACTTCCGCCTTTCCCTCTAGGCCAAACGGTACCGATGGCGGAGGATGGGCCCCGTCCCCGTCTTCCGGCGTTGAACTTGCCTGAGCGCCCGGCTGGAATGGCCGGATGAACAAGACCGAGATCGCGCACGTCCTTGTCGAGATCGGGACCCTTCTGGAACTCAAGGGCGAGAACCCGTTCAAGGTTCGCGCCTACTCGGCCGGCGCGAGGGCGATCGAGGGCCTCGAGAAGGAGGAGTTTGAGGCGCTTGTTTCCGAGGGCCGCCTCCAGAGCGTCAAAGGCATCGGCGAGGCGCTTTCTTCGAAGATCGCCGAGCTGCATGGCACGGGGCGCCTTGAATTCCTTGACCACCTCAAGGCATCGATTGAGCCGGGGCTGGTCGAGATGCTGAAGATCCCGGGTTTGGGCCCGAAAAAGATCGCCGCCCTGCGCCGCGATCTCGGCGTCACCTCGGTTTCGGAGCTGGAAAAGGCGTGCAAAGACGGGCGCGTGGCGGCCTTGGCCGGCTTCGGGGACAAGACGCAGGAGAAGATCCTGACCGGGATCCGCAACAGGGAGGCCTATTCCCGCCGCCACCTGTGGTGGGACGCGGTCCAGGTGGCCGAGCCCGTCGTCGCCGGACTCCGGGCCCTGCGCCAGGTGAGCCGCGCCGAGATTGCGGGCAGCCTGCGGCGCGGACTCGAGACGATCGGCGACCTTGATTTCATCGTCGCGGCGGCGGATCCTACCCCTGTGGTCGACTGGTTCGCGGCGCGGCCCGGCGTCCGGGAAGTGACGGCCAAGGGCGAGACCAAGGCGAGCGTGCGCCTTGAGGGCGGCCTCCAGGCCGACCTGCGGATCGTCCCCGCGGACCAGTTTGCGTTCGCGCTTCACCACTTCACGGGGTCGAAGGACCACAACGTGCAGATGCGCCAGCGCGCCCTCGACCGGGGGATGAGCCTGAGCGAATGGGGCTTGGTCAAATCCGCGGGAGAAGGCACGGCCCGGGACAAGGCGGGGCTGGGCCAGGGCGTGCCGGCCGCCGACGAAAAGGCCGTCTTCCGCGCCCTGGGGCTGGCGTTCATCCCGCCGGAGCTGCGGGAGGGGATGGGCGAGATCGCCGCCGCCGAGCGAGGCGATATGCCCACGCTGGTCGAGCTTGCCGACATCCGCGGCGCCTTCCACAACCACACCTCGGAGTCGGACGGGAGCAACACCCTGCGCGAAATGGCGGCCGCGGCGCAGGCGCTCGGCTGGGACTATCTCGGAATCGCCGACCATTCCAAGTCGAGCCGACAGGCAAGGGGCCTCACCGAGGAGCGCCTCCTGCGCCAGGTGGCCGAAATCGAGGCCCTGAACGCGTCGCGCCAGTTCAAGACGAGGGTCTTTGCGGGGACGGAGTGCGACATCCTGCCGGACGGGAGCCTCGACTTCGGGGACGCCACGCTCGCCCGGCTGGACTATGTCGTCGCCTCGGTTCACAGCGCGTTCGGCCAGGACGAGGCCGTCATGACCGCGCGGATCGTCCGGGCGCTGGAGCATCCGCGCACCACGATGCTCGGCCACCTGTCCGGCCGGCTCCTCCTCGAGCGGGAGGCCTATCGGGTCGACGCCGGCAAGGTGATCGACGCGGCGATCGCAAACGGCGTCGCCATCGAGCTCAACGCCAATCCGTTCCGGCTCGACATGGACTGGCGGCTCTGGAAGCGGGCGGCCGAGCGCGGCCTCGAATGCTCGATCAATCCGGACGCACACCATGCGGAGGACCTGGTGTACGTGCGGGCCGGGATCAACGCGGCCCGCAAGGGCTGGCTCACGCGTGGAAACGTGGTCAACACGCTTCCAATCAAGGGGATCGAAGCCTGGCTTGCCAAGAAGAGGGGGCGTCGGTGATCGACGCGCGCGCGCGCGGACTCGCAAACATTCACGCCGCGATAATGACGGCGTTCGTCGGGGCGTTTTTCTGGGCCTACGCGAGCCTGATCTACCACGTCCCGTTTGTGCACCTGAGCAGGGAGGTGAACCTGCTGCCGTACTTCCTCTGCGTCATCGGAGGGATGCTGCTGTCGGCGCGCGACGTGTCACGTCGGCTCGCTGCGCGCTTCCACCTCCCGGACCTCGGGGGTTCCGCGCGGGGGGCGTTCCGGCAGGTGGCCCTCATGGCGCTCCTTATATTCGCCATGATGTTCGCGACGCAGGACCACAGGATCAGCAGGCTCTTCCTGGGCACGTTTCTCGTGTGGAGCTGGGTCTGCCTCGCGTTCCTGAACGCGTGGGTTCCGCGCAGGCTTGCCCGGTTCGTCTTCCAGAAGGGCCACCGGCTTCCGACCGTGTTCATCGGCAGGCCGGAGTCCTTCGCCAAGCTCGGCGAGTGGATCGCGAACAAGCAGCCGCTCGGAATCCATCCGGTGGGCCTGCTCTCGCCCGAGGCTCCACCCTCCCAGTCGGGAGCCCTTCCGGTCCCTTGGCTCGGCAAGCCGTCCGACCTTCCCCAGGTTCTCGACGAGGCGCGTGTGGGCCAGGTGATCATGCTCGAGCTGCCGGCCACCGACTCCGAGGCGCGATGGGTAATCGCTGCGTGCCGGGACCGGGGCTGCCGCCTCTTGATCCACAGCGATATCGAGGAGCGGTACACGCATCCGCTCGTGCCCGTGACCGAGGAGGGACGGCATTTCTACACGCTCCAGGAGGAACCCCTCGAGGACCCGTTTAACCGGCTGATCAAGCGCTCCTTTGACATCGCCGTCGCTCTGCCCGTCGTCGTCCTGCTCCTGCCCCCCCTTTGCGCCTGGGTGAGCGCCATGCAGAGGCTCCAGGCGCCCGGGCCCCTCTTCCATGCGCGGGAGCGCAGGGGCATGCGCGGAGCCGCGTTCTGCATGCTCAAGTTCCGCTCGATGTTTGTCTCGGCAGGCGATGCGACGGCGGAGTCCATGCAGGCGCTTTCGGAGGACCAGCGCGTCTTCGCCTTTGGGAGGTTCATGCGCCGCCGGAGCCTGGATGAGTTTCCCCAGTTTTGGAACGTCCTCGTCGGCGACATGAGCATCGTCGGCCCCCGCCCCTACATGCCGCTTCTGGACGAGGAGTTCCGCCAGCAGACCCAGGGCTACCGGATCCGAAACCTCGTGAAGCCGGGAATCACCGGCCTGTCGCAGAGCCTGGGCTTCCGGGGGGCCGTGCTCGAGGAGGAGATGGTCCGGCGCAGGGTGTATTGGGATGTCTACTACATCTCCCACTGGTCGATCTGGCTCGACCTTCAGATCACGGCCAAGACCCTCTGGCAGGTGGTCGCGCCGCCGGAGACCGCGTTCTGACGGCCCCCTGGGTCGGGGCGCGCCCGCGCGCCTTCAGAAGTTCTTGATGTAGGTCGCGCCCCCCGAGTCCACCAGGGTGAGGTGATCGGCGTCGACCTGCACGAGTCTGATGCCCAAGGCTCGGTCGAGGATGTCGTTGACGCGGAAGACGTGGCCGTCCACGAGCGCCTTGCTTTCGGGCCCCGCCGCCCGGACCCCCGTGACCCGGAGCTTGTCGACGAAGTTCTGGGCCTGCTCGCTTCGGCTGAGCTGCGGCGCGGCCGCGGGACGGCCGGCGTCGGCCGGCGGGGCGGTGGCTGCGGCCACCGGGATGGTCGGGGCTGCCGGCGGGGGCGTCACTGCGGCGGCGACCGGCGCCGCGGTCGGGGGCGGCGGGCTGGGCCTCGGGGCCGGTGCCTCCTGGACACGGGGCACCTGCACAACGACTGCCGGCGACTCCTGCGGCGCCGGCGTTACCGAAATCGGCTTCGGCGCGGTGGACGGCCTCGGCTCGAGCCTGCCCGTGACCAGGACGCCCGTGACGACGACCGAGGCCACGACGAGCGTGACCGCCGCGCCCGCCAGGAGCACGAGCGTCTGCACGCTTATCGGCTCGCCGCGCCGGGGTATCCGCTTACGGCGCCCCGCCTGCGCGGGAGGCGCGACCTCGGCCTGGTCCTCTGCCCGCTGCCGCGCCGCCTTCTTCAGTGCATCGTTGATGAGGCTCATGATAGGCCGCTCAGTTGGTGAGGTTGTCCATGTCGCGCGCAGCCCGTCGCGCGTCCCAGTAGTTCACCTCGTCGGACTCGCGGATGAACGCCGCGAGCATGGCCTTGTCGCAGAGGTTGTTCACGATGCGCGGGATCCCCCTGCTCGCCTTGTGGATCTCGCGGAGGGCCCAGGGTGTGAACGCAGGGCGGCCGGAGCCGCCCGCGAGAGTGAGCCGGTGCTGGATGTAATGGATCATGTCCCTGCGAGAAAGCGGATGCAGCTCGTAGTGGACCAGGATGCGCTGGCGAAGCTGGCGCAGCTCGTCCCGCGCGAGGATCTCCTTCAGCTCCGGCTGCCCCAGGAGCACGATCTGGAGCAGCTTCTGCTTGTCGGTCTCGAGGTTGGAGAGCAGGCGCACCTGCTCGAGGACCTCGAAGGACAAGTTCTGGGCCTCGTCGATGATGAGCACGATGTCGCGCCCGCGCCCGATCCGCTCGAGAAGCACGCGGTTCATCTGCGAGACGAGGTCGACCTGGCTCCGCGCGAGCTTCGTCTCGCCGAGCTCCCTGAGGATCGCCTTGAGCATCTGCGTCTCCGTCACGCGCGGATTGAGGATGAGCGCCGTGTCGAAGCGGGCCGGGTCCAGCTCGTTTAGAAAGCGCCTGCAGAGCGTCGTCTTGCCGCAACCCACCTCGCCGATCAGGACGATGAAGCCCTTCCGCTCTCGGACGCCAAACTTGAGGTGCTGCAGCGCTTCCTGGTGGGTGGGGCTCAGAAAGAGAAACCTCGGATCAGGAGTGATGTTGAACGGCATCTCCTTGAATCCGTAATAGCTCAGATACATGTGCGCCTTGCAGTAAGCCCGGCCGGTCGAAAAACGCACGCCAAAACCTCCGCCGGCAGGCAGCGGCCCGAGCGAACTGCGGCCTTCGGGGAGCTGCGCTTGCCGGCGGACAGCGCGAGGGCGCCGGCGCGTCCGGACCGGAACGAACGGGCGCGCGCCCGGCACTTGGTACTCGACGCGGTTCTTCAGAAACTGAAAATGGACGAAAGCAATGGCCACCATCCCCAAGGCATGCTGCCCCGACGTTGAGCCCATTCCGCGGCAAATCCGAGGCGCCGCCGGCAAAGTCAAATATCCGTGAATTTCCGCCAGATCATCCTAAGCCTCTACGTGCTGCTCTTCGTGGGCCTCGGCCTCGCGGGCGGGATCCTGTTCAAGGATGCGCACGACGAGTACAGCCGGCTGGAGCAGGTCGAGTCCGCGAACCGCCGCAGGCTTGCCGAGGCGCAGAGCCACCTGCGCGACCAGGAAAGGGTGCTCGAGCGGCTGCGGACCGATCCGGCGTATGTCGATAAGGTGATCCGCATCAGGCTGGGATACGCCAAGCCCGACGAGTTCGTCTTCCGTTTTGAGGACGACGACTCGAAGGGCTCCGCGGGCCCGTCTTCCGTCCTCAGGAATGACAAGTAGCCGCGCATGACTCGCGACTCCACCGGGCTCATCGACTCGTTTCGTCGTGCGGGACAGGGGCAGGTCTTCGCCTTCTTCGAGCGGCTGGCGCCGGACTCCCAGGCTCGGCTCCTGTCGCAGGCCGCCGAGATCGACCTAGGCGAGGTCGACCGCCTGGTGCGGACGCTTGTCACGGGGGGCGCGTCGCGGACCGTGGACCTGGAGGGGCTTGCCCCGGCGCCTTTCGAACGCCTGCCCTCGCGGGGGGGCGATCCCGCCGCGTGGTCGCGGGCGAAGGCGGAAGGCGAGGCCGCGCTTCGCGCCGGGAGGGTCGCCGCGTTCACCGTCGCCGGGGGACAGGGAACGCGCCTGGGCTACGACGGCCCAAAGGGAACGTTTCCAGTCACGCCCGTCCGCCACCGGTCCCTATTCCAGGTCTTCGCCTGGAAGATCCTGGCGGCGGAGAGGCGCTACGGCCGGCCCCTGCACTGGTTCATCATGACGAGCCACCAGAACCACGCGCAGACCGAGGCGTTCTTTGAGGACAGCGGGCACTTCGGCCTCGACCGGGGCCGGATCCACCTTTTCAGGCAGGGACGGATGCCCGCCGTGGACTTCACGGGGAAGATCCTCCTTGAGACCCAGGGCTCGCTGGCCCTCTCCCCCGACGGGCACGGCGGATCGCTGCGGGCGCTCGAGAGAAGCGGGGCGCTCGACCTCCTGGCCTCGGAGGGGATCGACACGCTGAGCTACTTCCAGGTGGACAACCCCCTCGTCAGGTGCGTCGACCCGGCGTTCATAGGATGGCACCTGGGCCGCGGATCCGAGATGTCGAGCAAGACCGTGCCCAAAGCGTACCCGGAGGAGAAGCTGGGCCATTTCTGCGTCCGCAGGGGCGAGCTGGTTGTGATCGAGTACTCGGACCTGCCCCTGGCGCTCCAGCGGGAAAGGGACCCGGCGACGGGCGCCCTCCGCTACGAGGCTGGAAGCATCGCGATCCACGCCCTCGACCGGGAATTCATTCGGAAGATGGCGCGCGGCGCCGACGGACTCCCGTTTCACAGGGCGGACAAGAGGATCGCAACCGTTGACGAAAACGGCTGCGAGGTGAAGCCACAGAGGGCGAACGGCGTCAAGTTCGAGCTCTTTGTGTTCGATGCCCTGCCGTCCGCAACGAGCCCGGTCGTCGTCGAGACGAACCGCGCCGACGACTTCTCACCCGTGAAGAACGCCGAGGGCATCGATTCGCCCGCCACCTGCCGCGCCGACCAGCTTCGCCAGTTTGCGCGCTGGCTCCGTTCGGCCGGCGTTTCGGTGCCGACCGATCCGACCGGGCTGCCCGGGGTCTCGATTGAGGTTTCGCCGCTGTTCGGCCTGGACGAGGAATCCTTTGCCGAGAGCTGGTCCCGCCTCGCGGCGAGGCCCGCGATCGCGGACGGCCTTTGCCTCGAGGCCCCGAACCCATGACACAGTCCGCGAAGATCGAAACCGCGGTGCGCGCGGGCCAGCTCATGCAGGCCGCGGCCTCGAATGTCGCGGCGTACCTTGGGGCGAAGCTGCCGGCCTGGGCCCAGTCCAGCATCGGGGAACTCGTGGACAGGCAGTCGTGGAGCGAGTTGAACGACCGCTTCTACCGCGAGCTCGAATTTGGCACTGGCGGGATACGGGGCAGGACGATCGGCGCGGTCTCCACCGCCGCCGAGACCGGTTCGCCGGGCGAATACGGGATGCCGGAGCACGCGGCGGTCGGGAGCAACATGCTGAACGACTTTACCCTGACCCGGGCCGTGATAGGGCTCTTCCGCTACACGAGGGAATTCCTCCGCCGCAGGGGCGACGGCGCCGCCCCTCGCCTGGTGATCGCGCACGACGTCCGGTTCTACTCCAGGCATTTCTGCGAGCTGTCGGCGTCGGTCTGGGCGCAGCTCGGGGGCGAGGCGTTCATCTTCGACGGCCCTAGGCCGACCCCGCAGCTGAGCTTCACCGTGCGCCGCATCGGCGCCCACGCCGGGGCCGTCATCACCGCGAGCCACAATCCGCCGCACGACAACGGGTTCAAGGCCTACTTTGTCGACGGCGGGCAGGTCGTGCCGCCCCATGACAGGGGCATCGTCGCCGACGTGGCTGCCGTGCCGCTCGGGGCGGTGTCGGAATTCCTCAAGAAGGACCTCTCGCGGGTGACCGTCCTCGGCCGCGAGGTTGACGACGCCTATCTTGACATCGCCGCGACCGCGGTGGCGGATCCGGCGATGCTGCGCGGCGCCAACCTGAAGGTGGTCTACACGAACATCCACGGGACGGGCGCTGTCCACTGCCCGCCGCTGCTCATCCATGCCGGCTGCAACGTCGTCGAGGTCCGGGAGCAGCTCGAGTTCGACCCGAGGTTCTCCACCGTGAAATCGCCAAATCCCGAGAACGCCGAGGCCCTCACGCTGGCCGTGGCAACGGCGGACCGCAGGGGGTGCGACGTCGTGATGGCGACCGACCCGGACTGCGACCGGATGGGCGTCGCCGTGCGCGGGCGGTCGGGAGCGATGGAGCTCCTGACGGGCAACCAGATCGGGTCGCTGATCGCGGAATACCGGCTGACGAAGTTCAAGGAGCTGGGAAGGATCCCCCAGGCGGGCTCGCCGAACGCCTGCATCATCAAGACCTTTGTCACGACCCAGCTCCAGGACGCGATCGGGCGCGCCCACGGCGTCAAGGTGATCGACACGTTGACCGGATTCAAGTGGATCGGGGCCAAGATCCGCCTGTACGAGGAGCGCCTCAAGGGCGCCATGGGGCCCGGCTGGGACTACGACAGGACGCCGCCCGCCGAGAGGGCGCGGCTGCACCTGCTGCACGGCACCTTCTTTGTGTTCGGCACCGAGGAGAGCTACGGCTACCTCCCGAACGACTGCGTCCGGGACAAGGACGGAAACGCCGCCTGCCTGATGTTCTCCGAGCTCTGCGCCTGGGTGAAGGGCCAGGGCCTCACCGTGCCCGAGTACCTCGACCGGGTCTACCTCAAGTACGGCTTCTTCCTCGAGGACACCGTCAACATCTACTACGAGGGCGCGAGCGGGAGCGCGAAGATAAAGCGCATCCTCGACACCTACAGGACGGCGCGCCCCCAGGGCTTCGGCGACGTGCGGGTCACCGGCTTCCAGGACTTCGGCCGCGAGAGGATCCTGGACGCGGACGGCGAGGAGATCCCAAAGCAGGACCTGTACGTCGTGACACTTTCGAACGGGTACCGTTTCGCCGCCCGCGGCAGCGGCACCGAGCCGAAGATGAAGTTCTACCTTTTTGCCTCGGACAAGGCGGAGGACCTGTCGGCGCTGCCCGCCGTCAAGGCCAGGGTCCGGGGCGAGCTCGACCGCCTGAAGGGGTTGATCGAGG
Organism: Opitutaceae bacterium; assembly: GCA_035604815.1. Taxonomy (GTDB): domain Bacteria; phylum Verrucomicrobiota; class Verrucomicrobiia; order Opitutales; family Opitutaceae; genus Palsa-1447. Next base: position 27,667 of record DATNHT010000015.1, read on the forward strand.
CGGACGCGCGGGGACGCGCGGAGGGGTGAGCCCGGCGCCGCCAAAGCCTTGCCTTTCCGGGCGCGTCGGCATTCTGCTCGGCTGACCCCTGTGCCAATGCCCCACGTCCCCGGTCTCCGCAGCCCCTACGCCAAGGTGGGCCGCCTCGTCTACTTCGGGCGGATGGTGGACAAGATACGCCTCCATTCTGCGGGCAGGCTGCCGGCCGACTACGTCGAGAACATCGGCGACAGCAAGCCGGGCATGTTTGACGCCCGCTGCTGCGGTTTTCTGCGCGTTCCCTATGATGACATAAGGCACCGGGCGCTCAAGGGCGGAACCGACGAGGCGGTGCTCGAGTGGGCGGAGCGGCGCGGCGGCCGGCGCACGGACGAGGAGTGCGCCGTCTGGAACGGCTTCCTGATGAAGCGCGGCTGGCACGACGCGCCCGACCTCGTCAAGCGCCTGCGCCAGCGCATCGCGGAGGGGGGCCTCGAGGGCAGGCCGATCGAGACCTACTTCGATTTCATCGATTTCGACGAGGGTCGCGACCCGGCGTCGGAGAGACCTTGGGAAAAGGTCTAGGGAGTGTGCCGGGAGCGCTCTAGCCTGACCTTCGCTACTGGGAGCTGAAAAAGGCTTTTTTGGGGCAGGATAGCGGCGCAAGTAATTGCTGGAGAGGGTTCGCGTTTTTCAAAAGGGGTTGGGGGCAGACTCACTCTCTTCCCTCGAGGGCTGCGTTCTG